>JANQHL010000181.1 GCA_028277085.1 Flavobacteriaceae bacterium
ACAGGGATAAGTATATTTGGAGATCGCATGAAGATTGTCTCACAAATACGCGAGCCTATTGAAAAAGAAATGGAACTTTTTGAGCAGAAGTTCTATGATTCCATGTCTTCCAAGGTAGCCTTATTTAATCGTATTACCTACTACATTGTAAACAGAAAAGGGAAGCAAATGCGTCCCATGTTCGTCTTTTTGACAGCGAAAATGCTTAACGGTGGCGAAGTTGTAGAACGTACGTATACTGGGGCGGCTATTATTGAACTTATTCATACCGCAAGTTTGGTGCATGACGATGTTGTGGACGACAGCTATAAAAGACGAGGTTTTTTCTCCATAAACGCGCTGTGGAAAAATAAGATTGCAGTTTTGGTAGGAGATTATTTGTTTTCCAAAGGATTATTAGTGGCATTGGAAAAGGGGGACTATGATTTGTTACAGATCGTTTCCAATTCGGTAAAATCCATGAGTGAAGGAGAGTTACTGCAAATAGAAAAGGCCCGGCTTCTGGATATTACGGAGGAAGTGTATTACGATATTATCCGACAAAAAACAGCAACACTTATCGCGGCCTGCTGCAGCATAGGAGCGGCCTCGGTACTACCTGACTCAGAGGAAATAGGGACGTTTAGGAGATTTGGGGAACTCTGTGGTATGGCATTTCAGATCAAGGACGATCTGTTTGACTATGGGACCGAACGCATTGGAAAGCCTACCGGAATTGATATCAAGGAGCAAAAAATGACCCTCCCGTTGATTTATGCGCTAAATACCAGTGATAAAAAACATCGAAGATGGCTCATCAACTCGATCAAAAACCACAATAAGGACAAAAAGAGAGTTAAGGAGGTGATCGCCTATGTAAAGGAAAAGGGCGGTCTGGACTACGCCGTGGCTAAAATGTTACAATTCAAGGACGAAGCCTTGGAGATCCTGGATAACTACCCCCAATCGGATTACAAGGCCGCATTGACCCTTATGGTCAATTATGTAGTGGAAAGGAAGCAATAATTTTACCCCTGGGCAACCTTACTAAAATTTTGAGCGTCTTTCAGAATAGAAGGCAAATCGAGAACCCTTGAAAGTAATACCGTTCTACAGCAATGAGAAGCAACTGATCAAACGTGCCAAAACGGGGCAACGTGTCGCCCAACAGGCTATTTATGACAAATTTGCCCCAAAAATGCTGAGTGTTTGCCGGCAGTACATCAAAGATGTTCAGTTTGCAGAAGATGTAATGGTCAATGGTTTTGTTAAGGTGTTCAAGGGGTTGGAAACCTTTGAATATCGGGGAAGTTTTGAAGGGTGGATCCGCAAAATTATGGTGAGGGAGTGTATTTCCTACCTCCGAAAGCGACAGTTTGTGGTCTATGACGATGAAATGTTAACCGTTAAGGCAATTCCGACCCAGGCAGAAGGCGCATTCATGGAAGTAGAATACCTTCAATCGATGATCGACGCTTTACCAGAAGGATACAAAATGGTATTTGTGTTGTACGCTGTGGAAGGATACAAGCATCATGAAATTGCCAAAATGTTGGAAATCTCAGAAGGTACGTCAAAATCACAGTTGTTTAAAGCACGTAAGTTATTGCAGGAAAATTTGAAGTTTAAAAAAACCACTTCCCCTAAAAAAATGGGATAGTGACTGAAGTGAACAAAATGGACAAATTTGAAAAACATATCAGGCAAAAGTTTCAGGAAAGGAAAATACCCCCTTCTCCAAAAGCCTGGGAACAGATTAACGAAGCCTTAGGCGAAGAAAAGCGCTCACAAAACAGGAGACCGTTGTTTTGGACGGCAGGCATAGCTGCTGGGCTTCTTGCTGTGGTCGCACTTTCCATTAACTTTTGGAATACTACGGATATGCAACCACCCGAAAATAAAATAGTGGACGGCACCTCAGAAAATGAACTAAAAAAGGAGATGGTGACACCTATTATGGAAATAGTGCAAGAGGAACCTAACACACCAACACCTTCTGACGAAAACACAATACCGGTGGTTGAAAAAGAACAATCGGAATTTCCATCAGATACTGGCTTCTCAGGAACGCTCCAAAGCACATCGGGTGTAGTGGAAAATCGGCTGGAAACAAAAGGCCTTCGGTCGTCCGTAGTTGTGGGAACAGAAAAGGCGATTGATGCTAAGATTGAAGATAAATTGAACGAGGTGCTCGCCCAGGTTACTGCGATGGAGGATAGCAAAATTACGGTTACTGATGCTGAAATTGATAGTTTGTTACTGGCCGCTCAACAAGAACTCTTATTGGATAATGTTCTTCAGGAAAATGGAAAGGTAGATGCCATGGCGCTCTTAAACGAGGTGGAAGTGGAACTTCTCGATGACCAACGGAATCCATTATTCCTTAAGTTAAAGGAAGGCTTTTTTAAACTACGGACTGCAGTTGCTGACCGCAATAATTAACCATTCATCAATCAAACCAGCCTTTACTCATGCCCCCTGAAAAAGGGGGCTGGTAGAGGACGGTCTAAAATCAAATCATCATGACAAAAATTACATCCATTTTAATGTTGCTGTTGTTTGCTTTAATTGCTTTTAATGGTTACACCCAGGATGATAGTGTTCAAAAAAGGGTTAAAATTTTAGAACAACAAAAAAATGCAATCACCAAACAAGAAAAAAGGGCTTTAAAGGAAGAAGTGAAATCCATCAATGAGCGTCTGGAAAAAGAGGTAATTACTGAAAATGAGGCCCAGATTCTCAAAGAGGAGGTTGCAAGAAAGCGGGCAATGAACATTGAAAACCGACTGGCTATTCTGGACAATAAGATTGCACTTCTTTTACGGAATGAAGATATGGGAGGGGAATTTTTGGATGGGATAGATTACGATTCTATTGCTCAGTTGGAGGAAGACCATTTACTTTTCATCAAGTTGAATTCTAAAAGAAAGGAAAAAGAAATTAGACGGGATAAAAGAACATATAAAAATCTTGTTGTTGGTTTTGGTCTTAACAATGCCTTGATATCCGGGACTTCCTTTTCGGACTCTCCTTACGAGTACCTGGGCAGCAGGTTCTTTGAGATTGGTTATGCATGGAATACGAGGGTATTTAAAAATACCAATTGGCTCAGGATTAAATATGGTTTTTCATTTCAGTTTAATGGACTTAAACCCACCGAGAACCGTTTCTTTACCCTTGTGACGGGTGATCTTGGTTTTCCGGTGGTTGAATTGAGGAGCCTGCCGGACGGGCAGGGAGGTGTCCTGCCATTGTTCAAATCCAAGTACAGAATGGATAGTTTTGTGATTCCAGTTCATTTTGAGATGGGTCCCTCAGTTAGACGTGAATACCGGCAATACAAAAGGTATTCTACAAACAAAATGTTTAAAATAGGGATAGGGACATATTTTGGCTTTAATTACTTTAACAGGCAAAAGGTAAGAGGAGAAAGCAGAAATGATCAAATTATAGTTGGCTTTTCGGATACGGGAAATGGTGAAAACCAACGAATAATAGCTGGTTTAAGCACCTATATTGGTTTTGATGATCTTTCACTTTACTTTAAATATGAGTTAACACCAATGTTTGAGGAACCATCAGTACAACAGAACAACATTTCCCTCGGACTACGTTTCGATCTATAATCCCATTTCCTGTTCCATCTCCCGGGTGAATTCTTCTTTGTAATACACACGCTTACAGTGTGTACATTCAGCAAAACGAGAAGTGCTTATGGTGAATAAGGGCAGCCAAAACAAGTGGAAATAATTGGGCTGAGAGATTAATCGCAGGGATCCTCTTTGGTGACAATGGGAGCAGGTAGCCCTTTCTAATGCTTGCACGATTTGTTTTCCAGGTCGGGTACCAAAGAACAGTATCATTTTAGCGATATCTTTAATAACTTTCGCAAAGTTATGACTTGTAGGCGTGGCAACGTCGGATAATGTGCTAAATGATAGCAAAAACTACTATAGATCAGGTATATGAGACCGCCCGGGTGGAGGAGGTGATCGGGGATTTTGTGCAATTGAAGAAATCAGGGTCCAACTTTAAGGGTTTGAGCCCTTTTACCGACGAACGGACGCCCAGTTTCATGGTTTCACCGGTAAAGCAGATTTGGAAGGACTTTAGTAGCGGTAAGGGAGGCAATGTAGTGGCTTTTTTAATGGAACATGAGCATTTTAGTTACCCGGAAGCTATTCGGTACCTCGCCAAGAAATACAATATTGAAATAGAGGAAACGGAGCAATCGGATGAACAGAAGGAACAGGCTAATGAACGGGAAAGCATGTATTTGGTCTCGGAATATGCCCAGGACTATTTCGTAAAAACGCTGTGGCATACGGAATCCGGCAAAGCCATAGGGCTATCCTACTTCAAAGAACGCGGTTTCCGGGAAGCGACCATCAAAAAATTTGGTTTGGGCTATTCCCATGATGAATGGGAGGCATTTACCAGGACAGCTCTGGAAGAGGGGTATCAATTGGAGTTTTTGGAAAAAACGGGCCTGACCATAGTAAAGGAACAAGCCGGTGGTGGAAGAAAGACCTTTGACCGTTTCAAAGGGAGGGTAATTTTTCCAATTCACTCCATGAGCGGGCGCGTACTCGGTTTTGGAGGTAGGATTCTCACCAGCGATAAGAAAGCAGCCAAGTACTTGAATTCGCCGGAGAGCGAGATCTACCATAAAAGTAAGGTGCTTTATGGCATTTATTTTGCGAAACAGGCGATTGCCAAAGCGGATAATTGTTATTTGGTTGAGGGCTATACCGATGTTATCCAGATGCAGCAATGCGGGATAGAAAATGTGGTGGCTTCCAGCGGTACCGCGCTTACCCCCGAACAGATCCGTTTGATCAATCGTTTGACCAGGAATATCACCGTGCTATTCGATGGTGATGCTGCTGGCCTGAGGGCCTCTTTGCGAGGGATTGACCTTATCCTGGAACAAGGGATGAATGTGAAGGTATGTACCTTTCCGGAGGGGGAGGATCCGGACAGCTTTGCAAAGAACAATCCCTATGAGGATGTACTGCGGTACCTGCAGGAAAATGCCAAGGATTTTATACAATTCAAAACGTCTTTGTTAGCGGTGGAAGCGGCAAATGATCCTATTAAACGTGCCGAGACGGTACGGGATATCGTGCGTTCCATTGCAAAGATCCCGGACCTTATTCAACAAGAGATCTATATTCAGGAATGTGCCAGAATATTACAGGTTTCCGAAGAGGTACTCTATAACACACTTGCGCAACGCAACAAAAAAGACATTGCTGAGACCACTAAAAAACTGAAACAACAGCAAAAAGCGTTTGAAGTGGTTAAGAACGAAAAGTTGGTGGAGCAGGTGGATGTGCAGTTTGAGTTAGAACGAAAGATAATTGAAATCCTATTGCTGTATGGCAAGGAAAAACAGCAATTTGAAGATCTGCTATTGAAGGAAAATGAAGACGGACAACTTATCCTGGAACCGGAAACTGTAGAAGCAAAGGTGTATGAAAAGGTGTACCTGGATCTTCAGGAAGATGAGATAGAACTTTCCAATCACAGTTTCAGGGAAATATACCATCACCTGGTGCGAAAACTCAATGAAAATGAAGATTTTTCCGTAACAAGCTTCATGGGAGAATTAAACCAGGAATATGTAGGGCAAGTATCTTCTTTACTCATGGAAGACGAAAAGTATACACTTCATAATTGGGAGCGAAAGGACATATACCCAAAAGAAAAACAGCAGGGAATTGCACAACTTGTGAGCGAAACAATTTTGACATTACGGTGCAATCTCATTAAGAGTAGAATCGCAAAACTTCGAAAAGATACACAGGACTCTAATGACCATAACGCCGAGATATTAGAGGAGATTATGAATTACCTGCAACTGAATAAATTATTGAATGCTAAATTAAACAGGGTATTGTCTTAAAAGCAAAAACCCCGATACGTCCGGGGTTTTTGTTTCGTAATCCAAAAGAATTTTAATACAACTCCAATGCTTTCGCCTGTTGCAACAGGTCAACTAAGTTATCCACATTCAATTTTCGCATCAGTCGCGCCTTGTAAGTACTAACGGTCTTTTCGTTCAAATTTAGACCTTCGGCCACCTCTTTATTGCGTTTTCCACTGGCAAGAAGTTTTAAAACTTCTACCTCTCTTGTAGATAGTTTCCTAAAGAACCTTCTCGGTTTTTGTGTACCTTCATCAAAGGCTAAACGTTGTGCTAACTCATTAGTAATAAACATGTTGCCTTCAGAAACTTTTTGTACCGCAGCGGTGATATAATCTACATCGGCAGTTTTGGATAAGTAACCAAAAGCACCTGCACGGATGGTGCTCAATGCATAAACGTCTTCCGATTGACCGCTGTACATCAACACTTTGATATTAGGAAATTCCTGTTTAATTTTTCGTAAAGTGGCAATACCGTTAATCTCCGGGATGTCCATTTCGAGCATTACCACATCAGGATTTATCTTTTCAAGAGAAGAGAAAAGCTCTGAGGTAGAGGATACATCCCCTATGACATCAAAATTGGAAGCAGCTTCTAGTATCTGCCTGATTCCCAGACGCACAATAGGGTGATTGTCTGCTATTAAAACTTTGATCATGCTAGTTTGTTTTAGTTAATTTTGTTGGTTCTGCTTTCCTTTAGTAATCGGAAGCTTACATTTAGTGAAAGGCAAGGTAACCAATTAGCCTCACAAAACTCTCATTTTTTTATTAAAACCACAGAATTTTTAAGGTTTTATTCGTTTTAATCACAATTCACTAGGTTAAGATGCAACTTTTAGTGAATCAGGAATTTCACAAACAGGGATAGGAATCATCTTATGCCTGTTTGCGGTATTTAGGGTTTTGTAGATCGTAAACACTTCTTTTTTTCGTCCTGAAAACAGTTCTGCTGTTTTTCCTTCGGCATCCATTTGCATGGCCCACTCCAACTCCGGATAGCTTGCACCGATTTGATCTTCATCCGTCCTATTGTCTCCCCAAAGGCCATCGGTTGGGGGAGCTTCCATAATTTCCTCGTTGATGCCTAGTACACGACCAACTTCATAGACTTCAGTCTTAAGTAGATCTGCAATCGGGCTTAGGTCTACGCCGCCATCCCCGTATTTGGTATAAAAGCCCACTCCAAAATCTTCCACTTTATTTCCGGTTCCGGCTACCAGGTACCCTTCAAGTGCTGCAAAGTAATAGAGGGTGGTCATTCGCAACCTGGCACGAGTATTCGCCAATGCCATAAAGCGTCGTTCTTCATCACTTTCTGGAGGTAGGGCCTGGAGAAGACTGTCAAAGATGGGAGTCAGATTAACAGGTTGTCTGCTCACATTGGAAAAATGTTTCAGTAACCAATTAATATGCCGATCTGCTCTGGTTACTTGTTTAGAACCTTGATGTATGGGCATTTCCACACATAATACATCCAATCCGGTCTTCGCACATAGTGTTGACGTTACTGCGGAATCGATTCCTCCCGAAACCCCTACCACGAATCCTTTAATACCCGCGTTTTCCGCATAGGACGTTAACCAGTTCACAATATGTTCTATGACCTTTTCTGTTTGCATAGTGTTTTACTTTATCTTCAAAAAATTACCTTTGCACCTTGTAAATTTAAACGCTGGGGTGTTAAAAATGAAGTTGATACGCAAATACTTTCCCATACTGCTATTTGCGGTGGTAATTTCTTGTAAAAAGAAAGATAAAAAAGAGGCAGCAATTGCTAAAATTCCTGTGCGGTTAGAGGTAATGCGTTTTGATAGGGAGTTTGCCACGGCAACACCGGAAGAAATCCCCAGGCTTAAGGCACAATTTCCATATTTGTTTCCGGAGCAGTATCCCGACAGTATTTGGATCGCTAAGCTTAATGACACAGTTCAACAGGAGCTGTTTGAGGAGGTGGATAAGGTCTTTAAAGACTTTACAGCGGAAGCGGAGGAACTTACACTTCTTTTCCAACATATCAAGTATTACTTCCCGAACTATACTGTCCCTAAAGTAGTCACATTAACCTCTG
The DNA here is from genome assembly GCA_028277085.1 of Flavobacteriaceae bacterium. Classification (GTDB taxonomy): domain Bacteria; phylum Bacteroidota; class Bacteroidia; order Flavobacteriales; family Flavobacteriaceae; genus Croceivirga. The sequence goes on from JANQHL010000181.1 coordinate 7,982, forward strand.
AAGTGCAGTATGACAGTCGGGTAGTACTGACGGATTCCATAGTGTTACTTGGACTTGACAATTATTTAGGGAAAGACCATCATTTTTACCGGGGTATTGCGCGTTATATAGCTACAGGTTTGGATAAGAAGTTTTTGGTTTCTGATGTTGCCAATGCCTTTGCAAAGCAGGTGAATCAGTATCCCAGAAACAGGACCTTTCTCTCCAGAATGGTGTATTATGGAAAAGAACTCTATCTCAAGGATAGATTGTTGCCCAATTATACCGACGCGCAAAAAATAGGGTATGCATCGGAAGAAATGGATTGGGCAACAGCTAATGAAGAACAGATATGGCGGTATTTTATAGCACAAGAAGTCCTCTATAGTACGGATTCGGAATTGGATCGCCGTTTTTTGGATCCTGCCCCTTTTTCAAAGTTTCGCTTGGAATTGGATAGCGAATCCCCTGGACGGTTAGGACGATATATTGGCTGGCAAATAGTAAGGGCCTTCATGGTGAAAAATCCCGAAGTATCTTTGACAGCGCTTTTGGGGTTGCCGGCAGATGAGATCTTTAAAAGTGCAAACTATAAACCTAAAAAGTAATGGCAGTAGCACATACATCAGAAATACGATTGAAAGTAGGCTTGGATGAAAACAGGGTTCCGGAGGAACTCACCTGGTCTGCGGAAGATGGAGGAGTGAATAATGAAGAGGCGAAAGCGATGCTTTTGTCTGTTTGGGATAGTAAAAACAAGGAATCGTTAAAGATAGACTTGTGGACGAAAGACATGCCGGTAGAAGAAATGAAACTGTTTTTCCACCAAACCTTATTAACAATGAGCGACACCTTCATGCGCGCCACGCAGGATGAAAAAATGACGGCCACCATGAAGGATTTTTGTGACTACTTTGCAGAGAAGCTAGAGTTATAGGGCCAGGATATCAGAATGTACAAAGGTCCAGTACAAACAGCTGATATGTACCAACTGATCAAATCCCAGGATAGGATAATAAATTCTGGGTTGGTCCTGATACCGCCTTGCGAGTTTGCTGGTGAAGAAATCAGTGATAAAATGCAAAGCCCCGTTAAAAATAGCATACCCTAACCCCACCTGCCAGGAAAAGACAATATTCCCTGTTGCCAATAACACCAAAGTATAGGTGAATACATGCAATGACAGCCATTTAAGACGACTACTTTTCTTTGTTGCCATATTCGTGGTCTGTAGCAGATAATCCCCTATCCAGTGTCCTACTAAGACAATGATAAACTCCATTGGGGTAATATAGGAAATATCCCCGGCAAATGGAATTTGTCATTACACACCTCTACGTACTCCATCAAAAGAAACAATACCTTTCTTATAGAGGATTTCTCGTCAAAAAGGGATTACAATACTGTACTACTTATTCATGCGCTGCCAGCCATTGCTTCGCCTCAACAGTATACCAAAATGGAGAGAAGTTTTGTTGGTTTACCAGGGCCTCAAAATGGAAACGCGCTTTTTGGGAATCCCCTTTACGATCAAAGTAGGTGCCCAAATACACATGCGCATAAGGGTTATTGGGGTCCTGAGTCAGTAGCGTATTGGCTATGGCCTCAATTTGGGCGTCAAAATCATTAAACGCTCCTAAATCCATATAAAAATGAACGTCCTTAAGAAATGTAAGGGTATGTAAGAGGTTCAGGTCGCCATAGTTCAAATAGTCCGGGAACAGGGTAAAGGTCTTTCGGAGCAATTGCTTACTCTTTTCCAGTTCTGCATTGTCAAACCGGGCCATATAAGAGGCGGCCAGGGCTTCAGCCAACAGCTTTTTCCTATGAAATTCTGATCGATTTTCTTCGCTACTATCTACAGCATCTGGTTCAAATAAGGGCACTCCTTCTAAATGCAGCACATAATTCTTAAAAAAGCTCATCGCAAAAAGAGATGTGGTAACATCGCCATTGATCAAACGGGCAGGATCACTCATCAGATTGTTATTCGCCAAAAGGACCAGGGTAAGATCATCCTCAGGAACTTTTAGCAACAGACTGGAATACGAATCGTACTGCCCATAGGCCCAACGGATTGCTTTGCCCTCCAATTGTTGGGTAAAAATGCCATAGCCGTAAGGAAGATCAGATTGAAAAGGAATGTACATCCTGTCTTTTGAAGCTTTAGTCAGTAGCGCATTAGTATCCAAAGCGCGACTAAATTTTGCCAGGTCTTTTAGATTGGAGACGATACCCGCTGCGGCGGAGACTCCATATTCCACCTTACCGGGAACAGCCCCCTCGTCCAGATCGTAAGGTCGCGCCATAGTAGCGGTTACTGCACTTGAATCGGTAAGTAAATAGGTTTGTTTGAGTTGCAATGGAGCAAAAATTGCCTGTTTTAAAAACGCTGGAAAGGAAGTGTCAGCAGCCTTTTCAATTACCGGGGTCAGCATGCCAAATCGATAACTATAGTAAAAGTGATCTCCCACAGGCCCCTGGGAGGTATGGGATAGAATATGTTTAATTTGAATGGAATCCCCCAGGTTGGATTGAGGTACATAGCTATTGATAGGGTCTTCCAACGAGAGTTTTCCTTGTTCCTGCAATTGCAACAACGCTACAGCGCTAAATACCTTGGTCACTGAAGCAATGGGAAACAGGGTAGTACTATCCACTTTTTTTTGATGTTCCAGGTTGGCGTAGCCTAAGTGGTCTTCATAAACAATACTATCCCCTTTTTGTACGAGGACAGCAAGGCCCGGAATTTGGAAGTAGTCTTTTAGTTCCTGTAGTTCGGAACCAAATCGTTCATTCAGGTTAGTTTTAGGAACCGCTTCTTTCCTGGTACAGCTGGTGATCAGGAGTACGTTGATAAGCAGGAATACGCTATTTTTCATGCCGGGTTGATTATTTTAGTGCTCTTAAGTAACAATAGAGTAGGGTATTGTTTAAATGTTACTGTAGTTACTATTATTTGTGCAAATCAAGTATGGACGGTTTTATTAGACTATTTTCGGAAACATCAATTACCCTAAAAAGTTCAAATAGAGGATTAGTAGCGGAAACCAAAAAATCAGAATCCCCTATACAAATTCTCTTATTCTTTAATTGGAGATTTTGTCGCAGAAAAAGTCAACTCGTGGGACAATTAAAAAAGATCAAGAATGGGACACCTTTGTCAAAGAAAGACCTTCTAGCTCCGAGCGTCCCTTAAATTGGCTAATTTGAGGAACTCCAAAGGCTAGGTAGAGATTCAAATTTAAAGCATGACCAGTGACTTTGTATTCCTAATATTTGGAATACGATATATCTATTCTTACGTCTTGAGTTTGCCCTAAAGGATTTTTTGAACGACAGCTTATTCCTGTAAAAGTTACTAGTAAAATTCGCACAAATGGTAGGATTTAGAGATTAGACCTCACAACTCAAGCTAAGTAATTAGGTCTTTACCTATAAACCAATAGGGATTCTTCATTCTTTTATTATTTTGTGAGCCTCTTTCCTTTTATCGGCTATGATTTCGAGCACATAAATACCTTTCCTTAGACCGCTGATGTCCAGGTTAAGACCATTGGCACCAACAATTCCCTTTCCTTCCATCATTTTGTTTTTGGTAAGGTCATAGATTTTATAGCCAATCTCGGTATTATCCACATCTTCCAATCTTAACGAACTTTCCCCAAGAGAAGATTCATTGCTTATCTTTAGGTAATTAGTTGCCGGATTCGGACTTACCCTGTAATAATAACGCCCTGGTATGTTGCCTGTAAAAAAGGCATGATGTATGCCAGTACCGCAAACATTATCGTTCCTTACCTCTATTCGGATACTGTTTGCGGTGTAATATAAGCCTAGTGTCCTTGACGTTGTCGTGCTGTGAAAGGCATTGTTAATATACCAAGAGTAAGGTGTTTCTCCACTGCCCCCGTTCACAGTGATATCTATATTACTGCTACTGGAACTATAGACTGACAGGCTCATCGAAGTTTGTCCTGCATTTTTGTTGACATTTATACGTTCTATGTGTTCGTATCCATCCGATGAAGTGGCCAACAACCATCCATTTCCTGATGTAGTAGCATTTGAAGCCCTTACAGTAGCCGAAGTATTATTGGAAGATACGATTTGAATGTTGCTAGATGATGTCCATGTTATATTTCCGGTACCGTTCTGAAGCGTGTATATTGAGTTTGTATTGCAAAGCAGGTTGCTGCCAGTGATATCCGGTAATGGTAAAACTCCAGCAATCCATGCTCTATAATTGAACAGTCTTGTATAAATAGTTGGTTTACTATCTTTGGGAAACTCTCCCCAACTACTGCAACCTATCAGAAATCTTTGACCATATTCCGCAATTGTAGCAGGGCCACCGCTATCTCCACGGGATACACCAGAACCTATTAATCTCATGGCAAACATATTATTGGACACATTGACATTGCCCGTATTTAGGCTATTTGCGCTATTGTTCGATATTATGGGCATATTAAGTGTCTGTAAATTGTTTGATGGAGTAGAAGCAGTGCCGTCCAATGTGTTTCCCCATCCAGTTACCCTTGCTGTACTACCTGGCGATGTATCACGCCAAATATCTGTGAGTTGTACTGGCTGAACATTATTGTTAAAGTTCAACGGAGCCGTAAGTCTTATGAGAGCAACATCGTTTTCACTGGTCGCTGAGTCATGGTTTGGGTGTATTACAATTTGGGCAACATTTCTGTACTGACCTGTGATTGAATCGTTTCGCTGTGTAATTCCGGCGGATATAGTTATTTCGTTAATTCCTATTACGTTTCCATTACTAAAATTCGTAACGCAATGCGCCGCGGTCAATATCCATTCATCCGTAATTATCGAACCTCCACAAATATGTTCGTTTCTAGCATCCGGTACATGATGGTTATTGGTTCCACGTATTGAAATTTGCCATGGGTTCTGGTCGATGGTAGTGTTGTTTCCACCAATAATTCGGATTTGGGCATAGGAATATGTTGCTGCGAATAACAATGTGATAAATAGAGTTTTTTTCATGGGGTCATATGACTAGTTATCTATAAGAGTAAACACTTTGTAGTCGTTGGTTAGAAGTCCATGAGCTCCGGTAAAACAGGAAATTAACTTTCCGGAAATTTTGATTTCTGAACCAACTTCTTCCCCTTTATTTTGTATTGGGAAAATTCGTACTATTCTTTCTCCACTATTTTCAAAAATGGAAGGAATATATGTCTCTGCGTTTACCTCGTAGTATCTTTTGACCCCGTTAAAAAAAGGCTGACCTTCGTCTACAAGCCTAACGGTCGCTGGAATGCTTTCCGTTATTTCCATAAAAACGTAAGGATCAATACATAGGCTGTTAATATCTATTTCTGATGTTTCATTATCCTGACCATTGGAACAGGATGCAAATGTTAGGACAACTGAAATAAAAACTAGTTTTAAAGAGGGTGTCATCTTCATGGTAACATAAATTTAAAAAAATAAGAAAAAGATTACAAAAAATGAACTTAATCTTCATCATTAAGGATGTTAAAATCGAGGAATGGTTGCGGACAGTTCCTGTTCTCTCAATTTAGTTGAGGAAGTGATCGAGTAGCTTAAGAAGTGTCAACTTAGCCCAGATAGTATATAGTCTCTCTTGAAAGCAAATCCATATAGATTAGACAAAACTTTATTGATGGTTCTTAAAATATTCCTTTCATTTGACCATGATAAAATTAAAAACTATTTGAATTTTTTAGATATTTCAATTGCCTTGGTTTAGTATCGATTGAGCTATGCTAATATTCTACTACACCCCGCTGTGCGAAGTTTCCGCCAAAAAGGTGGACAAGTGAAACTTCGCACCTTATCACTTTTCACTATCTACCGCGAAGTGACATTTACCCACCATCCATAGGCTGATAAATCTCCCGTGAGCACTTCGCAGAGCAGGGTCAAAGTAGCTGCCCAAATACACATGCGCATAAGGATTGTCGGGGTCCTGAAGTAGTGTATTCGCTATGGCCTCAATTTGGGTGTAAAAAGCATTAAACGCTCCTAACTCCATTTTTTCCAATTCATATTTTATCGCTAAATTGAACCATTATTAATACTATTGGTTCATTATGGGGGTAATTCGAAAATCAATAACATTCACAGAACAACAGGATGCCTTTGTCAAAAGCTTGATAGAACAGGGATTCTATACCAACGACAGTGAATATATCAGGGACATTATCCGAAAAGACCAGGAGAGGAGAAAGCGAATCGTAGACTTAAACGATGCGCTGATAGAGGGTATGGAGAGCGGCCCAACTGATGCAACGATTGACGGTATTTGGGAAGAGGCCATAAGCGAGCATAATGCCAAAGAATAAATATGTCATCAGTGCCAGGGCAAAACTAGATATCAAATCCATTGTTAAATATATAATCGAGAACTTTGGCGAGGCTCAATCCTTGAAATATGCGATGGGTCTGAAGGAAGTCCTTGGAGATCTTAGTGATGACCCCGAACTTGGGAGGCGTTATGTGGCCGTCAAAAATAAAATGTTGCTACGGTACCGCTATAAGGCACATATGATATTCTATTACAAAGAACCGGAATCAATTTTCATAGTCAGGGTTTTGGGAGGCAGAATGGACTTTCCCAAACACTTGAAGTAAAGTTTAAAAAAGCCATAAGAGATGATAAAGAAATTAATTCTGATAGCTTTGTTCGGTGTAACAGTCTCCGGTCATTCACAATTGTCGGAAGCACTTATTCAAATGAAATCTGATCCAGACCCGGATTTTGCCAACTATGAGCAATTATTTTTTGATGCCACAGAACATATCTTCGACAATCCTGTAAATTTTAAATCTGATGAATTTGTAAGTGCTTGTCGAATCGTGGATTTTTGGAAGAATGAGGATACTGGAATCAACGTTCCTATTTTCGGAAGTTTTTATAATTCCTTGAATCCAAAAAGTAATCAGCGTTACTTCTATATGATTGCAATTACGAATTATATTTTGAACGAAAAACTCAACAATGACAGATATCTGAAAAACTTGAAAATTGAAGGTCGGAAATATAGCAAACAGGAGGATGTCAAAGAATCGCAAATAGAAGGGGCTAAAATATTTTTAGACTACGTTTCAAATAAAAATAACGGACTCATCTTGAACTCAAAGTCAAAGAAATTTTTGAAAGCTTACGAGAAAGGGAGATTGGATGAAATCTTTTTTGATTAAATCAAAAGTTCAATAAAACAATCCTTTGCCGAAACTCATTTTTATATACAACGCCAACTCAGGACGAGGGAATGCCTTTCTGGATAGCGTGCATAAGGTGTTGAGTCCCCAAACCTATGACTGTAAATTGTGTGAACTCACTTTTGGTATAGTTACCGAAAACAGTACCTGGAAAAAATTTCGGCAGGAGGCCACTTATGAAATGCTATTTTTGCACAAAGACGAGTTTGCCAAAACCTACAAGAGCAAGTTTGGCTACAAGTTTACCTTTCCCATTGTCCTTGTGGAAGGCGCCAATGGTTTGGAAGTTGTTATAACTACCGAAGAATTGAATTCCCTGCAGACGGTAAATGCCCTGATTCAGCTGGTCAAAGAAAGGATGGATTAGACCTGAGAAACCATTTTATTTTGTTATTACTTGCCGATTAATGTCCTCAATATATTCCAAAACGGCTTCCCTACCCATACTGTTTGTGGAAGAAGTTACAAAATAAGGAGGTACTTCTTCCCAGGCGGTATTGAGCAGTACTTTTACGTAGTCTTGTACCTGCTTTTCAATAGCTTCTGGCTTTAGTTTGTCAGCTTTTGTAAAGATTAACGCAAAGGGAATAGCATTGCCACCAAGCCATTCCATGAATTCCAGATCAATTTGCTGCGGTTCATGACGGATGTCTACCAGTACAAATCCACAAACCAACTGTTGTCTTTTCCGGAAATAATCGGTGATGTATCGCTGAAAGGTCTTCTTTTCCTTTTTTGATACTTTGGCATACCCGTAACCCGGCAGGTCTACCAGGAACCAATTACCATTGATCCTGAAATGATTGATAAGCTGTGTTTTACCGGGTCTTCCGGAAGTCTTTGCGAGCCCTTTTCGATTCATCAACATGTTGATCAAAGAGGACTTTCCCACATTGGAGCGTCCGATAAAGGCATATTCGGGAAGCGGCTCCCTGGGACATTTCGCCACATCCGAGTTACTCATTACAAATTCAGCAGAAGTAATTTTCATGATTACTAGCCGTTAGATTTGAGGTATTAGATTTGAGAAGTCCACATACAAAACTTAGATCTCATGACTCAAATCTAATGTCTGCCACCACTTCAGAATTCACGTTGATCCAGCCAGGCGTCCAGAATTATGTTGAATTCTTCCGGGTGTTCCATCATGGGTGCATGCCCGCATTTGTCTATCCAAAACAGCTCCGAGTCCGGTAAAAGTTCGTGGAATTCTTCGGCGACATTCGGAGGGGTAACATTGTCTTGTTTTCCCCAAATAATACAAGTAGGGGTATGCATATTAGGCAAATCCTTGGACATATTGTGCCGGATGGCACTTTTGGCAATAGCAAGGGTTTTTACCAGCTTCATACGGTCGTTTACAGTGGCAAATACTTCATCCACAATCTCTTTGGTAGCCACTTTCGGATCGTAGAAAACATCCTGAGCTTTCTTTTTTATGAACTCATAATCCCCGCGTTTGGGATAACCATCCCCCATGGCACTCTCATAAAGGCCTGAACTTCCGGTGATGACAAGGGCCTTTACCTTATTCGGATACATTTTGGTGTGTAATAGACCAATATGGCCGCCAAGGGAATTCCCCAAAAGAATGACCTCCTCCAATTCCTTGTACTCTATGAACTCCTCAAGGAACTTGGCAAAGTTCTTTACCGTGGTCTTGAGCATGGGCATGTCGTAAATGGGAAGCTCCGGGACAAGGACTTTATAACCTTTTCTTGGAAAAAAATCGGTCACGCCATGAAAATTGCTTAGCCCACCCATTAGGCCATGAAGGATGATAATAGGTTTTCCTTCACCGATTTCAATGTAACGGTACTTACCGTCCTTTATGATTTCGTCTTCCATCTAAGTTGGTTCGGCATAGAGCGGACAAATATAGGCATTTCAAAACACAACAATCGGAAAGAACAAAGTGTGAGGAAGGGTAAAAAAGTGAAAAATAGAGTGTTATAAAGTGGGTAAGTTATTAACAAAGTGGAGATTTGTGGATTTTAGGGAAATAATTTGTATATATTTGGGTTAATAAAAGAAGCGAACAGGTTTTAAGGTGACTTCCATTGTAGGACAACATGAATGTAAGGCAGATGCCAAGGGGAGGATTTCATTACCCTCTTCCCTGAAGAACAAGCTCATTCCTTTTATGGGGGACGACTTTGTGATCAAACGTTCTGCCTATCAAAAATGTCTGGAGTTGCATCCAAAAGTGAAGTTTGACGATATCATGAAGCAGATCATGGGGCACCCCAATCAGGGCAAACAGTTTCAGCTATGGCTTCGGAAATATACCGCTGGACTCAAAGAAGTGCCCATTGATGCGGAAACCGGTCGGCTGCAGATCCCCAAGAATTTATTTGACTATGCGGGTATTGAGAAAGAGGTGGTGTTAAATGCCTCTCATAGCATGATCGAGATTTGGGATAAAGAGCGATACGAAACGATGTTGGATTCTATGTCGGATGAGGAGTTCGAGAAAATATCGGAATCGATATTTAATAGTAGTGGAGAACAGTGATTATCACCTGCCGGTGCTTTTGGAGGAATCCGTGGCCGGATTAAACATTCAAAAAGAAGGTGTGTATGTGGATGTCACTTTTGGAGGAGGGGGGCACTCCCGAAAAATACTGGAACAACTGGGTGAAAAAGGGAAGTTGATCGCTTTTGATCAGGATGAGGATGCAATCGCCAACAAAATAGAGGACGAAAGGTTCCAATTGATCAATGAGAACTTTCGATACCTCAAGCAGTTTTTAAAGTTCTATGGCATTGAAGAAGTGGATGGTATCCTGGCTGACTTTGGGGTTTCTTCCCATCAATTTGACGAGGCTTCCAGAGGGTTTTCCATACGGCAAGACGCAGATTTGGATATGCGTATGGATCGCCGTAAGGAAAAAAGCGGTTTTGATGTGGTGAATCGATATAGCCAGGAGCAGTTGGCGCAGGTGCTTTTTAACTATGGAGAGCTGCGCAACGCAAGGGGTATGGCGAGGACAATTGTTGAGGCCAGGGCAACAAAGGGAATTCAAACGACTTTGGAGTTGCGGGATGTACTGCGAAGATTCCTGCCAAAGGGAAGGGAAAACAAGGTGTTGGCGCAGGTGTATCAGGCAATTCGGATAGAGGTGAATGAAGAAATTGAAGCGTTGAGGGCGTTTTTGGAACAGGTTCCTGAAGTGTTGAAGGCCAGAGGTCGTTTGTGCGTGATAAGTTATCATTCTCTGGAAGACCGATTAGTAAAACGCTTTATCCGGGAAGGGAAGTTCGAAGGCCAGGCGGAAAAGGATTTTTACGGTAATGTGGAAGTGCCTTTACAAAAAGTAGGAGGGTTAATAGTACCCTCGCAAGAAGAAATTGCTTTGAATAATCGAGCCAGGAGTGCCAGGTTACGGATAGCGGAAAGAATATAGCAGATAAAAGCAACAAGCAATAACGAGCAACCAAATTAGTAAATGAAAAAAGGGGTTTTAGACATACTTAAGGGCAAGTTTTTGGTAAGTGGAGACGCTCCAAAGAACTGGCTCTTCTTGCTATTTGCATCGTTTTTGGCGGCACTGATGATTTCCAGTA
>JANQHL010000145.1 GCA_028277085.1 Flavobacteriaceae bacterium
TCCAGGCTCTTGGGCACAGCTGTATCCGGTGATTCAACACCTTCAAACTCAAGGGATATCCATCCTTTGTAGCCCACATCCCGCATCATTTGACCAATGGCAGGATAATCGATGTCCAGGGAATACCATTTACCACCACCATAATAGGTTTTGGCCTGGATAAGGAAGGTTTGAGGGGCCATAAGCTTCAGCTGTTCCTCTCGATTTTCTAAAAAGTTGCCGGTATCCAAAGTCATCTGCAACCATGGACTATTGATGGCGTCTACAATTCGTTTCACACCTTCAGCAGTACGACCGAGTCCCCAGTGGTTTTCCAGGCCCAGGACCACGCCACACTTTTCCGCGGTTGGAATGCATGCGGCAATAGCGTCAATCACCCATTTGAAGCCATCTTCATCGGTATAGCCTTCCAATGTCGGTTCAATACCCTTATTGGCCATGAGCTCGTCGAAATCCTTTGAGGTTCCCCAGCGCCCGGTATTCAATCGCATGGTAGGTATGCCCAGGGCGTACGCCAGTTCTATCTGTCGGATCGTTTTCGCAATGTTCTCGTCCCGTTTTTCTTTTTCAGGATAGACATAGCCCTGATGGGTGCTAAAACCCATTAGGTCCAATCCCGCATGGAAAGCGCGCTTTTTAAGGTTTTGCAAATAGCTGTTCTCTTCGGAAGTCATTTGGACGAGTAGTAGTTCGACACCATCAAAACCCATAGCGGCCGCCTTATCGATGCACATTTCGATCGGCACGTCTTCCTTGGGACCGTTAAACTGCCAAAACGAATAGGTAGAAACGCCAATGGGATTGCTTCGGATATTGCTTTGTTTTTCGACTTTTGGTGCTGCTTTCGGTTCGGGAGAGGTGCATGCCCCAAGTACGGTTGCCATACCCAAAGCGGAAGCATTTTGGAGGAATTTTCTACGATCTGTCATTTTGCCTGGATTTAGTATCCTTTAAAGATAGTGATTCACGCATTTCTTGTAGCATAGCTATTCCGTTGTGCGAGGTTTTACTTGCCTGCTTTGGCAAAACTTCACATCTTTCGCTTTTCTATGGGGCTCTAAAGAGTTCCACTTCGGAGGCCGAACACCCCTGCTAGAATCTATCTGATTCTGATAATGTTCATTTTGTCTTGACCGTGCTCCGCCATAGCGGCTACGCGACGGCGCAGAACAAAACACTTCGACTGCGCTCAGGGTAAACCGAGCCAAAACCTGCCTGAGGGCAGGCAGGATTCAAAAAGATTATTGCCTTTGTGGTTTTGGTTACGGCTTTGGAAAACTGGCGGCACCGATTTGTCCTTCCCGTAGGATCACGATTGGGATTTCAGTGCCACTAGGGTAGGAAGCGATCTTGTTTTTAATTAAAGACCGTGCATTATTATCCACAAATTTAATCCCGGCGATTTCCAGAATAACGTCTCCTCCCAACAGGATTTCTTCGTCGTTGATGGTTGCTGCAATGTAGCCTCCCCGCAACCCCAACTGGGCCGCAGTACCTTTTGACGATATGGAAAGGACCAAAAGCCCGGATTCCTGGGGTACATTCAATACCCTCGCCAGATGGGTGGGCAAAAGCATCGCTTCCATCCCTGTCCAGGGATTGGGTTCTGTAGTTAAGAGTTGTTTTACGGTATTCGAGGCCGTAACAAAACCAATCCCCTCAAAACCACCGGATATGGAGTAAATACTACTGGCAATCCCTACTACTTCACCTTCCATATTGAACATCGGCCCCCCGGAATTTCCGGGATTGATCGCCGCATCGGTTTGTAAAAACTCAATGCGTTCAAAGTCGTTGCTTAAGTTTTCCGGAAAATGCCGACCACTGATAATCCCACGGGTGAGGGTTTGCGCAAAGCCGTGAGGGGCCCCCAGCACAAAAATGTCTTCTCCAATACCCAGGGCATCGGAATCACCAATGGTAGCAACAGCTTTCCCCTTAGGATCAAAGGGACCAACGATCTTTAAAAGAGCAACATCTCCCGGGGGACTCGAAGCTACTACCTCTCCCCTGTAAATCTCCCCGGTAACAAATTCAATTTCCACTTCTTCCGCCGATTGCACCACATGGGCTGCGGTCCAGATATAACCTTCTTCAGACACCAGTACCCCGGAACCCTGGGAGGCTTCTTCTACCATATAGGTGATATCTCCCGAAGCAGCGGGGGCGAATGTTTCTACCCGAAGTACCACTACAGAGGAGTTTACACCTTCATATAGTTTTGGTAGATCCTGGGCTATGGCCACATTCACCAGAAAGGCGAAAATTAGTGTCTGAAAACTGCGCATGATCTGATTTTTGAAATCGTAAGATACCGCAATATCGCTATAGATCAGGAATAAAATTTACTTCTTTAGCCGTATGCCTTTTGGGTTTGCAGCAATTGAAGTGATAGATAACAAACCTTACCAGGAGAAGTGTTATGCGCAGGTCCTTTGCAAGAACTTCATATCTTTTGCTTTACTATGGTGCTACGTCAATTCGGTTTTGATAGTGTTCATTTTGTCTTGACCGTGCTCCGCCATAGCGGCTACGCGACGGCGCAGAACAAAACCCTTCAACTGCCTGCCCGACCTTGTCATTCAGGCCGGCGCTCAGGGTAAACCGGGCCAAAACCTGCCTGCCGGCAGACAGGATTCAAGAAGATTTCAAAAAAAGGATCATAGTCGATCTCGGAATTTTTGTACTAACCTTACTTATCCCGTGGTTATGCCATTATTGGATCTTTCTCAAAAAAACCAGCATAAAACAATTCCCATAATTCATTGCTTGTTCCTCCTCATCAATTTTTACTATTTTCAAAAGCTAACAAAAGAAAGTCAAAATCATAGAAAAGTTACCTTCCTCAAACAACCTTACGGTAGTTCATAGGAGGCGGGAATCTTAGCCTTACGGTACCTACAATTCCAAACCATGCAAGAAACTGTAAAAATAAAAGTAGACCATTTAACATTTGACTGTCGGATAGCTGGAGATACGGAAAATGAATTGGTGATTTTTTTACATGGTTGGCCGGAAACTTCACATATGTGGAAAAAGCTGATGTCCAGCCTTTCCAAAAAAGGGTATTTCTGTGTAGCCCCTAATTTAAGGGGATATAGTAAGAATGCCAGTCCGGAGGGAATAGAACAGTACCGCCTGGACAAACTTGCTGATGATGTTTTGGGTATCGTTTCTGCTTTTAATAAATCAAGTTTTCATCTTGTCGGTCATGACTGGGGTGCTGTAATTGGCTGGAAATTGACGCATGACCACCGAGACAAAATTTTAAGTTGGACGGGAATCTCAGTGCCACACCCTCAGGCCTTTGGAAAAGCGTTGGCAACTGACGAAGAGCAAATTAAAATGAGTCAATATGTCAAAAATTTTCAACTGCCGGACCTCCCTGAAAAGCAACTCAGCAATAATGACTTCAAAGTATTACGAAATCTATGGGAGAATTCTGAGGCAGAGGAAATTGACGACTATTTAACCGTTTTTAGAGACCCTAAACGATTAACCGCTTCCCTAAACTATTACCGAAGTAATTATGAACTTTTAACGAATGCGGTTGAAAACAAAATACTTGGAGATATTCATGTTCCTACTTTATTCATTTGGGGGAAGAAGGACATGGCAATAGGTGCTTTTTCGGTTGCGGAAAGTCATCAATACATGAAAAATGACTATGAATTTTTAGCATTGGATTCCGGGCATTGGCTGATACAAACCAACTACCAGGAATTAGAAGCCGCTATTACGAATCATATTTCAAGGAATAAAAGCAGCAACCACCTGCTCCTATAGCCTCACCATGCCAAGTTGTATTTCCAGACGAAAAAGTCATTTCGAACGAATGTGAGAAATCTATTTTCGCCAAAGACATAACCTTAGTAGCGCGGAGGGTAAGAAATGGGAAAGCACAATACAAATCAGAATTTACGTTAGGTTATTAGGACTTAAACCTAGGATGACTGAACCATACTAGGGATTCGCTTCTTTGGATAGTAATGAAAAGGCCTGTCTTGCGATCTCCAGTTCCTCATTGGTTGGAATAACCAGGATCCGAACAGCGGCATCGGAGGTTTG
>JANQHL010000071.1 GCA_028277085.1 Flavobacteriaceae bacterium
GGTAAAAATAGAAGAACCATGTACGGAAGGGAGGTAATCCACTTCACACCAGATTGGCCTGATCTCGTCGGTTTTTCTACCATCCAATCGCAACCCTTCATTTAAGGTTAAATTTCGAACAGCTTCTTTTTGCGCTTTGGCAAAATACTTATGAACTAAGGCGCCAAGTTCTTCTTGTTCCTCTTCCGAGAATGTTTCGAAAACTTCTTCCTTAAGCTCACTAAAAGCCTGCCCGCGCTCTTGCTTTGAGCTTCCGTCTTTTGCAATGGCATATGATTTATCATAAACCATTTCATGGATCTTTTGTTGCAGTGCTTCATCCTCAGGTTCCGGATCGTATTCCCGGGTTTCCTTTTTGCCAACCGCTTTGGCCAATTTTCGCTGTGCTTCGCATTGTACTTTTATCGCGTCATGCGCAAATTGTATGGCCTCTACCATCTCTTCCTCGGAGATTTCCAGCATTTCGCCTTCTACCATCATCACAAAATCTTCCGAAGCCCCAATAACCATGTCTATGTCGGATTCCTTCAGTTGTGCTCGGGTAGGATTAATGATCAATTCGCCATTAATACGTCCTACGCGTACTTCTGATATAGGGCATTCAAAGGGAATGTCTGAAAGTTGGATTACTGTAGATGCCGCAAGGCCCGCCATAGCATCGGGCATTACTTCTGAGTCATGCGACATTAACTGAATCATAACTTGGGTTTCTGCGTGATAATCCTTCGGGAAAAGTGGTCGGAGTACACGATCTACCAGACGCATCGTAAGCACTTCTCCATCGCTTGGTCGTGCTTCGCGCTTAAAAAATCCTCCAGGATAGCGCCCTGCTGCGGCAAACTTTTCCCGATAGTCTACGGTTAGCGGTAGAAAATCTACATCGGCGGCGTGATAATTGGAAACTACGGTGGCTAGTAACATACAATTACCGGACTGTATTACTACAGAACCATGTGCCTGTTTTGCCAGTTTTCCGGTTTCGATAGAAATTTCTCTACCGTCACCCAGGTCAATGACCTCTTTAAATGTTTTTGGAATCATAAAAAAGTATGTTGTCCTCTGTATTTTAGGACATGTTAAACTTTGGTCTACCGTCTATCCGGACGGTCGGGTTGTGTTGTTGTGTTGTAGACCAATGAAACCTATGTGCAGCTTTTTGTTTGCTCTCCCCGAAGGTCAAGCAAAAAACAAAGGGAGCCCATGATAGCTCCCTTGTTATTATTTTCGAATACCTAGCTCCTTGATTAAAGTACGGTATTTCTCAATGTCTTTTTTCTTCAAATAATCCAAAAGACTTCTTCGCTTCCCTACTAGTTTTACCAGGGAGCGTTCCGTGTTGAAATCCTTGTGGTTTTGCTTTAAGTGTTGCGTTAAATGATTAATGCGATACGTAAATAACGCAATTTGCCCTTCTGTAGAGCCTGTGTTGGTCGCTGACCCGCCGTGTTTTTTGAAAATTTCGGCTTTCTTTTCCTTATTTAAATACATGCCAATATTATTAAAATGATTCTTATGTATCTGACTGACTTTCAATCAAGGCGCAAAGATACCCCTTTTTTTTAATTGAAAAATTTTTTTGGGACCGATTAAACCTTTTCAAAAAACTCCGGTCATAGGAGCAAACGTTAAAATTTGATAGTTATGAAAAAGTGTCTCAAACCTATGAACTATGCGGGACTTATCTTGGTATCCGCTTTGACCTTTACTGCTTGTAGCGAAGAAGAAGCTGCTGTGGAAGAAACCCTGGATAGCCAGGAGGTGATTTCAGTAGCTGAACTACAGTATAGTGATGAATCCGAACAGATAGCGGACGAAATTACGGAAATTGCAGAGGACGTTTACGTATCGGATGAATTCTCCTTAACCGGAAAATCCGCTTATTTTTCGGATTATTTACCGGATTGCGTAACCATTACTACGGTCGTTACCGATACTACAAGGGAAAAAACCATTGATTTTGGAGAGGGATGCGAACTGCGTAACGGAAATGTATTGAGCGGTATCATCAACCTTAGCTATGAAAAAGATATGGAGGCGGCTTCAAAGTCTTTAGCCCTTAGCCTTGAAAACTTCACTTTTAATGGGGTCGCTATTGAAGGTGTCGCCAATGTACTACGGGTTCGTTCCAACGAGAATGGGAATCCCCAGGGAACGGCTACAGCGAATTATACGGCGACCTGGCCGGATGGGGCAGTGGCTGCTTTCTCTGGAACACGTACTCGTGAATGGATCGAAGGCTTTGGAACCGGGTTTTGGGGCGATAACGTCTTCTTGGTAACAGGTAGCGGTACATACACCAGTCGAGCTGGTGTGGTATATACCAAAGAGGTAATTACTCCCCTTCGAAGAGAAATGGCCTGCAGATTTATTGTTAGTGGTGTCTTAGAGATCTCAAGGAGTGGTAATACGGCCAGCCTCGACTTTGGCGATGGAACCTGCGATGCCAAAGGAATGTTGACCTATCCCGATGGGACTTCTGAAGAAGTATTCTTAAGAAGGTTTTTCAGGAACTAATGTAGACACTGTAATGCTTATGAAAAAAAGCGCTTGCTACTCAGCAGGCGCTTTTTCTATTCGTAAAGGCTGATTAGTAATCAAGTCTATATAGTGGTTTACCTTTTGCTTTAGATCCCTTCTATGCACGATGAAGTCCAAAAAACCGTGTTCTTTTACAAATTCTGCGGTTTGGAAACCTTCCGGTAAGTCTTTTCCGGTAGTGTCTTTGACCACCCGGGGACCTGCAAAACCTATTAGCGCTCCCGGTTCTGCAATATTAATATCGCCCAACATAGCATAGGAAGCGGTTGTTCCACCCGTAGTGGGGTCGGTACAAAGCGAGATATAAGGGATTTTGGCCTCAGCCAGTTGTGCTAACTTGGCGGAAGTTTTGGCCAGCTGCATCAAGGAAAGGGCAGCTTCCATCATCCTTGCTCCCCCTGATTTGGAGATCATAAGGAAGGGAAGTTTTCGCTTTTTGGCATGATCAATCGCCCTGGCGATTTTCTCACCAACCACACTACCCATGGATCCTCCAATGAAACTGAAATCCATACACGCTACGACCAGGTCCTTGCCCATGGATTTCCCTATAGCTGTCCGTACAGCATCGTTTAAGCCCGTTTTTGATTTGGCCGCTTTTAAGCGGTCACTATATTTTTTGTTATCTACAAATTTTAAGGGGTCTTTGGAACTTAAATTTTCATCCAGTTCCTTGTATTTATTATCATCAAAAAGGATCTCAAAGTATTCCTTACTTCCGATACGCACATGATAGTCGTCCTCCGGGCTTACATAATAGTTTTTCGCCAGATCTTCAGACTCTACAATCTTACCAGTTGGGGATTTATACCATAACCCCTTGGGGGTGTCCTTTTTCTCTTCCGTGGTGGTCTGTATCCCTTTCTCTTTTCTTTTAAACCAAGCCGTCATACTATATCAAGGGGGTTATTGAACGTTAAAGTGTATTCACATTGTTTAAATCTTCAAAAGCCTGTTTTAAACGTTCTGAAAAGGCTTTTTCTCCTTCGCGTAACCACACTCGGGGGTCATAGAACTTTTTGTTGGGCTGGTCAGCTCCGTCAGGGTTCCCGATCTGCCCTTGCAAATAGTCTTTCTTCCCTTGAACATAATCCCGCACACCAGACATAAAAGCATACTGCAAATCCGTATCAATGTTCATCTTAATGACACCATATCCAATGGCCTCCCGGATTTCTTCCAAGGTAGAACCCGAACCGCCGTGGAAGACAAAATCGATATGATTATGTTCCACACCATATTTTTTGGAGATATACTCCTGGGAATTTTTTAGGATTTTCGGGGTCAGCTTTACATTTCC
This sequence comes from Flavobacteriaceae bacterium, assembly GCA_028277085.1. Taxonomy (GTDB): domain Bacteria; phylum Bacteroidota; class Bacteroidia; order Flavobacteriales; family Flavobacteriaceae; genus Croceivirga. Next base: position 3,839 of record JANQHL010000071.1, read on the forward strand.
TGGTTTGTATACCCCATGAACATTACCAAAAGCGGCGGCAATTGTAAACCTGGGGCTCACCTTGGACAATTCTTCGTAAGCATAGGCCACTTCTTCCGGTTGTGTATATAGCTTAGAGCTATCCACATCCGTATTGTCTACGCCATCTTCCTCACCCCCGGTTACCCCTAGTTCAATTTCAAGGGTCATGTCCATTTTAGACATGCGTTCCAGGTAATTTTTACAAATCTCAATATTCTCTTCAATAGGCTCCTCGGAAAGATCAATCATGTGGGAACTGTACAGTGACTTCCCGGTCGCTTTGTAGTGTTCCTCACTGGCGGTGATCAACCCATCTATCCAGGGCAATAGCTTTTTAGCACAGTGATCGGTGTGCAAGATTACGGTGGCGCCATAGGCTTCCGCCATTTGATGCACGTGCTTTGCCCCTGCAATACCTCCGAGGATAGCAGCGCGTTGGTTGTCATTGGATAGTCCTTTACCGGCATTAAACTGGGCCCCTCCATTAGAGAATTGGATAATAACCGGGGCATTTAATGCTGCTGCGGTTTCCAGTACCCCGTTCACGGTATTGGAACCGATCACATTTACAGCAGGGAGCGCAAAGCCCTTCTGTTTTGCATAGTTGAAAATTTCCTGTACCTGATCTCCTGTGGCAACACCAGGCTTTATATTGTGTGACATAGTTATTGTATAAGTTGGTTACCGATTAGAATGGACACAAAAGTAACAATATTACCATTAAAAAGGATAATTGATACCAATGTTGAATACGGCTTCTCTGAAATTGAAATCGGTAAACCAGCGCTCGGAACCTTGTAAGGCCGGGTTGTACGTTTTGAAGCCTGTATCCAGCCGGATGACAAAGTAAGTAAAGTCATACCGCAGCCCAAAACCGGTGCCCAGGGCAATATCACCTAAAGAGCTGAAACCGTTAAAAGTAGCCTCTTCATCTTCCACGTTGTCAAAGACATTCCAAATATTTCCGGCATCCGCAAAAAAGGCACCTTTTACATCACCAACTATTGGGAAACGATACTCAAGATTTAGTCCGATCTTGAAGTTCGCTTCGTTAAAATCGTTTTCATTGTCCGTTCTTCCCGGTCCGAGGGAATACACATTCCAGGCCCGGTTATCATTGGAACCCCCCGCGAAATAACTGCGTACAAAAGGGATGTTGTCCGCATTGCCGTAAGGAACGGCCAGTCCCACAAACCCTCGAAATGCAACTACTTTGGATTTGGATAACCCCCAATGCTTGATGTAGTCGAACTCAGTTTTGAAATATTGGGAATACGGCACGCTAAAGACCAGGCCTTGCCCATTATCGTTTTGATTGAATGGAATTACCCGCTCAAGTAAGGATAGCATATTCCCAGCACTTTCGAATCGTACCCGGTATTGATAGAAATCGTTGTCATTGGGATTTTCCCGATTGTTTTTTTGAAAGGTATAGTTGGAGGTGAAGATCAGGTTATTACTGGTCAATCGCTCCCTTCGTTCTTCTATACTTCGAACTTCGTCAAAATCTTCCTGGGTCAGCGCCTGCCCTTCGTTCAAAATGGCATCGATGAACCCTGAAGTTCCTTCGGTAATAATCAACTCCGGTTCATTGTCATCATCTGCAGCCGGATCAACCGTTTCGTCATAAAAATCCGCAAAACCATCAATGGTTTCATAGCTATCAGCAACAGCATCCAGGTTTGCATAGGTATTGTCATAGACCCTGAAAAAGTCATCGGTGTCCGTGTTGCGGACAAATTCAATATTGAGCAATTCTATAGTGTTCTTTCTGAAATCATCGGGAGACCAATTGTAGGCGAGTATGCTGTTTAGGGATTGCCGGTCCAAACCGATGTTCTGTTGAAAATTGGTACCTACGGACAATCGTGTTTGGGGAAGCATATAATAGGGAATAAGGTGTTCCGTGTTTATGGGGAACCAAATTCTCGGAAAAGTAAGATTGATGTCGCCACCAATCTCCGAAGTAAAGGTCTCATCAGAAGCGTTATCACTTAAAAAACCTACAGAACCTCTGGCGGTAAGACTCAGTGTTTCTGCACCACCAAAAACATTTCGGGTAATGACGGACCCACTAAATCCAATACCGGCGAGCTGAATATTACTACGGGTAAGTTCTATAGAAGTATCTAAAGAATACTTGGCCCGAGGCACCAGGTAGATATTGGAGATAAGCAGCGTTCCTGTCGAATCCGGAATTAATTTGAAACTGGGATATTTAAAGGTATTTAAGTTTACAATTTGGCGTTTACTTCGAATCTCATCCAAATCCCGGTAAATACTGTCTTTTTTAAAGAAAATGGCATCCGTCAAAGCTTTAGGGCGATATTTTAGCTTGTCTTTGTAATAGATGGTATAGTCTTCATAATCAATTGATAATAAAGAATCATTAGCAGCATCAAGCTGATAGTCTGCATAGATATTGATGCTTTTAAAACGATTTACCAGATACTCTTTAGTACTTGTGGTATCGGCTGCTCTGGGGTTGTTGATATTCAGCTGTACAGCCATTTTTTGATCGTCATTGCTTTGCAAGGTGTCACGAACCACATCATAGCTTATTGAACTTTCCTGGAAATCATATACCCCGGTATTTCTGAAAATGGTGGTTAGGCGTTTTCTTTCCTGGTTAAAATCGGCCAGATCAAATTGTTTTCCCTGCTGTACAAAAGAGTTTTCCCGATGTATCTGGTAGATGGAATCGAGCTGCGAAGACGGAATATTTTGCGAAAGTGAGTCCACATAGTAAGCTTTTCCGAGGGCCACATGATAGTCCATTTTGGCTCGTTTTTTACGTTTAATAGGCACTACGTCGTAGGTGGCAAAATTGTTAAAATATCCTTTGCTGCTATAATAGGCCTGTAAGCGATCAATAGACTTTTGAGTACTGAGTGTATCAATAATTACCGGAGCTTCACCAACCCGTTTCAGAAGATTGCTGAATCCTCGTACTACAAAAGATTGTCCAAGCCGCCTTACCTGCTTGGCAGATAGAAAATTGCTAAGTCGTTCTTCCCTTTTGGGTTTTCGGTGTAACCAATCCTGGTATAACGAATCCGGGTTTTCTTTAGCGATATTGTAAAGATTCAAACGAAGTGGATATCCTAGAATATTACTATTGGGACGTTGTCCCAGTAGATTTCTTACCTCAGAGTTGGTTACGCGTGTGCTATCGGCATAGATGGTATTCTCCATCAGCAGGTACTCCTCATCACCAACTTTTTTAACCGCATTGCAGGAGGTAAGGGCTATAACTACCGAGAATAGAATTACATTTGCCGTTAAGTTCCTGAGCACCGGATAGGTTATCATAAAGCTCAAAATTACACGAATTCCCATGGCTGGCAAAAAGTGGCTAAGACTGGTTAAAAGCTTACATCAAAAAAAATACCGAAATCAACACCAGTTGTTTTTTATAGAAGGAGCCAAAGCAGTTAGCACTTTGATAGCAGCAGGGTCTGTTCCGGAAAGGATTTTTGTAACCCCAGATCAAGAATCACAGTTCTCATACTCGCAAACGGAAATTATCAACGAACAGGAGCTTAAGAAAATTAGCGCGCTACAACATCCCAATGGGGTGTTGGGGGTATTTCGGATGCCGTCACCCAAGGAGATTAGTCCGAAAGACTGGAGCGTTGCCCTGGATGATGTCAGGGACCCTGGAAATTTAGGAACAATCATCAGGCTCTGTGATTGGTTCGGGATAAAAAATATTGTGTGTTCCAACACCACGGTAGACTGTTATAACCCTAAGGTACTTCAGGCGACCATGGGATCCATAGCGCAGGTAAATATGGTGTATTCCGATCTGGAATCGTATCTGGGGTCACTAGGGTTGCCGATTTATGGAGCTGTGATGGAAGGAACAACGGTATATCAAACTGCCTTACCTGCCTCAGGGATCTTGCTTTTGGGGAATGAGGCCAATGGCATCTCTGCATCCCTGATGCAGAAATTGCATGCGAAAATCGCAATTCCTCAATTTGGTAGGGAGACCGCTGAAAGCTTAAATGTTGCTATGGCTACCGGTATTTTATTGAGTGAGATACGACGTCGATAGGCGATTTTCCGAAAAAAACAATGTTTAATTTTACCTAACACCTAACACCTAACACCTAACACCTAACACCTAACACCTAACACCTAACACCTAACACCTAACACCTAACACCTAACACCTAACAC
>JANQHL010000080.1 GCA_028277085.1 Flavobacteriaceae bacterium
AAATGATCGCTTCGTATCTTGGTGTTACTCCGGAGGCCTTAAGCAAATCAAAACGCCAATACCTGCAAAGCCGATAGTGGCTTTCTTAATTTTGATTAATGCACAGCGGTTTCCCTGGGTTTACTTTAGCGCTTATTTTTTTTAATGAGCACTATAACCCTAAAAAAAGGAGATATTCTGCAACGGGCAGGGGAACTAAATTCTAAGATATATCGCGTAAATTTCGGCTTACTTCGTAGTTATTCCCTGGACAAAAAAGGGAAAGAACACATATTCCTATTTGCCCCGGAAGGCACCGTTATGGTAGATCATATCCCACCAAATGTCCCGGCAGATCTGTTTATTGACGCGCTGGAAGATTCCGTGGTTAGCGTTTTGGATAAGAATTTTTTTAATAGCCATCAGAATATGCCGGAGATGATCCACCGGATTGACGGCCTTCAGAAACGTGTCATTATGCTTATGGGAGGATCCATCCTTGATCGTTATGAACATTTTGTGGCTACCTATCCCCAAATTGTAAGTCGCATTCCACAAAGAATGATTGCCTCCTATTTGGGGGTAACCCCTGAAGCATTAAGTAAGGCAAAGCGCAAAAAGTAAAAAACACAAAAAGTGAAGAAATTGTAAAATCTATAACGTCTTAATTTGGATTAATGCACAGGCAAAGCGTAGCGGTTAATTTCGGGTAGTAATCAAAAATTAACCCACCAAAGCTTTGAAAATGAGAAATTTGACATTCCTCTTTACCTTGCTTTCTTCTTTCGCCTCCCCATTGATCTATGCCCAGGAAGTGGAGCTGAAAGCACCTCAAGAATTCATGAATGATAGCGCTGATGAAGACTATAGCTATTTAAAAAATAAGGAGACTGCAAAGGAATATGAACCTGTTTTTGCCCAAGGACTAAAATACGTTTCACTGTCCAAAGGCAAATCCGTCTACCTTACAGTAGGAGGGGCCTATCGGCCGCGTTTTGAAAGCACCATCAACGAAAATTATACCGAAGAAGATGACAGTTATTATTCCCAACGGCTGAACTTAAATTCGGCCCTGCATTTCGGAAAATATGTCCGGGTATATGCAGAACTATATCATGGTTTTACGAGTGGGGGCATTGATAGGACTTTGGAGGACGATCAACTGGACCTGCACCAGGCTTTTGCAGAATTTACTATTCCACAAAAAGAGAATGCATTTGTCCTCACCCTGGGTAGAAAACAATTGACCTTTGGAGCAGGAAGGTTAGTCGACCGCAGGGATGGCCCCAATATTCGGAGGAGTTTTGATTTGGTGAAAGCAGATTACAACTTCAGTCAAAATTCAATTCAGGTGTTCTATGGTAGCGAAGTGCAACCGGAATTTGACGCTTTTGACAATGCCTTTGCCTTGTTTGATGAGGATGCTACTAACCCGACCTTGTGGGGGGCGGTGGCGGACCTCAAGGTGGGGAGGATCCTGGGGAAAACCGAATTGTACTATCTGGGGTTTCATTCGGATTTCGCCAGTTTTAGTGATCTGGAAGGAGAGGAAACCCGCCATTCTATAGGAATACGGCGTTATGGAACCTTAGGGAAACGAATGGTATTCAATACGGAGTTGGTCTATCAATTTGGAGAATTAGGGGATGCCACAATTAGCGCCTTTAACTTTGAGTTCGACTATAAATACATCTTGATTAACAGTCCATGGAAACTGACGTTTGGATTGAAGTTTGATTATTCCTCCGGGGACAGGGACAGGGGCGATGACAAATTACAGACGTACAACCCCCTATTTGTGAATCCTGCATTGTACAGCCTCGCCGCTGTAAATACACCCGTCAACCTAAATGGGTTGCATCCCAATTTTAAGATATACCCCTTTGAAGGCTTCTCCATGTATATGGATTATGCCTTTTTCTTCCGATCCTCAAAAGAGGATGGTCTATACACGCCACCGCGTTTTCAAATTCGGGATGCGACAAGTGGTTCCAGTGCCTACCTGGGCAGCGCTATTGGCTTGAAAATATTATATGAGATCAATAGGAATATTGAGTTCGAGTGGCGGTCCACCTATTTCGTGGCTGGCGATTTTGTAAAGGAATCCGGAGAATCCAACAATATCTTTTATACAGGACCCACTTTGGAATTTAAGTTTTAATACCGTGAAGAATAACAATACATTTTTTAACTCTAAAAACAATCGATTATGAAAACTAAAAGAAAACTAAAAAACATTGCAAGTCTGTTATTTCTAATGCTTGGAGTACCGACGCTTACGCTACAAGCCCAGGATGATGTGTTGGCTGAAGCAGAAAAGTTGAATACCGGAATGAACAAAGAAGTCTACCTGTATGTTACGGAGCCTGTAGTGCCATTTGATGAGGTGGCAAAAGTTTTACCGGATCATATGGATTTTGTACATAAAATTGAAAACCAGGGTACCATGATCATGGGAGGGCAAACCACAATAGAAGGTGCCTCGGACGCTGGGGGCTATGGCGCTATCATGATACGAGCCAATTCCTTTGAAGAGGCCAGAAGGATTGCGGATCAGGACCCTATGCATAAAACGGGTGTTCGAAAATACACCTTGTACAGGTGGAATATTAATGAGGGGGAACTAAACGTACGATTGAAGCTCTCGGATGCCTCCTTTGTTATCGACTAATTCAAAACCTAATAGTAAAGTACCATGAAAATACAATTGATAGCATTTGGTTTCCTCGCCGTATTTCTTGCGTCTTGTAAGCAGGACAAAGCAAAAGATGTAGCAATTTCGGATACACAGACAATAATGCATTCGGAAATAGTGCCAAAGTCCGCATTATCCGGAGCTAATGTCCTGGCCTTTGGGGCCGAAAATGTACTGTTTATTGGGGACAGCAAAGCAGGAAAGATCTACGCGGTGGCAACAACAGCAGACGAACTGAAGGATGCCGTGCCCTTTAATATGGAAGGTTTTGATGGAACCATAGCACAAAAACTCAATATGGAAACCCGTGATGTGGTAATTCAGGATATGAAGATCCATCCGGTTAGTCAGGAAGCGTATGTTGCTATAAAGCTAGGTCATCAACCCGATGCGAAAGCGGTAATAGCCATTGTGCATCCTGCTACCGGAGAGATTCGATTTTTAGAAGTAACTGAAGGCAATAGTACTAGTATTACACTTAACGATCCGGCTTCTTCTGAACTGCTATTTTGGGAAGAAACCCCGGCCAGCACCTTGAACATCACGGACATTGACTACAATGATGGCTATATTTATGTCGCTGGATTGACGAATAGCGAATTTGCCTCTACCCTTCGAAAAATCGCGTATCCCTTTGCAGAAACGCAGGAATCGGTTAATAGTATAGAGATCTACCATGCTGTGCACACTCAAAATGAAACCCGCGCCCCTATTCGTACGATGTTATTTGATGAAGTGGATGGCGTATCGACGCTGTTGGCTAGCTATACCTGCACCCCGTTGGTGACCATTCCCACGACTCAAATACAGGCAGGAGCAGACATTAAGGGAAAGACCATTGCCGAATTGGGCTATGGAAACGCCCCGATCGATATGCTTACCGTAACTACCCAGGAAATGGATGGTTCTATGACCAAGAGTTTACTTGTTACCCATAAGAACCGGGGAGGTACAATCGTACCCTTTGCTTCGGTAGTAGCCGGATCCAAAGGAAATGGAATGGCAGGCCAACAACAGATGTTTGCTTCAGGATTAGAGGGAATTCAGCAAATTCCAACAGCCAATGTGATGCAGATAGATGTGCAAAATCCTCAAATGTTGGGGGTATTGCGCAGGAATATAGCAACGGGCGATATCGATCTGGTTTCTGAGCTTAGTGGAGTCTATCTTAGATTAAGTGACTTTATCTCCGAGTATGACTTCCCGGACTATCGGTACCCCGAATCCCAAGCGTTTACCAAGCAATACCATGATATGGCGAAACAAATGGAAGGCTACCCCAACCTGGTATCCGAAAAAATGGGAAGATAACCGAAGACCTTCATAGTGATGGGAAAAGCAATCGTCCAGCTTTTATTTCTGTTTTTTTTGATAGTATGGAATACGGCTTGCAGGCAAAAGGCCAATGGGCCAATAGTGCAAGCCGTTTACCCTTCTTCTAACATCCTACCGGAAAATCTGCTAAGGATGTACGTGCAATTTTCAGTTCCAATGAAAACAGTTGGTAACCTTGAAAGGATCAAGCTTTTTGATGAAGAAGGGCATGAAGTTCAGCATGTTTTCTTCAACAACGTCCATGAGCTTTGGAATACGGAACAAACCCAACTTACTTTGATCCTCGATCCCGCTCGGGTAAAGACCGGATTACAGGCAAATCAGGAATTGGGAAGGGCTATTCAGCCCCAACACAAGTATACTTTGGTTGTTGAAGGCCTGGAAGATGTACGCCACCAAAAAATGGAGCAACGTTTCGAAAAGAAAATCAATGTAGTGAAGGCCGATCTTCGGGCGCCGGACACAAAGAACTGGATGTTAACGATGCCAAAAGCAAACAGCAAAACGGATTTTACCATACAATTTGCGGAGATGCTGGATTACTATTCCATGCAACAACGGCTTATTGTTACCAATTCCGAAAACAAACCGGTAAAAGGCTTGATTTCTGTGGAAAAACAAGAAACACTATGGCGGTTTCAACCCGTTTCTCCATGGGAAAAAGGAGACTATGTGCTCCACATTAACAGCCGGTTGGAAGATCCGGCAGGTAATAATCTTAATGGGCTGTTTGACCATAAACCAGGGAGTTTAAAACACCCCAGGGAGGGAGTAGTGGAACAAATTCGATTTACCATCAATTAAATACCATTGAGGTTTCCATTTTTGAATAAAAAAAGATAGGATATGAGGAAAATTTTGGCGTTTGGTGCGAGCAACAGCAGCACATCTATCAATAAGAGGTTTGCTATATACGCCGCCAATCAGCTAACAAACACAGAGGTGATTGTGGCAGATTTGAATGACTACGCATCCCCTTTGTACTCGAAAGATCTGGAGCAGAAAAACGGCATTCATGAAAATGTGCTTCGTTTTTATGAATTGATCAAAGCCAGTGATGGCATTGTGGTTTCCGTTGCTGAATACAACGGTTTGCATACATCGGCTTTCAAAAATCTATGGGATTGGCTGTCCAGAATAAAAATGGAGAAAGCGATGAATATCTGGGATGGTAAACCCATGTTCTTATTATCAACAAGTCCTAGTCGAAGACCAATGAACAATGTGCTCAAGGTATCTAAGGAACTCTTTCCCTATTTTGGTGCTAAAGTAGTTGCCGATTTTTACTTGCCTTCTTTTAATCATTTCTTTAAAAACGGACAGATCATCGAGGAAACCTATCAGGCTTCGTTTATTGAACAAAAGAACCGCTTCCAGAGCTATCTGGATACTATGTAGTATCAATTATGGAAATAGGAATAGACAGTTTTGCGGCTTCACCAAAGGGGCATGATCACCCGGAACAGGCTATTGCAGAATTATTAGAACGCATCGAGTTAGCGGATCAAGCAGGACTGCATGCTTTTGGGATAGGGGAGCACTATCGTAAGGAGTTTTTGGATGCCGCGCCTGCAGTATTGTTAGCTGCCGCTGCTGCTTGTACCAAAAACATTAAACTAGCAAGTGCTGTTACCGTTTTGAGTACTTCTGACCCCGTCCGGGTATTCCAAAATTTTGCTACAATTGATCTGATTTCGAAGGGACGGGCTGAGATTGTTGCAGGTCGCGGTTCTTTTGTCGATTCGTTTCCCCTATTTGGGTACAATTTGCACGATTACGATGCCATTTTCGCCGAAAAATTGGAGTTACTACTAAACATCAGGGATAATGAGGTAGTCTCCTGGTCCGGGATATTCCGTCCTCCTCTACGGGAACAAGGGATTTATCCAAGACCTTTACAAAAAAAGCTGCCGATTTGGTTGGGGGTTGGCGGCACAGCCGCTTCATTCGCCAGGGCAGGAGCCTTAGGGTTGCCTTTAATGGTAGCGATCATTGGCGGTCAGACACACCGCTTTCGACCTATGATCGACCTATATCGAAAGACTGGCGAACAATCCGGATTTGCCGTAGAGGAACTAAAGGTAGGCATCCATTCTTTCGGATATGTTGCCAATTCAAGAGAGGAAGCTATTGCTGCCTTTTTTCCGCGCTACCTGGAAGTCATAGCTTCAATGAATAAGGAACGGGGTTGGGTGGCGCCCACGCGCGAACAATTTGAGCACTTAATTGATGATGAAGGGGCAATTGTAATTGGCAGTCCTGAAGAGGTGGCGCAAAAAATAGCACGCCATAGTGAAGCCCTTGGGGGAATTTCACGGTTTAACTTTCAAATGGATGTAGGTCTATCCCATGAACAGATGAAGCAATCCATAAAATTAATTGGCAAAGAGGTGATCCCATTGCTTAAAAATCTAAGCTCGAAAGGTTCATAGATAGTTCTGTTGCTTAATGATTGATACGATACTTTCCTGCACCAACGCTCCAGCAATAGTAGTAATTCGACAGCAGCTTCTTAATGACATTTCATTGGTTGGGAACATTGTGGTTGTGATTTAAAAATGTTCAACACATTTTGTTTATCTTTAAACAAAACTGATGTGATGAAAACCAAACTTGTTTCTTTCCTTCTTTTGTTTCTTTCAGTTTGTACTCAAATAAATAGTCAAAATGTATTGACAGCCGAGCAATCAGATCCCGAAAAAATGGCCTGGATGCAAGGATTTCCACCACCAGCAGATAAGGTAATCTCGGCTATAGACGGCAGTTTTTTTAGGTTTCCTGCTTTGCGTTACAGCGTTTGCCATATGAGACAGTTTATGCCTACTACGGAGGTAAAAGCTGCAAATACAGCGCTATACAATTTTGAAACCAGGCTTGACCCTGAAATTGATACCATTTCCTTCACGCCAACAGGTGGCTCCAAGAGGATGACATGGAAAGAATCTTTGGCCAGGAACTACACCGATGGGCTGCTAATTTTACATAAGGGCATAATTGTATATGAAAAATATTTTGGAGCGCTTCAGCCTGATGGGCTGCACGCAGCCATGTCTGTCAGTAAAACATTTACAGGGACTTTAGGCGGATTACTTGTTGAAGAAGGGTTACTTGACGAAAACAAAACGGGAGCAGATTATATTCCGGAACTACAAGGCGCTGCTTTTGGAGACGCGACAATTCGGCAAATCCTGGACATGACCACCGGTCTTAAATACAGTGAAGATTATTCGGACCCCAAAGCTGAGGTATGGGCGTTCTCAGCCGCTGGTAATCCATTTCCAAAACCAGCCTCTTACAATGGACCGACAAATTATTATGAGTATTTAAAAACGGTTCAAAAAGAGGGGATACATGGAGAAATATTTGGGTATAAAACGGTCAATACGGATGTGATGGGTTGGATCATATCCAGAGTTACTAAAAAAAGTATACCGGAGTTACTATCCGAACGCATTTGGAAACCCCTGGGAGCGCACTTTGATGGCTACTTTCAGGTGGATGGGGCCGGAATTGCCTTTGCTGGTGGGGGGTTTAGTGCGAACATGAGAGATATGGCCATGTTCGGGGAGATGATAAGACAGGAAGGGTTTTTTAGCAACCAACAGATCCTGCCCGGAGCACTCATCCAGGATATTAAGAATGGGGGAAATAAAGTAGCCTTCAGTAAGTCTGTATACGCTACAATGGAAGGATGGAGCTATCGAAATATGTGGTGGCATACCCACAATGAACATGGTGCTTTTGCAGCAAGGGGGGTCCATGGTCAAACCATCTATATTGATCCTTTGGCTGAAATGGTTATCGTACGGTTTGCGTCGCATCCGGAGGCAAAAAACGCAAAAATAGACCCCACATCGTTGCCCGCGTACCATATGGTTGCCAAGTACCTCATGTCTAAATAAATGGGTGGTTTTTAACACCTTTTCATTATTTGATCATTAGGTTTTCCAGATTGCTTTTTATTCCGCAATTGAAAGTGAACTATGGATGGCGTATTGTGAAATATTGAATGGATTAACGGATAAACACTTATGACATTGATTGAAAAATTCATCAAAACGAAAATTTGTAATGAGGTACTAAACTTTTGTGTGCTTGCACTATTACTTTCCTCTTGTTCCTTGCTCAAAATAGAAAGTGAACAAAAGCCGCTTGGTGTTATAGAATTAAATACGAGATTGCTAACTCAGGGTTTTGCCGAAATTGCCATGGAACGGGTTGAAAAGGCTGCGGACAGTATTTCTAAGTTGTCCGAGGGCGAAAAGAGTATTCAGTTAAATACCCTGCAATGGAAAATTCAAACTTCTGAGGAGCTCGGTAAGATCAGCTTTCAAACTGAACCAAAAATTGCATTGTTGGATACCTGGTCCTACTTTTTAGAGGTAAAAAATGCCCTGGAGGATCCAAACTTAGCAGTTGTTTTCAAAGAACACAATCCCATTGCACTTGCCGCTATTGAAGAGAACATAGAAGATATCGAGAAAATAGCTGCCAGCGTTTTAAGTAAAAATGAGTTTTCGATACTTAAAGGCTTCGTTAAGGATTATGTCAATACCACTCCACTTTTAATGCAAAAGGATTTTAAACATCAGTCCATACGGAATTCCTACCTGAAATTCAAAAAGATTCCGGATAGTATTGCTGTTCAAACGGTTGGAACATTGTCTGAAGTCGTGGCGGATGCCAGTAATCGATTTGGATATTGGTCCAGTGCTTCTGGTAAAAGGTTCAATTGGAAAACCGAAATGCTTTTAAAGGAAAAGGGTTTGGATTCAATAGTAATGGAGGCCAAAATAGCAGAGTTCGAAGAACAATTCGACCGTTTGTTAGAAGTTGCCGAAAATTCTCCGGAAACCATCGAAGACGCCATAATTGAGTTTAGAAACAGGATCAGTCCATTGTTCAGAAATTTGAACTACGAAATTGGTTCTGCCATGCAAAGCCTATCTTCTGACGTGCAATCCATTGATGAAATGTTGCTAAGGGAAAGAGTAGCTCTGGATTCAATCATAAAAAGAGAACGCTTGGCCTTAACCACAAAAGCGGATACTTTGGTTGAAACCGGAATTGATAATGCGTTTAAAGGTATTAGCAGGACCATTCGAAACCTGATAGTTTATTTCATACTACTCTTTGTAGTAGTGCTCGGCCTGCCATTTTATTTGGGCTATCTAACAGGGAAACGAAAATTTAAATCGCAATAACCATGAAATATGTAACCCTAACCATCCTTTCGTTAATTCTCATGATTTCGTGTAAATCATCATCGCATAAAACATCGGATACCGAAAATAAAAATAGGATTCATGACAGCTGGACCGCAGTGAGAATAAATGGCAATCCCATTAATAGAATGGTCAAGGTGCCAAAGTTAGAGATCAATACCGCCGAAATGAAGGTTAATGGTAATGATGGTTGTAATTCTTATTTTGGATCTATTTCAAAACTTACTAACCAAGCCATAACGTTAAGTAATATGGGCAGTACTAAGAAGATGTGCCCTGCTATGGAAATCCCGGATAGTTACTTATCGGCAATGCTCCAGGTCAGTAAATATCACTTTCAGGACAATACATTGATCATGACCGATACCAATGCTAGAGAACTTCTCGCCTTCATAAAGATGGAATAACGAACTAATGAATAAGCTTACCGTATTAATTCTTATTTGTTGTTTGTCTCTACACCTTACGTATGGCCAATCGGATACCATAGTTTTCCGCGGCGGTAATACAGTGATCGGTGAAGTAAAAGGCATGCAAAAAGGAGTTCTTGAAATTGATGTGCCCTCCGGTGATGAGAACTTCAAAATTAAATGGTTAGAGATTCAAAAAATTCTTACCGAATCCAAGTTCAACGTAAGTGTTAATGACGAAATATACCACGGAAGAATTGCTTCGGTCTCGGAGAAGAAGATAAAAATATTTGATGCCGATACCACTTATGCCATAGTTCTTGTTAATGAAGTAAGCTATTTAGATCAAACCAATGATGGATTCGCAAATCGATTCAATGCCCTGGTCGAACTTGGATTAAATCTCACAAAAGCCCAGGATTTACAACAACTTTCTCTTCGCACCGATGTAGGGTATCACGCTGAGAAGTGGTCAATAGATGTATCTTATAATATTCTAAGATCGAACCAAAATAATTCAGAAGCAATACGACGGACAGATGGCTTGCTGAACTATCGGAGAGTGCTATGGAAAAGTTGGTACTTAATAGGTACGATTGCAACACTTTCGAATACTGAACAACTGATCGATTTAAGAGCAAATACGCAGTTTGGTCTCGGAAAATTTATCTTCAATACGAACAGGGCCTATTGGGGGTTGATTACGGGGATCAATAACAATACGGAGCGCTTTTCATCCGAATCATCGAATCGAAGCACATGGGAGCTATTTCTGGGTACCGAACTTAATCTTTATGATACCGGTGATTTAGAGTTCAATTTAGGATTCCTGGGATACTCCGGACTTACCGAATCGGGGCGGTATCGTGCTGATTTAAATTTCGATACGAAATACGATTTGCCGCTAGACTTTTTTGTGAGATTGGGAGTTTCTTTAAATTATGATAATCGTCCGGCACCAAATGCCAGTGAAACAGATTATATTATACGAAGCGGAATAGGGTGGGAATGGTAATTCCATTTAGGGAGGTTAAGTGCACCAAAACAAAGCTTTTCCGTATTTTATATTCATAATGCCGTCTTTTCCGGAAATAGATGCGGAACGCCGGACGAAATAAAAATTGTGTAAAATGAGTAATCAAAACATCGTATTACGTGCCGCTGTCTTTGCTGCACAGCGAATTATAGCGGAACAACCTAAAAACAGGGTATTTCATAACCTCCATCATACATTAACCGTGTTAGAAGGCGCTGGAAGAATTGGCAGGGCAGAGAATTTGACTGAAGATAAACTGGAAATGGTTTTACTTGCAGCAGTTTTCCACGATTTGGGGCATATAGAATGTTATAGCGGGCATGAAGAGGTAAGTAAGCGTTTGGCAAGCGACTGGTTGACCGAACAAAAGTATCCTGAAGAGAGAATCGCCGTAATCCTGGGCTGTATTGGTGCTACAAAAATACCGCAGGATCCCAAAAATCTTTTGGAGTGTGTGCTCTGTGATGCAGACCTTATTCATTTATCTTTTGAGAGCTATCCCATATATCGGGAGATGCTTCGCTCTGAATGGGAAATGGAACTTGGATTGAAGTATACGGATGAAGAATGGATAGCAAACAATAACAAATTTTTACAAACCCATAGCTATTTTACAGCCTATGGTATTAAGACCTTAGAGCCAAAAAAGGTGAAGATTTCAAATATATACAGTTGATCTCATACTTGAGAGGCAACACTTTTTCCATCGAAAAAAGATATTAAGCGAAGCGGAAGGGCAGTTTCAGGCTGGCCGTTTTGTTCCGGCCTGAAAATTCGATAGTTACAACCGTCGCTATCTCGGGTACGCTTTTCTTTTCCCAAACGGGTAAACTGAGTTTATCAGTCCGGACTCTATGGTCTTAAACATATAATTACCAAAACCCTTATACGGTACACGCTCATAGCGCATTTTTGCGACTTTAAGTTTTCCGTTTTTAGGATTTTCTTTGCGGACAAACGTATTGGCCAACCACGAAAAGGTTTTGTTGTTCTTTTGACCGCGAGGCTTCAATACTGTAGCCGTTAAATCCTTATAAACCATTACAAGCTCACCAGTTGTTTTTTCTGCATTGCCCGTTCCATTAAAGTGGATACTACTTACCTGTCCCGATTCGAACTTTATGTTTGAAGTTGGTACCATAACCGGGTTAAAAGATTCAAAGTAAAAGGATCCTGTGGCGCCTTCAAATCGGAACGTGTCTCGCTCCAAAGGTTCTGGAAATGTGATAGCCATATCCATTAAAAAATCATTAAAAAGCCTCCCCTGTAAATGTGCTTGCATGGTCTGATCTTCCTCATCCGGAGTGCTATTGATCCAACCCAGATTTTTAATGTTTACCTCAATTTGATCAATAGGAATATGTACTTCTTTTGATTCATGGTATTCTTTATAATCCACAGCGGCATCCCGGACCGCTAATTTCCGTAAACCTATTTTCGGTTTGGAACTACGAAGCAATTGATGGGTAGTTGAATTGTTTTGTGGGTATTCCAGGGTTTTTCAATATTCTTGATTATGGTAAATAGCGCCTTATCGATGACTAAACTATCGGCAAGTAACTTCCCGGAATACCATAGTGTGTCCGACGCAATTCCGTAACAATTCATAGTAGGTATTTCAATACAATTTATGGGTGTGTTGTACTGCTGTCTGCTTTCCTTTACTCTCATTGAGTCAGGATTCCCCATTTGAAACCCTTCCATAAAAGCATACTTACGCTCTAAATCAAATTTGAAACTAGAGAGCTTTAGCTCCGTGTTCGCTGACCTACCGCTAAGGTGGGAACCGCTTAAAATAAGGAGTGAAGGTTGCAAAGAAAGTTGCTCGCTACCGGGAGTTCTTTTTAAAGTCACATTTTTAATCGATAGGCTTTCACCTCGTAGTGTTGCTATTGAATCCAATAGACTGGTGCTTAGTTGCGCAATTTGGTAATCATGTATTGCAATGGTTGCAATCGTCAACTTCTTTAATGGATGCTTCTTTGCTTTAGCCCCGTTAGAGGGGTTTTCCTGTATTTGCTCTCCTTTTTTTCTTTTTCTGTAGACCATTTCCAAATCTCCTAGCCTTATCTGGCCAATGTTAAGATGCTGATTGAAAAGCAAGGGGATCAGTTTAAAATCGTTCGCCACAACAGAAGTTATTGCTATATGGGGTTGAGCCTTTTGGTCTTCCGAAGCAATGGAGTCCGGTAAAATGAGTACATCCTTCAACTGAAAGGATTGCTTCAAAATGGAGATATCAAGCCCATTGTAGCTTATTTGGAAAGGGGAAGTATCGCTTAACAATACTATTTTGCTTTCAAAAGTATCTGTTATTATCCGCTCAGCTTGCTTCAGAACAATGTAGCCCAAAAAAAACAGGACTAAAAGAATTGCAATTAAAACAATTGATTTTCTTCGTTGGAGCTTCATTGCGTAAAGCAATCTGAGATTATTTCGTGATACTCTAAATGTAAAAGTATCCCTAATTTGAGATACTATTTTTTAGTAGCGCTTCCGTTAGATCTTTGGCATAATTGTTAACGGTTTTCTCCAGGCTTGAAGGGTCTTTAACGGCAAAGCTCCCAATCCATTGTAAATTCTCTCCGGGATCGTCCGTTAAGCGATAAAGACTACTTTCAAAATTATATTTCGTACCACTTTTTAATTCGCCAGGCTCCCAGGTGGTTACGGGGTAGTAAGCGAAGTACCTCCCAAAGCGCCCCACACGCCTAGGTATGTAGGTGGTTGATGTTCCACCGGGTATGACGTCTGTATATTCTTCGGTGTTGATTAAATTGGTCACAATGACACCATCGAAGCCATCGGTCATCAGATTTTTCTTTAAGGTGGCTAACTCACTTTCGGAATACTTTTTATTCATGTCAATTATGGCTTTAGCGGTATGCGAGGCCACTGCTGAAATACCACTTTCCTTAAGTTGGTCTACTACGCTATTTTCAAACTTTATCCTGGCTGTTTTGCTCTTCGAACGGCCAATTACCAAAATCTTTTCATACGTATTTTTGATAGGGCTAATGTTCTCATAGCTGGTGAGATACGAAGAACACCCGGATAGGATAAGGCAAAAAAAACATACTTTAAGTAGTGAAGAAAAATTCATAGTGTAATGGTTTTGTGGTTTTGACAAACTTAACCAAACTTTTAAGTAGTTCTATAATGCTAAATTGGGGAGTTGCAGGGTAAAGGCGCGCAACAGGCTATTTGCATATATTTACTCCAAGGGTCAACAGGAGAGCAGGACCTCCTTGAAAAATCTTCTGAAAAAAGTGAAAAATCACAGGAATCGATCCCGGATTTGTTTTTATTTTTAAAAATAACCCAGGGAGTGGGTCGCATATTGGTGTGTCCGCTTTTCTTTTAGAACCAACAACTCCTTAGAAAGGAAGTAAAACCATGCTTAGAAACAAATTGTATTTTAGAAAGCTGCTTATTGCCGGTACGGGATTGTTCCTTTGCCTTTTTCTGGTGGTACACCTGTCCGCAAATCTTATCCTGGTGCTTCCTGAGGAAGTGGCAAGAGGCCTTTACAATTCCTATTCAACAACTTTGCGGGAAAGTCCGTTGATCAAAATAGTGGCGTATGCCCTTTACCTTGCTATTGTATTACATGTGATCTATGCGATAGTCATCACTATACATAATCGGAGGGCAAAACCTCAGAAATATGTAATGAACCGCAGCAATGAAAACAGTTCCTGGGCCTCACAAAACATGGGAATTCTGGGGACTTTGATCCTGATCTTTATTGTGATCCACCTCGCGAATTTCTGGGCGCGCATCAAATTGGGGATAGGGGAAGAAGTTGGGCTGGATACTGATGGTCACGTGGATGTATATGAAGTGACCTACAGTTTATTCCAAAACATATATTACGTTATTTTCTATACGGTGTTAGCTATTCCCCTGGCCTACCATTTACACCATGGATTCAAAAGCGCATTTAAATCCCTGGGGTTTTATCATAAAAAAGGACTACGCATCGTCGCCAAGGTAGCCTTGGTCTATGCGTTGATCATGGGAATAGGTTTTGGTGTTATTCCGCTTATTGTGTATTTCAAATAGTGTACAGTATGAAATTAGAAGCTAAAATTCCCGAAGGAAAACTGGAAGAAAAGTGGCGCAATTACCAGGTGAAATCACAACTGATCAATCCCGCCAATAAAAAGAAGCTTAAGGTGATCGTAGTGGGGTCAGGACTTGCGGGAGCAGGAGCGGCGGCCACCCTCGCCGAACTGGGATATGATGTGCAATGTTTCTGTTACCAGGATTCGGCGCGAAGGGCCCATTCCGTAGCCGCCCAGGGAGGGATCAACGCCGCGAAGAACTATCAGCATGATGGCGACAGCGTTTGGCGCATGTTCTACGATACCCTAAAAGGCGGGGACTTTCGGTCTCGGGAGGCAAATACCTACCGATTAGCAGAACTTTCTGCGCCCCTGATCGATCATTTTGTGCAGCAGGGGGTGCCTTTTGCCCGTGAGTACGGCGGTACTCTGGTGAACCGAAGTTTTGGAGGGGTACAGGTGCAACGTACCTTTTACGCCCGTGGGCAAACCGGGCAGCAGTTGCTACTTGCGGCCTATTCGCAATTGTATAAAATGGTACAGGCCAAAAAGGTAGAAATGCTGCCGCGTAACGAAATGTTGGATCTGGTGGTCATTGATGGGAAAGCAAAGGGGATCATTGTGCGTGACTTGGTAACCGGCGCATTAAAACGCTATGCCGCGGATGCGGTCGTTCTGGCCACGGGAGGTTATTCCCGGGTGTTTCGATTGTCTACCCTGGCTATTGGGTGCAATGGCAGCGCCCTCTGGAAAGCACATAAAAAGGGCGCCTTTTTCGGAGCCCCTAGTTTTACACAGATCCATCCGACAGCTTTACCGCAATCCAGTGAAGCCCAGTCCAAACTCACTTTAATGTCGGAATCCCTGCGGAACGATGGGCGGATTTGGGTACCCAAAAAACAAGAAGATTCCCGAAAAGCCAACGATATCCCGGAAGAAGAACGAGATTATTACCTGGAACGCCGCTATCCCAGTTTTGGAAATCTCGCGCCTCGTGATATCGCTTCACGGGCCGCCAAGGAGCGCATTGATGCTGGCTATGGGGTAGGGCGATTAAAAAATGCGGTCTACCTGGATTTTAAACATGCTATTGAAAAATTTGGATTAGCTACCATTCAGGATCGGTATGGCAACCTCTTCACGATGTATAAAAAGATCACTGGCATCGATGCCTACAACGAACCGATGCAGATCTCTCCCGCAGCCCACTTTTCTATGGGTGGCCTTTGGGTAGATTATGAACTAATGACGACTATTCCAGGACTCTATGCAGTTGGGGAATGCAATTTTTCGGATCATGGGGCCAATCGTTTGGGAGCAAATTCGCTGTTACAAGCCAGTGTGGACGGCTATTTTATTCTGCCGAATACCATTAATAATTATTTGGCCGGAGTTTTAAAAGAGGCCCATCCTACTACGGATCATCCTGAATTTGAAAAGGCGGAAGCAGCCGTCCAGGCGCATATTGATCGTGTTCTTGCTGTGAATGGGACGCAAACCGTAGACCATTTCCACAGGGAATTGGGGAAAGTAATGTGGCAGGAATGTGCTATGAGCCGGAATAAAGCGGGACTGGAAAAAGCTTTAGCGCAGATCAGTCAAATCAAAGCGGAGTTCTGGAAAGATGTAAAAGTGACCGGAAGTGATAAGGAGTTGAATACCGAGCTGGAGAAAGCGCTGCGATTGGCGGATTTTATTGAATTGGGCCTCTTGATGTGTACGGATGCATTGCAACGGGAAGAATCCTGTGGGGCGCACTTCCGGGAAGAATACCAAACGGAAGAAGGTGAGGCGGTTCGCGTAGATAAAGAGTATTCCTATGTATCTGCCTGGGAATATGACGATGGCACCTTTACATTACACAAAGAGGAACTGGAATTTGAGTTTGTACAACCTACCGTCAGGAGTTATAAGTAATACCCTATGCAAGTAACATTTAAAATTTGGAGGCAAGACAGCCCAAGTGTCAAAGGAGCACTAAAAGCCTATAAAGTACAGGACCTTACGGAAGATATGTCTTTTCTGGAAGCTTTGGATCACCTCAATGAACAACTGGTAGTACAAGGGGAAAAGGTGATTGCTTATGAATATGATTGCCGGGAAGGCATTTGTGGCCAGTGCGGGGTATTCATCAATGGCCGGGCCCATGGCCCGCATGATCATATGACTACCTGCCAGTTGCATATGCGAAGTTTTAAAGATGGCGATACCATTGTCGTGGAGCCCTGGAGAGCTGCATCCTTTCCCGTGATCAAAGACCTGATCGTAGACCGGTCGGCGTTTGATCGCATTATTGAAGCCGGGGCTTTTGTCAGTTCCAAAACAGGGACAGCTCCGGAAGCCAATGCGATTCCTGTACCCAAAGGAATGGCTGATAAGGCTATGGACGCTGCGGCCTGTATTGGCTGCGGAGCTTGTGTGGCCTCATGCAAGAATTCATCTGCGGCACTATTTACCTCAGCAAAGATCAATCATCTGAACAGCCTGCCACAAGGTAAAGCCGAACAGCATCAGCGCGTTGCCGAAATGACCTATCAGATGGAACAGGAAGGCTTTGGCAGCTGCACCTTTACGGGAGCCTGTGAGGTGGAATGTCCCGAAGGTATTTCAATTCTCAACATCGCCGAAATGAACGCGAGAATTACAAAATCAAAAGTGTTTGGCTAGTACATAAGATAACGTTTTGAAACGCGGAATTCTGATCCGCAGTTTTTGTTGGAGCACCCTTTTTGCAAACCAAAGATTTGTATTATATTTGCACCACGCAAATGAAATACACCGTATTCATGAGGGGACTACAAGTCCCCTCTTTTATTGCTTAATAGTATGATTAAGGAGAAGGTTGAGGAGCTATTATATCAGGCATTGAACCAACGGGAAGACCTTTTTTTGATAGAGGTTACGGTAGGTGGAGACAATTCGATCAGAATTGTCCTGGATGGAGATCATGCGGTGACCCTAAACGATTGCATGGAGATCAGTCGTGCCGTGGAGCACAACTTGGATCGGGAGGAGCAGGACTTTTCATTGGAGGTCACTTCGGCTGGGGCCACAGCTCCCTTGCGTTTGCCAAGACAGTATCAGAAGCATGTGGGGAGAAATTTGAAGGTAAAGACCAATGATGATACCATCGAAGGCAAGCTTTCAGAAGTGAATGAAACGGGAGTTACACTTACCTGGAAGTCCAGGGAACCCAAACCTGTAGGAAAGGGAAAGCATACGGTACAAAAAGAAGAAACCATTTCATTTGCAGCAATACGGGAAGCAAAAGTTGTATTAAAATTTTAATAGTGAGCTAACATGGAAAATCTAGCGCTTATTGAATCCTTTTCAGAGTTTAAGGATGATAAGTTTATTGACAGGGTAACGCTGATGGCGATTTTGGAGGAAGTGTTTCGTAATGCGCTGAAAAAGAAATTCGGGTCGGATGAGAATTTTGACATTATCATCAATCCGGATAAAGGGGATTTGGAAATATGGCGGAACCGCATCGTGGTAGAGAACGGCATGGTGGAAGAGCCAAATGAGGAGATCTCATTGTCTGAGGCCCGTAAGATTGAGCCGGATTTTGAAGTGGGAGAGGATGTTTCTGAAGAAGTGAAATTAATGGACCTTGGAAGACGCTCTATTTTGGCCTTACGTCAAAATCTGATCGCTAAGATCCACGAACACGATAATACTACGATCTATAAACAGTTTAAGGACCTGGAGGGGGAGATTTATACTTCGGAGGTGCATCATATCCGGCATAAAGCCATTATTCTGCTAGATGATGAAGGTAATGAGATCATCATGCCCAAGGAAAAGCAGATTCCTTCTGACTTCTTTAGAAAAGGAGATAATGTGCGAGGCGTTATTGAGAGTGTGGAGCTTAAGGGGAACAAACCTGCTATTATAATGTCCAGGACTTCGCCTAAGTTCCTGGAGCAATTGTTCTTCCAGGAGATTCCCGAGGTGTTTGACGGCTTGATTAGTATAAAAAAGGTGGTGCGTATCCCCGGAGAAAAAGCAAAAGTAGCGGTCGATTCCTATGATGACCGGATTGACCCCGTTGGGGCCTGCGTTGGAATGAAAGGTTCCCGAATTCACGGTATAGTAAGGGAGTTAGGGAATGAGAACATCGATGTCATCAACTGGACGAACAATCCGCAACTCATGGTGACAAGAGCATTAAGTCCGGCAAGAGTGAGCTCCGTTAAACTGGATAATGAAAAGATGACGGCCCAGGTATACCTTAAGCCGGAAGAGGTTTCCAAGGCCATTGGAAGAGGAGGGCACAATATCCGACTTGCGGGTCAGCTCACAGGCTATGAAATAGACGTATTCCGGGAAGGGGTTGAAGAAGATGTGGAACTCACGGAGTTTTCAGATGAGATCGATTCCTGGATCATCGAGGAATTTAAGAAGATCGGTCTGGATACGGCACGAAGTGTTTTAGAACAAGATGCGGATGATCTGATTAAACGTACCGACCTGGAAGAGGAGACGGTTTATGAGGTAGTACGCATACTCAAGGCAGAGTTTGAAGATTAAATTATATTTGCACGGAAAATTAAGGGATCAAAAGATTATATGGCTGGAAATCCAACAATACGATTAAACAAAGTACTTCGAGAGTTGAACATCTCCTTGGACAGGGCTGTCGACTATCTCGTGTCTCAGGGGCATGAGATTGAGGCAAGGCCTACCACCAAGATATCTGATGAGGTGTATCAAGTGTTGTTGGATGAATTTCAAACGGACAAAAGCAAGCGCGTTGCTTCCCAAGAAGTAGCGGAGGAAAAGCAAAAGGAAAAGGAAGAGCTGCGTTTACAAATGGAACGGGAGCAAGAAGAACGAAGGCTGGCCCGGGAACGTAGACAATCCGCAGAAACGGTAATCCGTGGGAAAGCAGAGTTGTCCGGTCCAAAAACGGTCGGAAAAATAGACCTGGATAAAAAACCGGAACCTCCAAAAGAGACAGCAAAACCGGCAGAACCGGTAGTGGTCGAAGCACCGGCGCCTGTAGTGGAAAAGCCGGAGCCGCCGAAGCCGGAAGCTGAGGCACCTAAACCGGAGGCAGAAGCGGCGAAAGCTCCTGAAGCCATTCAAACAAAATACCAGAAGCTTTCAGGCCCAAAATTAACGGGAGATAAGATTGACCTCA
This sequence comes from Flavobacteriaceae bacterium, assembly GCA_028277085.1. Taxonomy (GTDB): domain Bacteria; phylum Bacteroidota; class Bacteroidia; order Flavobacteriales; family Flavobacteriaceae; genus Croceivirga. The sequence continues at coordinate 19,894 of JANQHL010000080.1, forward strand.
GTAAGTTTCAGAAGCCCAAAAAGAAAAAAGAGCCTGAAAAGCCTGCGGAGAAGAGTACTCCGGAACGCAAAAAACGGAGAAAACGTATTGTTTCCAAGGCGGATAGTCCGGGGGCCAATGGTCGTGGAAGAGGAGGTAATGTGCGTAAAGGTGGACAACGTTCCGGCGCGCCAAAAGTAGAGCCTAGCGATGAGGAAATCCAGAAGCAGGTAAGGGAAACCCTGGAAAAACTACAGGGAAAAACCAGCAAAGGAAAAGGAGCAAAATACCGACGAGAGAAAAGGGACCTGCACAGACAACAGTCCGAAAAAGAACTGGAACTCCAGGAGAAGGAAAGCAAGTTGCTCAAGGTTACCGAATTTGTTACTGTGAACGAAATGGCCACCATGATGGACGCCTCCACCACAGATATCATATCCGCTTGTATGTCTTTGGGAATGATGGTAACCATGAACCAGCGTCTGGATGCGGAAACACTCACCATTGTGGCAGAAGAGTTTGGGTATGAAGTGGAATTCGTTACTGCCGAAATTGAAGAGTCCATTGAAGTAGAGGAGGATGCCCCGGAAGATTTGTCCGCTCGCGCTCCAATTGTAACGGTAATGGGGCACGTGGATCATGGAAAGACCTCATTATTGGATTACATACGCGAAGAAAATGTAATCGCCGGAGAAAGTGGAGGAATTACGCAACATATTGGCGCTTATGGGGTGACGCTGTCAGACGGGCAAAAAATAACCTTTCTCGATACCCCGGGTCACGAAGCGTTTACTGCAATGCGTGCCAGGGGAGCCCAGGTTACCGATATTGCTATAATTGTGGTAGCAGCGGATGATGATATTATGCCCCAAACCAAAGAGGCCATAAGCCACGCACAGGCTGCGGGAGTGCCCATAGTATTCGCGATAAACAAAATTGACAAACCCACAGCGAATCCTGATAAGATCAAAGAAGGACTGGCGGCCATGAACCTTTTAGTGGAAGATTGGGGGGGTAAAATTCAAAGCCACGATATTTCCGCGAAAACCGGACAGGGGGTTAAGGAACTACTTGAAAAAGTGCTGCTGGAGGCAGAGTTACTGGAATTACAGGCCAATGCGGATCGCCTGGCCTCTGGTACGGTTGTGGAAGCTTTCCTGGATAAGGGACGAGGCTACGTTTCCACCATCCTTGTCCAAAATGGAACCCTTAAAGTGGGAGATTTTGTATTGGCGGGCATTTGTAGCGGAAAAGTCAAAGCCATGCAGGATGAACGTGGTAAGAATGTTAAAAAAGCGGGCCCCGCTACACCGATTTCCATTTTAGGTCTGGACGGCGCCCCTCAGGCAGGAGATAAATTTAACGTACTGGAAGATGAAAGAGAGGCAAAGCAAATTGCTTCCAAACGTTCACAGTTACAGCGGGAACAATCGGTACGTACACAACGCCATATTACCCTTGATGAAATTGGAAGACGTATAGCGCTGGGTGATTTTAAAGAATTGAACATTATTCTGAAAGGGGATGTGGACGGTTCTGTAGAGGCCTTAACAGATTCTTTCCAGAAATTATCTACAGACGAGATCCAGGTAAACATTATTCACAAAGGTGTGGGTGCTATTACAGAATCTGATGTGTTGCTGGCCAGTGCTTCGGATGCGATCATCATTGGATTTAATGTGCGACCAATGGGGAATGCAAGGATCATTGCAGAGAAGGAGGAAATTGATATTCAGACTTACTCCATTATCTACGATGCGATCAATGATCTGAAAGATGCCATGGAAGGGATGCTTTCTCCGGAAATGAAAGAGGAGATCAGTGGAAATGCTGAAATTCGCGAAACGTTCAAAATTTCCAAGATTGGTACCATTGCAGGTTGTATGGTTACCAGTGGTAAGATCTTCCGAAATTCCTGGATACGCCTCATCCGTGATGGTGTTGTGGTCTATACCGGGGAATTGGCCTCCTTAAAACGCTTCAAAGATGATGTGAAAGAAGTGTCCAAAGGATATGATTGCGGTCTTCAGATTAAAAACTACAATGATATTCGGCAGGGAGATTTGATCGAAGCTTTCCAGGAAATCGCGGTAAAAAAGAAATTGTAAACCGACCGTGGCCCTTTAATTAAGGGCCATTTTCGTAAATACCCCCAAGAGTACTATCGGGAGGCGTTTTCAGGATCGAGAAGCATGGCATTTGGGTATTTCTCCCGCACTTCCAAAAATCGCCTTTCGGCTTCCAGTTTATCCGGAAATTTTCCTAATCGGACCCGATAAGTAGGTTCCTGAAATTCAATTTTGGAGTACCAACTTGGAAAATCGGTTTCTACCTGCGACTTTAATTCCATAGCCCGCTCGTAGCTCCCAAAACCAACCTGAATCTGGTAATATCCCTTTTGTGAATTTACCTTGTTGTAAAGCGAGAGCAATTGATCAATTTTAGGATCTTGTTGAACGCGAACCACACCTTCCTGAGCGCTCAAACTCCAACAGCACACTACGGCACCTGCCGTAAATATAAAGGCTTGCAAAGTATTCATATCCTACTAAAAATAGCTGCCAACAAAAGTAATTTTTTAAAATTTAAACAAAATAAATTTGATCTATTTAGAATCAGTATAAATTATAGATTATAAATCCCTTAACATTTAAAAAAAGTACGCTGTATTGTATTTTTGTCTGCAATTTTACGCACGGTAAACGCTAGTTTTCACAGTATCAGAGCGAAACTCGTGCCAAGATTTAGAATAACAACTACGTTATTATGAAAAAACTATTCAACCGGGTTGAATTTTCTAAAATTTTTAGTCTTAGCCTTCTCCTACTTTCCCAGTTATTAGTTACACCGCTCTTTGCACAAGAAGAAACTGCTGAACCTGCCGAGGCAGAAGCAACAGAGGCTGCAGCTGACTTAGGCGGGGATCCGGTAAAGGGAAAACAACTTTTTAATCAGAACTGTGCTGCGTGTCATGCCCTCAACAGAAAGATGACCGGGCCGGCATTGGCTAACGTGGAAACAAGGCTATACGATGATGAAGGACTGGATAAAGAGTGGCTGAACGCTTGGATAAGGAATAGTGCCGGGATGATCGCTTCTGGAGATGCCTACGCCGTTCGGATTTACAACGAATATAACCAGGCGGCAATGACCGCTTTCCCTACACTCTCAGATCAGGATATTGATGATATTTTGGCATATACTGCGGCTCCGCCACCTGCTCCTGTTGCAACTGCCGCTGCCGCAGCGGATAATGGAACCGGAACTGGGGATTCCGGGGGGATTTCGAATCAAATTATTCTTGGGGCCCTTGCTGTAATCTTTGGGTTACTGGTAGTGATGCTGTTTTTAGTGAACAGAACGCTCCGAAGAATTGCAGAAGCGAACGGTGTAGAACTGGCAAAAGAAACTGCTGCGCAACGCACCCCGATCTGGAAAGCTTTCGCGCAAAATCAATTTTTGGTGTTTTGTTCTGTGGTGGTATTGCTGTTGGGTAGTGCTTATTTTGCCTTTGCCTGGATGTCACAGATCGGAGTAGATCAGGGATATGCGCCCATACAGCCTATCCATTACTCACACAAGATCCATGCTGGTGACAATAAAATAGAGTGTCAATATTGCCACTCTTCGGCACGGGTCTCTAAACATTCCGGTATTCCGTCACTCAATGTTTGTATGAATTGCCATAAGTCCATTTACGAGTATACCGGCAATCCGGAGGGCCCTTCTGCTGAAGATTTGGCTAATGGCTACACCAATGAGTTTTACACCAACGAAATCAAGAAATTATACAAGGCTGTAGGATGGGATGAGGAGAATCAGCGCTATACCGGGGAGTCGCAACCTGTAGAATGGGTGCGTATTCATAACCTGCCGGATTTCGCGTATTTCAATCACGCGCAACACGTTACTGCGGGTAATATAGAGTGTCAAACCTGTCACGGCCCTGTTGAAGAAATGGAAATCATGTACCAATATTCGCCATTGACCATGGGATGGTGTATTAACTGTCACCGCGAAACCGAGGTGCAGGTAGCGAACAATGGGTACTATAAGAAAATTCATGACGAGCTGTCAAAGAAATATGGTGTAGAGAAGTTGACCGCAGCTCAAATGGGTGGATTGGAATGTGGTAAGTGCCACTATTAATAATCACAGAAGTTATTCTTTAAGGATCATATGGCATCAAACAAAAAATACTGGAAGAGTGAGGCGGAACTAAATCCCAACGATTCCATTGTTGAGACGCTAAAACAAAATGAATTTGTGGAGCACATTCCGGTGGATGATTTCCTTGGTGACAAGGAAAATCTGGAAGGCTCCAGCACTTCGCGTAGGGACTTTTTGAAATATGTGGGCTTTAGTACCGCGGCAGCTACCATGGCCGCCTGTGAAGGGCCGGTGCACAAATCCGTTCCTTACGTGATTCAGCCGGAAAATATCGTTCCTGGAGTGGCAAATTATTATGCTACTACTATAGCAGATGGATTTGACTTTGCCAGCATCCTTGTAAAAACCAGGGAAGGCCGTCCTATCAAGATTGAGAACAATGATCGGGCGAAGACCCTGGGCGGTGCAAATGCCAGAATAAATGCTTCTGTACTTTCCCTTTATGACAGTAAACGGGTGCAAGGGCCAATGGCTGGTGGTGAGCCTATAGAATGGAACATTTTAGATGCCACGGTAAAAGCTAAACTGGCTGGTTTGCAAAACTCAGGGAAGCAAGTGGTATTGCTAACGCAAACCTATGCGAGTCCCTCTACTGATAAATTGATCGGGGAGTTCTCCCAGCAATTCGGAAATGTAAGCCATGTAGTCTATGACGCTATTTCCGAAGATGCGGCCTTGAATGCGTACGAGGCAGCCTACGGGGAACGCGCATTAGCGGATTATGACTTCAGCAAATCAGATTTGATCGTTTCCTTCGATGCGGATTTCCTAGGGGATTGGCAGGGAGGTGGATATGATTCCGGTTATGCCAAAGGAAGAGTGCCACATGAAGGCAAGATGTCCAGGCATATCCATATGGAAGGAAATATGTCCCTGACCGGTGCCAATGCAGACACACGAGTTCCCATGAAGCCTTCAGAGATTAAGGTGGCTCTGGCTAAACTGTATGGTAAGCTTAACGGAAGTACTATAGGTGGAGGAAGCTCTGATATTGATGGTTTGGTAGACGCCATAGCCGCGGAGATTCGTAAAGCAGGAAGTAAAGCCGTTGTAGTTTGTGGGTTGAACGATATGAACGCGCAACGTGTTACTTTGGCGATAAATGAATTGTTACAAAGTGAGGCCTTTGATCCTGATACACCGCGATATATACGCAAAGGAAATGCTGCTCAGCTAAATAAATTAGTAGCAGATATGAATGCCGGTAGGGTCGGGATGCTGTTGATCGATGGGGTAAATCCCATGTATTCTCTTCCCAACGCAAGTGACTTTGCCGAGGGATTAGCCAAGGTAGATGTTTCCATTTACTTCGGCTTTAACAATGACGAGACCGCTAAAGCAGTCACACACGTAGCAGCTGTTTCCCATTACCTCGAATCCTGGGGGGATGCCGAATTGAAAAAAGGGCATTACAGCCTGATGCAACCAGTAATTCGCGAGCTGTTCGATACACGTCAGTTCCAAAATTGCCTGTTGACCTGGATGGGAGGCGAACGAACCTATTACGATTATGTAAAAGAAAACTGGTCCGTGACTATCTTAAACGGTACTAGTTGGAATAAGGCTTTGCAAGATGGGGTCTTTGAAAAAGTTGCTCCAACAGTCGCAGAGGGTGATGAAGTGGTCGCTGCCACAACCGTTGCCGAAACGGAAGCAACAGCTACGGAAGAAGTGGTTTCTACCGTATCTTCTATCTCCGCAGCGCTTCGCGCACTTGCCAGTAGCACTTCTAATGGCATGGAGCTTACCTTGTACTCAAAGGTAGGTATGGGAGATGGAAAGCAGGCCAACAATCCCTGGCTTCAGGAATTTCCCGATCCTATTTCCAGGGTTTCCTGGGACAACTATATCACCATCTCTAAAGCAGATGCAGTGGATTTGAGCCTGGAGAACTACAATGTAGCCAATGGCGGGCTAGACGGTAGCTATGTAAATGTTACTGTTGGCGACACTACTGTTGAAAATGTCCCCGTTATCATACAGCCGGGACAAGCGAAAGGTACTATAGGCTTATCCTTCGGTTATGGGAGAAAGGAAGGGATGCAAGAGGAGATGGCCACTGGGGTAAATGCCTTCCCCTTATACAAAGATTTTAATAATGTACAGGCGGTATCCCTTGCCAAGGCAGCGGGGATACATGAGTTTGCCTGTATTCAGTTGCACAACACCTTAATGGGTCGCGGCGATATTATCAAAGAAACAACACTACAGGAATTCAATACGGAGGATGCTCACGTTTGGAATCCGGTTCCTCAGGTATCTTTGGATCATCAGGAGGTGCCAGCAACCACAGTGGATCTCTGGGAAAGTTTTGATCGTTCTATCGGGCATCACTTCAATATGTCTATCGATCTTAATGCCTGTACGGGATGTGGAGCATGTGTGATTGCATGTCATGCTGAAAACAATGTTCCGGTGGTGGGGAAAAAGGAGATACGCCTTTCCCGGGATATGCATTGGTTGCGAATAGATCGCTACTATTCTTCGGAAGAAACTTTTGGCAGTGATGTCGATGAAAAGGAAGCGGCTCCCGAAGGATATCGTGGAACGATGCTATCATTGGAAAACCCTTCTGAGAATCCACAGGTGGCGTTCCAACCGGTAATGTGCCAGCACTGCAACCATGCGCCTTGTGAAACGGTTTGTCCGGTAGCAGCTACCGCACACAGTAGACAGGGACATAACCATATGGCGTACAACCGTTGTGTGGGTACGCGCTACTGTGCCAATAACTGCCCGTACAAAGTACGTCGCTTTAACTGGTTCTTGTACAACAACAACGATGAGTTCAACTTCTACATGAACAACGATCTTGGGAAAATGGTGTTGAACCCGGATGTGAATGTGCGGTCAAGGGGAGTTATGGAAAAATGCTCATGGTGTATCCAAATGACACAGAAAACCATTCTGGATGCCAAGAAGGAAGGAAGAGAAGTAAAAGATGGTGAATTCCAAACGGCTTGTTCCTCGGCCTGTAATAGTGGTGCAATTGTTTTTGGAGACATCAACGATAACGAGAGTAAAGTGGCTAAGTTGAAAAAAGACGAAAGGATGTATCATTTGTTAGAGCATGTGGGTACACAACCCAATGTGTTCTACCATGTTAAAGTGAGGAATACCAACGAGGCATAACCAATAAAATTAGAATACGATATATGGCATCGCATTACGAAGCACCGATACGAAAACCCCTTGTCCTTGGCGATAAAGGCTACCACGATGTTTC
>JANQHL010000110.1 GCA_028277085.1 Flavobacteriaceae bacterium
CAGTTCCCCTCCAAATCTGCTGGAATTGGTATTTAAAATGTTATGATCTCGTCGTTCATATAAAAAACCGGTTTCTGCCTGGACTACATTTTTGCCAACGGCATAAGCGCTAACTGCTATCCCAGGCCGGTTGCTATTGATTACATCCGTGTATTGGGCGGCGACAAGAAGTGGTAGAAAGAGAAAAAGAAAAGCAACGCTACGAACTAGAACCATCGGAGGACTTTAAGTTTATTTTATGAAACTAAAACTCTGTTTAAAAGACTTGTTAGGTAACTTTGAATCTATAGCTAGCGAATATGGTTGTATTACAAACGATTTTAATTCTCATAATCGTATACTATCTGGCGAAATTCCTATTGAAATGGTTGGCGCCGCGATTGCTGAACTTTGCAGTACAGAGAGCGGAGGAACGTTTTGAACAACAATTTGGATCGTATCGAAATACTACAAACCCTCAGAGCGACGAAGGGGAGACCACCATACATACCACCCCAAAACGCAGGTCGAGGGCGTCAAAAAAAGTCGGAGAATACATAGATTTTGAAGAAATTGAGTAATCTTTGGGGAATCAATCCCAATTTATGAAGCTTTCCGCAAAAGCAGTTTTCACCCATTTATCCGTCATCCTCTTTTTCATTGTGGCCTCACTGGCCTACTTCTATCCGGTAATTCAGGGGAAAGGAATTTACCAGTCGGATATTGCCCAATACAAAGGCATGGCCCAGGAAAGGGATGCCTACAAAGCAACTACCGGGATTGAATCCTATTGGACCAACAGTGCTTTTGGGGGGATGCCCACTTATCAATTAGGCGCAAACTATCCCCACGATTACATAAAAAAGTTCGATCGTTTATTGCGGTTTTTACCTCGTCCTGCAGATTATTTATTTCTCTATTTTCTGGGGTTTTACATTTTATTGTTGTGTATGAAAGTAGATTGGCGACTCGCTATTTTGGGAAGCCTGGCCTTTGGCTTCTCAACCTACTATATTATCATCCTTGGGGTAGGCCATAACGCAAAAGCGCATGCAATAGGGTATTTACCAATGCTTTTGGGTGGCATTTTATTGGTGTTTCGAAAAAAGTATATTCTGGGATTTCTGTTGACGGCCCTGGCGATGGCGCTGGAAATTAGTGCGAACCACTATCAAATGACCTATTACTTCATGTTGTTAGTACTGGTGCTTGGAGTGGTATATTTGATTGATGCCATTAAAAAACGTAAGCTAAAACACTTTTTTGCCTCGGTGGGAATTTTGTTAGCCGCGGTGCTTCTCGGGATAGCCACCAATGCTACGGGAATTATGGCCACCAAAGAATATGCGGACTGGAGTACCCGTGGAAAATCCGAACTAACGATTAGCCCGGATGGGAGTGAGAAGATGGTTAGTGATGGTTTGACCAGGGAGTACATTACCGAATACAGTTTTGGGATTTCCGAATCTCTGGTTTTGATTGTACCCAGGATCTTTGGCGGATCGGGTAGTGAAAACCTGGGAAAGAATTCCAAAGCTTATGAATATCTTACAGGGCAAGGATTACCTCCGTCGAGCGCCAAGGAATTTACGGAGGGGTTGCCTTTGTACTGGGGACAACAACCTATAGTGGCTGGTCCCGCGTACATCGGCGCAGCAGTCTTCTTTTTGTTCTTGCTGAGTCTGTTTTTGGTGAAAGGGAAGAAGAAGTGGTGGTTGCTGGGGGGTATAGTAGTGTCGCTGCTACTTTCCTGGGGAAAAAACTTTCCGTTGCTTACCAATTTTATGATTGACTATTTTCCACTGTACAATAAGTTTCGGGCAGTATCTTCCATTCAGGTTGTCCTTGAGCTCTGTTTTCCCATTTTAGCAGTTTTGGCGGTTAAACAATTGTTTTCAAACACTGTCCCCAAAAAAGAGAAACTGCAGGCACTTAAACAATCCGGAGTACTAGCATTAGCGCTTATAGTGGTGCTATTTATTGGGCAAAGCCTATTTTCGTTTGAAGGGCTTAGGGACGATACCTATCGCCAATATTTTGGAGAAGAGTTGATGACAATGATCGAGCGAGATCGGCAGGCGGTTTACCTTCAGGATAACATTAGAAGCTTGATCTATATGGCATTGACTGCCGTGATTGTTTTCCTTGCTGTGCGGGGAGCTATCAAAAAGAACTGGACAATTGCGGGGCTTGGACTTTTGGTGGTCTTTGATCTGGTCGGAGTGAACCAACGCTATGTAAATGAAGATGATTTTATGAGTCAACGCCTCATAAATCGGCCTTTTCAGGCCAGTGAAGCGGACAAACAATTACAGTCTGATCCTTCCATATTTAGAGTATTTGATCCCGCTGAGGGACTCAATGGCGCACGAAATTCCTATTTCCACAAATCATTGGGAGGCTATCATGCCGCCAAGCCTGCCAGATTACAAGATTTGGTAGAATTTCATCTCTACAGCAATAATTTGGACGTCCTGAACATGCTCAATGTGAAGTATATCTTTCAGCAGGATGAGGAAGGCAATCGAGTCCCTGCCGTTAATCCCGATGCGAATGGTCCCGCTTGGTTTGTAGAACGTTTGATCCCTGTGAAAAGTGCCAATGAAGAAATAAAAGTGCTCGACAGTCTTAATACCAAAGTTAACGCAGTATTCAATCGAAAGAAATTCCCCAGGCTTCGGCAACGCACCTATTTGGTAGATTCCCTTGCTACGATTGCGGTAGCCGATCATCGTCCGGGTTACATAAAATACCAAACGGAGAATCCTCATCCGGGATTCGTGGTCTTTTCGGAAATGCATTATCCAAAGGGTTGGAAGGTTATGCTAAATGGTAAGGAAGTGCCGCATTTTCAGGTCAACTATGCTTTACGGGGTATGGAAATTCCTGCAGGAAAGCATGAGATTGAGTTCCGGTTCCAACCAGAGGTAGTAAAAACCGGAAGTACCATAGCGCTAGCAAGTAATATAACATTGGGTTTTTTGATACTGGCCGGGTGCATTTGGATGGTTAGACGGGAAGGACGAAAAGCGGATTAGTAATGCAAAAAGTGCTTATTGTCACTTATTATTGGCCTCCTGCAGGTGGACCAGGGGTGCAGCGATGGTTGAAATTTGTAAAGTATTTACCTGAGTTCGGGATTACCCCCATTGTATTTGTTCCTAAAAACGCCCAATACCCTATTGAAGATACTTCTTTCGAGAGTCAGGTCTCTCCAAATATCCGGGTAATTCAACATTCCATTGTAGAACCTTATCGCTGGGCCGCCTTCTTTGCCCGAGGGAAGACACAAAAAATAAGCTCGGGGATTATTCCGCCCTATAAAAAGCAATCTGTTATGGAACGACTACTGCTTTGGGTTAGGGGGAATCTATTCATACCGGATGCCCGAAAGTTTTGGGTGGGTCCTGCTGTTAAGCGACTTGAAAACATCATTCAGACTGAAAATATTACTACGCTAATTACCACAGGCCCACCACACAGCATTCATTTAATTGGCCTTAGACTAAAAGAGAAGATGAATGTAAAGTGGGTGGCAGACTTTCGTGATCCTTGGACCAGTATTGGTTATCATAAAAAATTAAAGTTATCTGCCCGTTCACGGAAACGGCACAAGGATTTGGAAAAAAAGGTGCTACAATCAGCAGACCAGCTTGTGGTTACCAGCAAGACAACCAAAGGTGAGTTTTCCGTGCTCACTGCTACCCCTATCCAGGTAATTACCAATGGCTATGATCACGAAGGGGTAAAGACCGAGCTGGACAAAAAATTTACGCTTTCCCATATAGGCTCCTTATTGACGGACAGGAACCCGGTCCTACTTTGGGAAGCACTGGCGGAATTAGTTGCTGAAAACACAGCTATAGCACAACATCTGAGCATCCAGTTAATCGGAGTGGTAGGAGAAAATGTGGTAAACATGCTGGAAACAATGGGTTTGAAACCCTATGTTAATATACTAGGCTATCTTCCTCATGAACAGGTATTGGAATATCAATCCAGATCTCAGGGATTGCTATTGTTGGAAATAGATAGTCCGGAAACCCGGGGGATTATCCCCGGAAAACTTTTTGAGTACTTAAGTGTATCCCGGCCTATTTTGGCAATTGGACCCGAAGATTGGGAAGCGGGGAGGATGGTGGAGGAGCATGAAGCCGGGAGCTATATTAGGAATAATGAAAACGAAGCACTAAAAAAGTTACTTTTGGAATGGTTTCAGATGTTTCAGCAACAACGGCTTGAAATACACCCAAAAGGGACAGCACAATACCATCGCCGGGAACTGACGAAACAACTGACCAAACTACTTCAATGGGTATCGTCTTAAAACAATCGCTCCAAAACATGGTAATTACCTATTTGGGTTTTGCCATAGGGGCGGTCAATACCTTGTTTTTGTATACGTATATTCTCGAACCCCAATACCATGGATTGGTCACTTTCATTTTGGCAACCGGAGCCATTTTAATGCCTTTAATGGCCTTTGGAGTGCACAATACGCTAGTCCGGTTTTACAGTGCGCAATCGGAAGAAGATAAAAACGGATTTCTAACCCTGATGCTAATTAGCCCATTGTTAGGGATCCTACCACTGGGGCTGCTAACCTGGATGTTTTATGAGGATATCGGAGTTTTTTTTTCCAGGGAGAATGTTCTTGTAAAGGATTATGTGTGGTACGTGTTTTTGATAGGTTTGGCGTTTGCCTATTTTGAAGTCTTCTACGCCTGGAGCAAAGTACAGCTAAAATCCGTTTTTGGAAACTTTATGAAGGAAGTATTTGCTCGGTTGGGCGTTGCCGTTTTATTGGTGTTGTTCTATTTCCAGGCGATTTCTCTCGATTTTTTCTTTAAAGCCTTAGTTGGATTGTACTTATTACGAACCATCCTGATGCAATTCTACGCTTATGGTATTCGCAAACGACAATTAGATTTCAATTTTCCCAAAGACACCCAACAAATACTCGTTTATAGTCTTTTGATCATCTTAGGGGGATCTGCGGCTTTACTATTGCTGGAAATCGATAAATTCATGATTAACCAGTTCATCGCCTTGGAAAATGTTGCATTTTATGGAGTAGGGGTATACATCGCAACAGTAATTATTGTCCCGTCGCGTGCCATGCATCAGATTACCTACCCGTTGACCGCAGAATTGTTGAACAAGGGTAGCATTTTTGAGCTGGAGCGGCTCTACAAAAAAACATCACTTACCCTTTTCGTCGCTTCTGGCATCCTGTTTTTGCTGATTGTTTTGAATTTGGACGACTTATTTCAATTGCTTCCGGAACCCTATCGCGAAGGTTTTGTTGTTGTCTTTTTGATCGGCCTTGCAAAAGTGTTTGATTCCCTATTGGGAAACATCAATTCCATACTGTACAATTCAAAACATTACAAAACCATTCTGTTGCTAGGGATGCTTTTGGCCTTGACCACGATTTTACTTAACATCTGGTTAATCCCACTATTGGGCATTGAAGGTGCAGCACTCGCCAGTTTTATTGCGATATTCCTTTTTAACTGTATTAAAATGGTAGTGGTAAAGGTAAAATTTGGATTGCTGCCTTTTGCAAAGGGGACGTTTAAAATACTTGCCACTTTGGTGTTAATGGGATTCCTCTTCTGGCAACTACGTTTTCCATTTCACCCGATCTTTAATATTGTACTAAAATCGAGTATTATGGTATTGATGTATCTGGGCATTCTATATCGTTTTGATATTTCGGAAGATGTTTCCGGTTTAATAGCCAAGGTACTAAAACGAAAAACCCCGCGGTAAGCAGGACGCTTACCACGGGGCCAAACAACTAACCAACCTAAAAACTTCGTGTAACCCTATTTTGGGCTTCGCTCTGCGATGACCAAATTGTTGGTCTAACGAACCCTGAGCGGACCTGCCTGTCGGTAGGCAGGGCCGAAGGGTCAATTATTTACAATCGTCTAGCACTTCTTGTGCTACTACTTCTTGAATTTCTATTTGTTCCGGAAGTACTTCGTTTTGTTGTTGTACTTCGCGTTACCGTCCTTTTTTGAGGAGTACTTCGTTTAACACTAGTACTCCTGTTTCTATTCTGTGCTACGCTACGCTTTGGTTTTGTAGTGGTAGTACTTCGCTTGGTAACCGTCCGCTTTTCTGGGCTACGGGTTACCGTACGTTGGTTTACTGCGGTCCTGTTGTTAGACCTGCTCACCGTACTATTTCTTCGTATCGAAGTGTTACGTTGTACGTCACCTTGTCTACTTCTATTACTACGTTGTGTAACAGCGTTTGCATTACTTCTTCGTACTGAGCTGTTTCGCTGTACGTCACCTTGTCTGTTTCTATTACTGCGTTGCGTAACAGTATTTGCATTATTTCTCCGTACCGCACTGTTTCTGCGTACTTCATTTTGTGTACTTCTGTTACTTCGTTGTTTAACAGTGCTATTGTTATTTCTTCGCACGTCACGGTTCGAGCGTCCTACATTGCGTTGTACCGTGGCATTATTTCCTCTTCGGGCGTACGATTGATTACTTCTACCGCTAAATTCCCGCACTGCCACACGTCTGTCGTTTCTATAAATATTCGCCCTTCGGGTCCTGTTGAATCGATACTCACGGCCGATTTGAGCATAGGCTCTTCGAAAGTTATTTCGATAAGGCCTGAACCACGTATACCGGATCGGATGGTAGAACCTTCTATAGGGAGTAGTCCATACGTTACAGAATCCTACTGCAGGTCGTATAAACCATCGGTGCCATGGTCGAAATATATACCCTCTGTTATAAATGTTGATGAATCCTGTGGTATGACTAAAGACACCACTATTCCAGAAGACATTCAAACCACCTACACGTCGGACAAATCCGTTTCTGTACCAAATGTCAACCCCACCAATCTGAGAAACGCGACCGTAATAATCATAAAATATAGGAACGTTTTCTACCTGGATTACAGCACCAAAATCATCGTACTGTACAAAAGGATTGTAATCCCATCCGGAGTTAAACGTAATTCCGACATTCCCGATCTGAGCGCCAACCCCAACATTTACCCGGTTGTCGATAAAGAAATCAAATTCACCATCGGGATATACAGAAAACGTGATACCGTTTTCATTAAAAATAAAGGAGTTGCCATAGCGAAACGTAGTCATAACAGTCTCGCTGTTTAGCGTTGCAGCTTGTATACTCGTAGCTCCGAATATTACTGCTGCCAATAAGAGTACAAACTTTTTCATAACTGTTGAATTTTAGGTTTCGGGAGCAACTATTTACATCCCACTCTAGTAGAAGCAAACAGCGTGCCAAAAAAAAGAATATTCTTTTAAAGTGTTGTAAATGAGTAAATTAAAAGCAGCAAACTTGTCATTCCTGCGCAGGCAGGAATCCAATTTTCGTGTGGTAATAGATTCCGCAACGAGTGCGGAATGACAAATAGTTGGGTAATGTCATTTCGAACCGATCCCGATATTATCGGGGGAGTGTGAGAAATCTCGAAGCCGAAGCCTTAGAGTATACTAAGGGCTGTTACAAACTATCAAACTCCACAAAATCAAATTGCGGGGAGGCCTCAAACAAATGACGCAGAAGGGAGGCATGACCGTTTCCCATAATCACCAGCATACGATCCTCAGGCCCTTCGGAGATGCCCACAAGCTTGGAAAAGATCCTGAGATTTCGGTTATACCACCATAGTGATAGGTTATCCGCGGCCTGGTTTTCAACCTTTCCCATATTGCCCGTTAGATACAGTCCATAATTGGCCAGATGGTTTTCTCTACTGTTGAGGTATTTGAAGTAGTCAAGCAAATGCATTTTAGGCACCAACTTATCGTCGTAATTCAACCATTTTTTGGCCATCTCCCAATACGGATCCGAGATGTCCCAATCAATTTGATCGATAAGGGAGTTGAGTAAAATGGAATCCTTTTTCTTCAAATCATAGAACAGCGAAGTAGCATCTATGGCATATAGCGTATCTAAAGCCATATCTTTTGCGATACGCATCCCTAATGTATACCGCTCATCGCGTTTATCCGGATGTGCTCCGTTTTTGTATTGGGAGTATTTTTCCATGGTGTTCCATTTGGGGCGTGCTTCAATAGCTATTTTGTTGGGATTGAACTTTTTAATGTAGGCTATTACATCCTCCAATTCTGACTTTTTGGGTTCCTTTAATACATCTACCTGGTCTTCCTCCGAAGTTTTATGGGTATCCAGCCCGGGATATTGAAAATGAAAAGTCCCTACCACCAGCACTTTTGCCCTTTCCGAGGGATAAAAGTCGTTAGGTCGCTTAATAGTATCCCATAATGAAGGTGCTGGGGTAGTTGTAGTGGTGGTTTCGGGGTTAGGTTGGCAGGCACTGAGGAGCAGGACCGTAGTGATTCCTGTTGCAAATGCAGATTTTAGCATGTTCATCGGTTGGAAGTTTGGAGTAAAGATGAACGCGATAGGGGTTTGTTACAATGGTTTTACATAGACCAGCAAAGTATTGTAATCTGTTTTACAGCTTTTCCTTCAAATACTGCGCCGTAAAGGATTCCTTTCGTTGTACCACTTCTTCCGGGGTGCCTTCTGCTAATAATTGTCCCCCGTTTTCACCTCCTTCCGGACCAAGGTCAATGATATAGTCGGCATATTTAATGAGTTCGATATTGTGTTCGATCACTATAATAGAATGCCCCCTGTCCAGCAAAGCCTCAAAGGATTTTAGTAACTTTTTGATATCGTGAAAATGGAGTCCTGTAGTGGGTTCATCAAAAATAAACAGTGCTTTTTCCTTGGTGGTGCCTTTTACCAGGAAGGAGGCCAACTTTATCCGTTGTGCTTCACCGCCGGATAGGGTAGAGGAGCTCTGCCCCAGGGTAACATAACCAAGGCCTACATCCTGCAGGGGTTTTAGTTTCTGTACGATTTTCGATTGTTGGTGTTGTTCAAAATGCGTGATGGCTTCATCGATCGTGAGATTTAGGATGTCATTAATGTTTTTCCCCTCGAATTCCACCTCCAATACCTCCTTTTTAAAGCGCTTGCCGTCACATACGTCGCATACCAGATGCACGTCTGCCATAAACTGCATTTCCACCGTGATCACCCCTTCCCCTTTACATTTCTCGCAACGTCCACCGTCTACGTTAAAGGAAAAATGTTTCGCCTGGTAGCCTCTTATTTTGCTTAGCTTTTGTGCGGCAAAAAGGGCACGTATGTCGTCATATGCTTTAATATAGGTAACCGGGTTAGAACGCGAGGAGCGACCAATAGGATTTTGATCCACAAACTCCACATGTTTCAACTGGGTATACTTCCCTTGCAGTGTTGTAAACTGCCCTGCTTTTTCGCCATAACCGCCCACTTCTTTCAGGATGGCCGGGTAGAGGATCTTCTTCACCAGGGTACTTTTACCACTACCGGAAACGCCGGTTACCACGGTGAGCATATTAAGCGGGAAAGTGGCATCTATATTCTTTAAGTTGTTTTCCCGAGCCCCTTTGATCTGTATATAGCTTTTGGAATTCCGGCGTTTTTTGGGGACGGCTATCTCCAGATCGCCATTCAAATACCCGGCTGTTAGGGTGTTTTTGGATAAGATCTCTTCAAAAGTACCCGTGGCGACAACCTTGCCCCCTAAAGTACCGGCTTCCGGGCCAATATCGATAATTTCATCTGCAGCACGCATAATGTCTTCGTCGTGCTCCACTACAATGACCGTATTCCCCAGATCTCTTAAGGATTGCAATACCGTTATGAGGTTTTCAGTATCTTTTGGATGCAGGCCAATACTGGGTTCATCCAAAATGTACATCGATCCCACCAGGCTACTTCCTAAACTGGTGGCCAGATTAATGCGTTGACTTTCCCCACCCGAGAGCGTGTTGGATTTGCGGTTAAGTGTTAAATAGTTCAGGCCTACCTTATCCAGGAAATCCAAGCGTGTCGTAATTTCTTTTAGCAGCCGTTGGGCGATTTTGGAATCATGCTCGGAGAGCTGCAGTTCCGTAAAGAATTCCACCAAATTTTTGATGGGCTGATCAATGAGGTCGGAAATGGATTTCCCTTGAATCTGCACATAATTCGCTTCCTTCCGCAGCCGTTTGCCATTACAAACGGGGCATTTGGTTTTTCCGCGATACCGGGATAGCATTACCCGGTTCTGTATTTTATAACTTTTCTCTTCCAGTTGGGCGAAGAACTTGTGAATCCCAATAAAATGGGAATTGCCTTCCCAGACCAGTTGTTGTTGTTCCTCGGACAGCTCAAACCAGGGCTTGTGAATCGGGAAATCGAATTTATAGGCGCTGTTAACCAATTGGTCGCGATACCAGGACATGCTCTCACCCCGCCAGGGAAAAACGGCGTTCTCATATATGGATAAGGCGGTGTTAGGGACTACCAGGTCCGGATCAATACCGATAACGTCCCCATACCCTTCACATTTGGGACATGCCCCATAGGGATTGTTGAAGCTAAAAAGATGTACGTTGGGTTCCAGGAACTTCATGCCGTCCAATTCAAATAAATTGCTGAACTCTGAAGTAGCTCCTGTGTCCACTTCCTCTACAACACATTTCCCTTTTCCTTCAAAAAAGGCATTATCAATAGCATTGCCCAATCTGTTCAAAAAGTCCTCATCTTCTTTTTTAACCACAATGCGATCTACGACCAAATCGAACTGTTTTCCAATATCCTTAGGGACCTGATCAATGCGGATCACCTGACCCTGGTATTTGATTCGGGCGTATCCCTGTTTGGAAAATAGTTGTAGGGATTTTAAAGAATCCCGCTCTTCCTTAATTGTTATTGACGCCAGTAACAATAGTTTGGCACCTTCTTCAAAAGATTTGACGTGGGTCACCACGTCAGTCACGGTATGTTTTTTAACCACTTTCCCTGAAACAGGAGAAATGGTTTTACCGATCCGTGCGTACAACAGTTTTAAATAATCATAGATCTCTGTTGTGGTACCTACTGTAGACCGGGGGTTGGTGGAGTTTACTTTCTGCTCAATAGCAATAGCAGGAGCTATACCTTTAATATAATCCACTTTGGGTTTGTCCAATTTCCCCATAAACTGCCGTGCATAAGAAGAAAGGCTCTCCACATAACGACGTTGCCCTTCTGCATATAAGGTATCGAACGCCAGTGAAGACTTCCCGGACCCGGATAACCCGGTAATGACCACCAGTTTATTTCTGGGGATAACAACATCTATGTTCTTAAGATTGTGAAGTTTGGCACCTTTTATGATGATATTTTTCTTGGGGTCTACATCTAGAAGTGATGTCATTCGTCGAAAAAATTTGGTCAAAGATACGATTCACTGGCCTTAATGTCTATATTGCGGGGGTTGACATCTAAAATCTTGTAGATCACAACATAAGTTTTTACACAGGGAGTCTTATTTTCTATCTTTGATTTGTAATTAAAAACTGATAGGCCTATACAGCGATAATTACTTTTTTACTATTAAACTAATAACTCTGTATCCTCTTCAGCTTTGGGAGGGATACTGTTTAAACCAAAAAAGTAATTTGTATGGAACTGCAAATCGACGATTCGGTATTGGTCAAGAGCTACGTAGGTGGTGATGAAAAAGCCCTTGAAGTTTTAATTAACCGCCACAATCAAAAAATCACAAGTTTTATTTACTCTAAGGTCCTAGACCGGGATATCACGGAAGATATCTTTCAGGATACCTTTATAAAAGTGATTAAAACACTAAAACGCGGTTCGTATAGCGAGGAGGGAAAGTTTTTACCCTGGGTAATGCGAATTGCACACAACCTGATCATAGATCATTTCAGAAAAAACAAGCGCATGCCCAAGTTTGAGGGGAGCGAGGACTTCAATATCTTTTCTGTAATCAGGGATGAAAAATTGAATGCCGAGAAGCAGATGATCAAGAATCAAATAGATAGTGATCTTTCGGTGCTCATCGAGGAATTACCGGATGACCAGCGTGAGGTCTTGATCATGCGAATTTACAAGGATATGAGCTTTAAGGAAATCGCGGAAAACACTGGGGTAAGTATTAATACAGCTTTGGGACGCATGCGATACGCCTTGATAAACCTCAGAAAGATAGTACAGCGTAATAATATCGTTTTAACGAATTAATCTGCACTAGGTCGAACCGTGCAATAATTCTAATATACTGGCGTTTTTATATTGATTTTAAACGCTAGAATATGGAAGAAATTTACTCTGAAGCCCCAAAAACGTGTAGGATAGCCAAGGCAAGGCCGGAAACTATTTCCTTTTTATTGGCCTTTTCTAAGTCCTACCAAGTGGCAACGTATAAGAATCTGAAATTTGAACGCACTTTAAATTAATAGGTGTGAAGAACTATTAAGAAACCGCTTTTTTAGCGGTTTTTTTGTTTTTGTAGTAGTCCTTCAATACACTTTTTCGTCCAATAGTCTTGGTAATCACATCTTTTTCCAGGTCCCATCCCCTGGCCGGTGAATATTCCCTACCATACCAGATGATCTGAAGGTGTAGTCTGTTCCAGAGTTCCCTGGGAAATAAGCGTTTCGCATCCCGCTCGGTTTGTACTACGTTTTTTCCATTAGATAGTCCCCAGCGGTACATTAACCGATGTATATGGGTGTCTACGGGGAAGGCAGGGATACCAAAAGCTTGTGAAACCACAACACTTGCCGTTTTATGCCCTACTGCAGGCAACTCTTCCAAAAGCTCCATTTCCCTGGGCACCTTCCCGTTATATTTTTCTATTAAGATCTGGGAAAGCCCGTGAATTCCTTTTGATTTCATGGGTGACAGCCCAACGGGTTTTATGATCTCCCGGATTTCATCTACGGTAAGTTTCACCATGTCAAAAGGGTTATCAGCCTGTGCAAACAGCAAAGGCGTAATTTGGTTTACCCTTACATCGGTACTCTGGGCCGAAAGTAATACCGCGATCAGCAGGGTATAAGGGTCTTTATGATCCAGGGGAACAGGAATTTTTGGGTAAAACCCATTTAACGTTTGAATAACAAAATCTACCTTCTCATTTTTAAACATATTTGTTTAGTTTTGAATAAAAATAATTAAACAAAAATAACAAGATGAATACTTTAAAAGCCGGTGATAAAGTACCTGATTTTTCAGCAAAAGATCAAGATGGCAACACGATTTCCTTGTCCGATTACCGCGGAAAAAAATTGATTGTCTTCTTTTACCCGAGGGCAAATACTCCCGGGTGCACAGCGGAAGCCTGCAACTTAAGGGATAACTACGCAGCCTTACAAGCACAAGGCTTTGAATTATTGGGAGTAAGTGAAGATTCGCAAAAGAAGCAGGCGAATTTCAGGAATAAATTTGAGTTTCCCTTTCCGCTTTTAGCCGATGAAGACCATACGGTAATAGAAACCTTTGGTGTTTGGGGTCCAAAGAAGTTTATGGGAAAAGAATATGACGGCTTGCACCGTACAACATTCTTAATTAACGAAGAGGGGGTCATTGATCACGTCATCGAAAAAGTAAAGACAAAAGATCATGCAGCGCAGATCCTGGAGGTATAACTAATTGGAGAGACTATGGTTGTGCGCCGTCCTGAGATCTAGGATTCCTATTCTCGGAGGGCGCCTAATCATCTTCTCGATTTAATCCTCTTCTACCTCTTCCTCCTGAGGGACTTCTTTACGAACAAAGAGGTTTTTCTCCTTTATCATCTCGGCAATTCCCTCGGGAAGCATTTCCTCCCAGCCCTCTTCACCATTGGTAATCCTTCGAAATACATCCCTGGAGAATATGTCCATAATATCAGGGTCATAATCAATAATATCCATCACCTTGCCATTGTACTTAAAGAATTTGTACAATTCCTTCATCCGAGGGTGTACTTTCACATTGTTGCTGGTCAATATCCGACCGGTTTCCGGATCTTTCATAGGGTATAAATACACCTTCAAGTCCTTAAAGAACAGTTTTCCAAAGGCTTCAAGTATGCCACCACTTAAATGGCGATAGTATTTTTCATCAAATACATCCACAAGATTATTGACACCCATGGTCAATCCAATCCTCGCTTTGGTATAATTGTTAAAGTACTCTACCAGCTTGTAATACTCCTGGAATTTGGAAATCATCACCATATGACCCAACGAAGCAAGTAACTCGGCCCGATCCAAAAAATCCCGCTCATCAATTTCCCCGGAAGCCCTAAGATTGGATAAGGTTATTTCAAAGATGATAATCGTATTGTCGTAATCTACGGTTTGTTCCCGAATAAAAATATCGTAGGACTTTTCGAACATGTCCATATTTACCTTGGTCACCGGCCGAAAACTACCGCGTAGCGCCAAAATATTCTTTTTATAAAGTACAGAAGCCGGTAATAGGTTATGACCGTCCGGGCCAAACATTACTGCGTCTGTCATATCGTTCCGGATCAATTGCAAGCTCATTAACCGGTTATCTACCCCTTTAAATCCTGGTCCATGGAAATTGATCATATCAATTTCTATGGTATCCTTATCAATATGATCGTACAGGTACTTTAAAAGTTTTTTAGGCTTGTCATGTTTAAAGTAAGCGCCATAAATAAGATTTACGCCTAAGATGCCCAAAGTTTCCTGTTGCAATCGCGCCTCGTTTTGTTTAAAACGAATGTGAAGAATAATGTCGTTTGGTTCTTTTTGGTTGGGCTCTAATTGAAAACGAAGCCCCACCCAACCATGGCCTTTGTAGCGTTTGGAAAAGTCAATGGTGGCCACGGTATTGGCATAAGCAAAAAAACGATAATTAGGGTTCTCCTTACGGTCAATTCGCTCCTGAACCAGCCGCATCTCATGACTTAACATTTTTTTAAGCCTGGATTGTGTAACATAGCGTCCGTCATCTTCAACACCGTAAATAGCATCACTAAATGCTTTATCATAGGCACTCATAGCCTTGGCAATGGTTCCGGATGCACCACCTGCTCTAAAAAAGTGCCTTGCGGTTTCCTGTCCTGCTCCGATTTCTGCAAAAGTACCGTAGATATCGCGGTTTAAATTTATTCTTAGGGTTTTGGCCTTGATGGAGGGAATGTTTTCAAAACCGTTTTCCATGCTTCTATCCGTGGGCATAATATATGTTTTGTCACTAACAAAGTTAAGAAGAAGGGTAAATCTATTACACAATTATATTATAATTTTGATTTTAATGAAACAAGGGCTTATCGTCACTTTTTTAGGTACAGGAACCTCGCAGGGAATTCCGATTATTGGCAGTAATCATCCGGTTTGTTTAAGTACCGATCCAAAGGACAAGAGACTAAGGGTTGCTGTTCTTATCTCGTGGAACGGATATCACTACGTCATTGACTGCGGACCGGATTTTAGACAACAGATGTTGTCCAATCCAATCCCACAATTGGATGGTATTCTTTTTACGCACGAACATGCGGATCATACTGCCGGAATAGATGATATTCGGCCGTTTTTCTTTAGGCAAGGTGATATTCCGATCTATGCTATGGAACGTGTAGTACACTCTTTAAAGCGGCGTTTCGACTACATTTTTGCCGATGAAGATCGTTATCCCGGGGCTCCGGCTGTTCAGGTTCATCTGATAGATAAGGACAACCCATTTACCCTAAACGGTTTGGAAGTTATTCCCATTGAGGCATATCATAATCGACTCCCGATTCTGGGTTTTCGAATGCACGACTTTGTCTACCTAACGGACGTCAAGCGGATGGAAAGATCTGAAATTGAAAAGTTGAAAAACTTAAAAGTCCTTGTAGTGAATGCGTTGCGTTTAGAACCACATTACTCTCATTTCAATTTGGAAGAAGCATTGGATTTTGCTGCTCAAATAGGGGCAGAACGCACCTATTTTACCCATATAAGTCATTTGTTAGGTTTTCATGAGGAAGTTCAAAAAGAATTACCGCCTAATGTCTTCCTGGCCTATGACAATCTCAAAATAACCATATCATGAGACGAAATATCTTTCTCTATCTCTTTGTTTTTGCGGCCTTGATCGCACTATTCTTTTTGATGAAAGGGAATAAAACCGCTACCACAAGCGCTGAAAAAATAGAAAACTTGGAAAGTGACAATGAACAACTTCAGGACTCATTGCAAAAATTGCAACTACGGGTGTTGGATATGCAGTATTTCTCCCTGGAAAACAACGATGACGCCCTGGCCTATTACGATCATTTAAACCTGGAAAACCCGACACGCTATATTGAAGACAAATTGCTGGAAACCAACGAACGCAGAGGCGATAACCCACTTATTCCCTACGAGGGAATGGAAAGCAGCTTTAAGATCAATAAAATAAAGGTGTTAAATCATCGATGGATCCTGGCCGACTTTTCGGACGGTAAATACTGGGGGGATTTGGTAATCAAATACGAATTAAAAGACAATTTAAGTGTAGATTTCACGCTGGTAGACCATTTATTGTATACTCGAAGTAATTAAATGCGGTCCTCCAACCATTTTTTAAAAGCATAAAAATTTTGGGGGGCCACGCCATGACCCACCGGGTATTCTTCAAAGGTGTACGAAATTCCTAAGTGTTTCAAAAAATCGGGGGCCTTTTGTGCCCATTCCAGCGGAATTACCTGATCCACTTGTCCGTGAGAGCAGTAGAAATCAAGCCCCGAATGATCCTTGGTGGTATAGTCTTGGGCTATCACCGCTTCATTAATATAACCGCTAAGGGCGATTACTCGTTTTATTTTTTCGGGGTAGGAGAGCGCAACAGCATAGCTTAAAACCGTACCTTGACTAAAGCCCAGAAGGGTAATATTCTGGTCATCTAACTGATATGCCTGGCAAGCTTCCGCTAAAAACTTGACAATTTTCTCTCTGGAGGCAATCGCCTGTGCATCATCACTCCATTTCCCATAAGGTGCCTCAAAATTAATCGCATACCACGCATGGCCAAAAGGTTCCATGGGATAAGGTGCCCTTAGGGAAAGGACAAAAAGCGCTTCAGGAAGTTCGGAAGCAAAGGAAAACAGATCTTCTTCGTTACTGCCATAACCATGCAACATAAATACGGAGGGTGTTTTCTCAGAAGGAACGCTATTTGGACGGATCAAATGTTCCAGGGATAACGGGGCGGGGGTCATTTTTTTCAGGGTTTAAGAGTTGGGTTATTCCGTTTTATCATCAAGTGCTTATGCCATATGCAAAACCGAACACTTGGAGCATTACTGGATAAAAGTAAACCATTTTTGGAAGTAATTCCCTAAAACAGGCACAGGAACGGTTTTTCCATTGATAGCGTTAATACAGCCAAAACCCCAAAGCAATAAGTAAAGGAGGTAAAGGAGCAAAGAGACGAAACTAATCTGTAAAAACGTAAGTACTATGGCAAGGGCATGAAAAAAAAGGTGGATACCAAAAGCCTGTCGGATATGGAATCTGGCGTATGAATTCTTTGGCTCCAGATTCATGGTGATGGCGATTAGGCAACCTACAATTGTCAGATAGGCAACAATGGCGGTTGTTCTTCCCTGTTTCGTCGTTTCATTCATTCCGACGCAAGGTTAAGCTGATTGTTGTTAATGGTCCCGTAGACACTTCCCTTCAGCCTTTGTCCCAGGAATGCAGAATTTTTGGAGGTGGAGCGAAGATGTTCGCTTTCAAAGACAGACGCTTCCTCAGGGTCAAACAATGCAAGGTTGGCAGACATGCCTACTTGAATTTTCGGATTTGGTAGTCCAAATCGACCACGACCACGGGTTAAAATAGCAACGGTATGCTTCATTCCGAAAAGCAGGTTTAATGCCCCAAAAGCACTTTCCAACCCTAAGGTCCCATAGCTGGCATTGTCAAATTCCAATCGTTTTTCCTCTATATCCATAGGCGTATGGTCTGAGGTAACAAAATCTATGGTACCATTCAGGACGGCCTTGTGCAAGGCACGTTGGTCCTTTTTTGTTCGCAAGGGCGGTATCACCTTATAGTTGGTATCATAGCCTTCCAGCAGGGTATCGGAAAGTAATAGATGATGTACTGAGGTACTGCAACTTACGTCCAACCCCTTCTTTTTGGCATCGGCAATCAGTTTTACTGCTCCGGCAGTAGAAATTGTGGGAATATGGAGTTTTCCCCCGGTATATTCCAAAATGTAAAGATCCCTGGCAATTTGAAGTTCCTCTGCAAGAGCGGGTATGCCTTTTAAACCCAATCGGGTGGTGATTTCCCCTTCATGGGCAACACCCATTCCCTGAATAGCCTTTTCCATGGGAAACGAAAAAACCAGGCCATCAAATCCTTGAGCATATAGGAGCGCTATTTTCAATAGATTGGCATCGGAGACCGGAGCCTGGAAATCATAAAAACCAACCGCTCCAACCTTATGCATATCAAACAATTCAGCTAATTTTTCCCCTTTTCCTCCTTTGGTGAGATTTCCAAGAGGATAAAGATCGGTGCCGGCTTTTTCGCTGCGTTCTTTTAAAAAGACAATGTCAGAACTGCTATCGGGGGAAGGAAAGGTATTTGGGTTAAGTACGATACCGGTAAACCCACTTAAGCTAGCCACTTGCAAGCCATTAGCGAGTGTTTCCCTTTCTTCATAGCCTGGTTCTCCGAATGCTACCCCGGTGTCAAACCAGCCCAATGAAACGTGGAGGTTGGGAAATTCAAGGATTTGGGTAGAATTTGGTACTTGCAGCGTGTTTTCAATTGCCTCAAATTTGCCGTCCTTGATATAAATGTCTTTTTGTTGTAGATGGAGATCAGGATTGCTGGCATCGACAATCACAGCAGATTTCAGTAGTACATTCATTAAAGCAGTTTTTGTATCAGCAATTCCAACATCGCAAAAAGCAACGCTAAAATAACAAACCATTTCCAATACGGTGTAATAGTACTATCTTCCTGGAGATCTGCAAAAAAAACGGAGATATCACTATTTACAGTTTTGGGATTCAGAGTTTCCGGAGTATTGTACAGCAATGTACTTTCGTTCCTGGGGAAGTTAAAACTCAGGTTTCGCAAAGTGTCGTTGCCATCCATAACTGCATAAACACCTTCGGAATTTGGGGGTTCTTCAAAATTCAAACTGATTTTGTTAGAGAAAGACTGTTGTAATGGAATAAACTCATAATCCGATTTTGTGAGTTTTAATATGTTATCTTTCTTTAGGCTGTTGGGAATATCCACTTTTCCTTCGGTTCCCAGGGTGAGGTAAAGTTCAGAATTCTTTAGGCTGTTATCCCCAATATTGTAGAATGTCGGGACCACCAGGGGAGAATTAATGAAATCGGAATTCTCTTTTGCCAACGAAGCCGTAAAAACAAAAATATTGTCTTGCCCGGTTAAGAAAGGCGCTCCGGAAGAAAAAGATAGTATCTGTGAACTGTTCGAGGTTACTTTGACGGAACTATTGGCTTTCGGGTAATCAAAATTCTGTACTTCAGATTGAAATACACCCGTATATAACGGATGTTGAAAAGTGATTGCTGTAATGCGCTGTTCAAAAGGGATAATTTCGTTGAACTGTAGGGAGGTCATACCTTGAAAAAGGGAATTATATGAATTCAGATCAAAACTTTCATTGGGTGGAATAACCACCAGGGATCCTCCGGCATTCCAAAACGATCTAAGCGTATTTGATAAGCCTGTAGGGATAGTGGGAAGTCCATTTAGAATAATAGTGTTTTGAGATTCCAGTTCACTGTATTGCAATGTGTTGATTTGATAATTTTGAAATTCAAATTCCTCATCGTTGAAAATCCGGGTTAAAAAATCAAAATCAGTTTCTGAAATAGCAAGGATTTTTGGTTTAGCGCGCTGATCAATACAGAAATAAAAATGATTGTCAAAATCCAGTACCGGATCCTCAATTACTAATCGCCCTTGAATGGGTTCATTACGCTGAAGCGATAGCACACTATTACTTTGGGGCTGACCTGTTCCTTTCACCGCAGTTTTGGCAATAAGTCTTCCCTTATTAAACAAAGAAATGGGTACAGTTTGATCGCTTTTCAGACCGGAAACAACTACGTTCAGTGGAATCTGATCATCACTATTGGGAGCAATATATACTGAGTCGATAGCAATATTACTGTTATTTTCAGGGAGCAAGTGAATTAGGTGAAGATTTGCGGTAGTAACCGGATTGTTTTCTGTAAAAAGCCGCTGTTGTAAATCTGAGATGAATACCAAATGCTTTTCGCTGGTGTTCGCGTCTGAAAACAATGCATTGGCTTTTAGCATGATTTGGGCTAAAGTTAATTGCGCAGCTGTAGAAGGAACGGACAACAAATCATTCTGTATTTCGTCCAAGGTTACCTCGCTAAACGTTTGGCTGTTAGTAAATAAGCTAAACTCCAAATCTTTAGGGATGACTTGTATAAGGTCCTGTACGGCTTTTTCAATTAAGGTAAGGCCGTTAGCTTGAGCGCTCATGCTGAAAGAATTATCCAGATAAATAACGGTTTCTTTCGTTGTTAACGCCCCTGGTTTAGCATGGAAAGGCTGTGCAAATGCAAGCACCAGCACAGCTAGAAGTGACAATCTGCATAGCAACAGCAACCATCTTTTTAAGGTGTTGCTTTTCCGTGACTCCGCCACTACTTTTTGCAACATAGCTACATTAGTGAATGGCGTCTTTTTAAATCGTCTTAGTTGAAATAAGTGAATGATAATGGGAATGAGGAGGAGAAAAAGCGCCCAGAGTAATTCGGGATGTTTAAACTGCATTCCAAGCTTTTAATTTTCAAAGATACGGTTTTGTTGTCGTGTGGATAATACCACTATTG
>JANQHL010000285.1 GCA_028277085.1 Flavobacteriaceae bacterium
CAGCGGAGCGCCCAATCCACTTTTCCCGGGCAACAGGTTTTCTTTAGGAACTTTTACATTGTCAAAGATCAACTCTCCGGTTGCTGAAGCCCGCAACGACCATTTATTATGGGTTTCAGGGGTGCCAAAACCTTCCATACCACGTTCCACAAGTAAACCATGGATCCGACCTTCTTCATTTTTTGCCCATACTACAGCAACATCTGCGAAAGGGGAATTGGAGATCCATAATTTGGCTCCATTCAAAAGATAATGATCCCCCATATCTTTGAATTTACTTTCCATGCCCCCGGGGTTCGACCCATGGTTGGGTTCGGTAAGTCCAAAACATCCCATCCATTCACCGCTAGCTAATTTGGGCAGGTATTTTTTGCGTTGTTCTTCGGTGCCATAGGCAAAAATGGGGTACATCACCAGCGAGGACTGCACAGATGCAGTGGAGCGCACACCGCTATCACCACGTTCGATTTCCTGCATTATAAGCCCGTAGCTGATCTGATCTAATCCCGCACCGCCGTATTCCTCAGGAATATAAGGGCCAAAAGCACCAATTTCTGCTAATCCCTGAATGATCTGCTTTGGAAATTCTGCTTTTTGAGCATAGTCCTCAATAATAGGAGAAATGTCCCGCTTTACCCACTGACGGGCAGCATCCCGTACCAGTTTGTGTTCCTCAGACAACAGATCGTCCAGAAGGTAATAATCAGGGGCTTCAAATAGATCGGGCTTCATCTGCAAAAATTTTATCCAAATGTACTAACCAAATATAACATTAGGGACACCTACTGTTACATTTTTAGATAGAAGTCTTTGGTAAGATGTATATATTCCTGGGTATACACATGGCGTTCAAGTTCAATAACCAATTCCTGAATATCTGTAGCATTTTTATTTCGGGATAGCTGTAGTAAACTTCTTTTAAACAAGGCGGTGGGGGTACCTCTCACGCGCGTGATACGACTGGGATAGAACCCTCGGTTTGCTGCCAAGGTTAAGACAGTTGACTCAGAGGCGTAAGGAATGATCATGGCTAACGCTCCATTCAGAGCAAGTAACTTTTTGATTCCTTCAAATAAAGACAGATACGGAAGAGATTGATTTTGTCTTGCTGTATCCCTGGCTACAAGACCACTTGAAACATCTTCCTGAAAAAAAGGAGGATTAGAAACGATGAGATCATAGGACTCCTCAATTTCTTCATAGAATTCCTGGAAACTGGCATGATAACAGAAGAGTCTATCTGCCCAGGGAGAGGCTTCAAAGTTGGCTACACATTGTTCAAAGGCGTCGGTATCAATTTCAATAGCATCAATAACCGAAGCGGTAGACCGTTGGGCAAGCATTAGGGCAATCAATCCTGTTCCCGAACCAATATCCAGAATAGTATCCGGGCTAGAATCCAAGGATGTCCACGCGCCTAAAAGTACGCCATCGGTACCCACTTTCATGGCACAGCGATCCTGATGCAGGGTGAATTCCTTAAACTTAAAGGGCTGTCCCATTAGTCCTTAAGATACAAATCCACCAATCCCTCCGGAGCTTCCACATGGATGGTTCTGGTCGTGCGGTCTACTTTTTTTATAATAGCGTCCGATATAGGAAGTAATAGTTGCTTGCCGTCTTTTTCTGCTTCAAAGAGCGCTTGGGCAGCCGAATCATTTACGGATTGGACCTTTCCAATATCCCCATACTTCTTGTCCATTAGCGTAAAACCGACCACTTCATGATAATAAAATCGGTTTCCGGACAATGGCGGTAGAACTGAAAGGGGAAGATAGAGTGCTTTACCTAATAGTTGCTCTGCTGATGCTTCATCCGAGATGTTTTCAAAAGTGATACGCAGCAAAGCGGACTTATGCAGTTGTGACTTTACAATAAAAAATGGAATCAGATTTTTGTCCAGTTCCACAAAAACCGATTCCATTTGCTCGTAAATTTCCGGTTCATCGGTATCCAATTTGACCAATACCTCTCCCCGAAAGCTATATTTTGAAACGACTTTGCCCAGGTAGAAACAATCTTCCTTACGCATAGCCGTATAGACTTATTCTTTAGGCGCTTCTTCTTCGCTTGTTTCTGCTTCCGAAGATGGAGTCTCTTCAGTAGCGGCTTCAGTTTCGGTTGCTTCCGCTACTTCAGCAGTAGGTGCTTCTCCTTCAGTCTCAGCAGCTGCTTCGGCCACCTCTTCTACTTCAGGTTCCGGTTGTTGTGCCGCAATACGCTTTTCGTTGGCTTCTTTCTCTGCAGCCAATGCTTGAGCTTTGGCTTCTTGCTCTGCTTTACTTAAACCATCCCTTTTGGCCTGAATAGCAGCTTCTTTTTCTTCCAACCACGCATTGAAACGCTTCTCTGCTTCTGCCTCATCAAAAGCCCCTTTCTTAACACCTTCTAACAGGTGTTTCTTCATCAAAACTCCTTTATAACTTAGGATGGCCCTGGCAGTATCGGTAGGTTGTGCTCCATTATTCAACCATTGTACAGCGTTGTCTACTTTTAGATCAATGGAAGCTGGATTTGTGTTAGGATTGTACGTACCTAACTTTTCTAAAAATTTACCGTCTCTTTTGGCACGGGAATCAGCAGCCACGATCCAATAAAATGGTTTTCCTTTTTTTCCGTGGCGTTGTAGTCGTATTCTAACTGGCATATCACATTAATTTGTAGGGTGCCCGACCCTGGTTATTAATTCTTTTTTGCAATCAGTGAGCGTAGTCGAACTGAAAGCGGATGCAAAAGTAGTAAAATATTTGTTTTGCGATACACGATACGTATTAAATGTGAGAAAATCGCTTTGTGAGAGGTTATTTGCATTGATGTACTTACAAAATAAATGTGTTCTTTAATATTTTTTTGTCAGAAGAAATTTACAGAATAGCTATCTTGTACATTATGTGGAGGATTCAACGATTTCCGTTTTACAGGCAATTAGATCAAATGGATTGTGGGCCTACCTGCCTGAGGATGATCGCCAAGTATTATGGTAAGTCCTTTGCGGTTGATTTCCTGCGTCAGAAATCAAACATTACCAGGGAAGGAGTTTCTTTGGGGGGTATTGCAGAGGCAGCCGAAACTATTGGGTTCCATACCTTAGCAGTAAGTGTAGATTTAAATACACTTAGGAAAGAGGTGCCATTACCTTGTGTCGCACATTGGAGACAGCGCCACTTTGTAGTGGTATATAAAATTCTTAGGGACAGAGTCTTTGTGGCAGATCCTGCTCATGGATTGGTAGATTATTCGGTGAAAGAGTTTCTCAATGGGTGGATTGGGAAGAGCGCTGACGAGAGTTCCGAAGGATATCTATTGTTGTTTGAGACTACCCCAAGGTTTTACGAGGATAAAGAGGAGGAAAAAAAACAATATGGATTTAAATTCCTTTCCTATTATTTTAAGCCCTATTCCAAATACATTGTTCAGCTGTTTTTAGGCTTGTTGGTGGGTAGTATCCTGCAATTGATCCTGCCATTTTTAACACAGTCCATCGTTGACTATGGGATTAACTACCAAAACATCAATTTTATTTATTTAATCCTTATTGCACAGCTAACACTATTCATTTCGCAAACTACAGTAGAAGTAATACGGAGTTGGATCCTATTGCACATCACAAGCAGGATTAATATCAATTTGATTTCGGATTTTTTAATAAAGTTAATGCGCTTACCTATAGCATTCTTTGATTCTAAAAATACAGGGGATATTATCCAACGGATTTACGACCATGACCGAATACAGGATTTTTTGTCAAGTACCACCTTAAATACTATTTTTTCTGCATTCAATGTTGTGGTGTTTGGTATTGTCCTGGCCTATTATGACTTGACCATTTTCGCAATTTTCTTTTTGGGATCATTGATCTATGTGGGATGGACGTTATTGTTTTTGAAAAAACGAGCCGAACTGGATTACAAGCGCTTTGACCAGGCAGCAGATAACCAAAGCAGCATGTACCAACTTATCTCAGGGATGCAGGAGATCAAGTTAAATGGCTCGGAGCGCCGCAGGCGATGGGAGTGGGAAGCAATACAAGTAAAACTTTTCAAGGTTTCCATAAAAAGTCTGGCGCTGACCCAAACGCAGAATGTGGGGGGGCGATTTTTCAACGAACTAAAGAATATCCTGATCACATTTGTGGCTGCTAAAGCAGTAATTGATGGTAATCTTACCCTGGGTATGATGCTCTCTGTACAATATATTATTGGTCAGTTAAACCTGCCCATAAATAACTTTATCACCTTTATCCAATCAGGACAGGACGCTAAGATCAGTTTAGAACGATTATCAGAAATACATCAAAAACCAGATGAAGAAGATGATAGGGAGGAGCCGATAAAAGAGTTACCGGAAAATTTAAGCATTATCATAGATGGATTAACGTTTCGATATGGTGGCAAAAGCTCCCCCGTGGTATTAGATGATATTTCTGTTAAAATACCGGAGGGGAAAATCACGGCAATTGTAGGAGCAAGTGGTAGTGGAAAGACCACCCTGATAAAATTGCTCCTGAAGTTCTATGAGCCTTCTAAGGGTACCATTCGTGTGGGAAATACCAAGCTTAAGAATCTGGGGACTACTTTTTGGAGGAAAAATTGTGGATCGGTAATGCAAGATGGCTTTTTATTTGGAGATACTATTGCCAGAAATATTACCGAATCTGATTCAGATGGTATTATTGATAAGAAAAGATTGCTCCATGCTGTGAACGTAGCAAATATTTCCGAATTTATTGAGGAACTTCCTTCTGGTTTTAATACTAAAATTGGAAGTTCGGGCGTCAATATAAGTGGAGGGCAAAAACAACGGATTTTGATAGCCCGAGCCGTTTATAAAAACCCGAATTACATCTTTTTTGATGAAGCCACAAGTGCTTTGGATGCCAATAATGAAAAGGAGATCATGGAGCAGCTGGAAGCCTTTTATAAAGGCAAAACAGTTGTTGTGGTGGCGCACCGGCTGAGTACCGTGAAAAATTCAGATCAAATCATCGTATTAGAAAGGGGTAAAATCATCGAGCAAGGAAATCATAAAACATTGACCGCAAAACGGGGAATGTATTATTCCCTGGTAAAGAATCAATTAGAGCTAGGACAATGAGTGGAGTCAAAAAAAACATAGATACCAAAAAACTAGATCTCCTTGATGAACGTTCGGATAAGGTTAAGGAAATCTTAGGGAGAACCCCAAATTGGATGATTCGATGGGGTATTTCTTTGGTTTTGGGGATCGTTGTATTGCTTTTATTTGGAGCTGCCGTAATAAGTTATAATGATATCATCCCTGCGGGAATCGTTATTACCAGCAAAAATCCACCGGTATATCTAAAAGCACGCACCTCAGGGAGATTAGTCCAGGTTCTGGTGGCGCCAAATGAACCGGTGGCGAAGGGGGAGGTACTAGCGGAAATAGAGAGTACGGCCCGCTTTCAAGATGTGGATTATCTTCAAACCCAATTAGCGCAATACCAGGAGACGATATTAGAACTGGATACCTTGAAGAAAGTGTTTCCAACAAGCCTGGAATTGGGAGAAACACAGTCGGCTTATGGTAGTTACCTCACAGCTTATCAAAACGTTATTCTCTATCGCACATTAACCCCTAATAATAGGGAAGCGGCCACAATACAACGGCAGTTGCAGGAGCAAAGACAGTTTCTTAGAAATCAAAAACGGCAAATGGAATTGTTCAAAGAAGACCTGGAGCTTTCCAAAACCAATTTTGAACGAAACAAAGTACTTTTTGACCGAGGGGTCATTTCCAAAGCGGAGTACGAAGATGCGTCAAGGGCTTATCTTGCAGACCAGCAGCAGTATGAGGGGTTCTTAACCGGTATTTCCAATACACAAATCGCGATCGCTAACTTCACCAACTTATTAACCAAGACGACTATCCAGGGCACGGAATTTGAGAATAGCTACACCCAGGAACTGGAGAATGCAAAGCAAAACCTGATCACCGCAATAGAGGCCTGGGAACAACGCTATTTGGTGATGAGTCCTATTGATGGCGTAGTAACCGTATTTGACGTTTGGGACCAGTATCAAAATGTAGAAGTGGGGGAAGTACTGTTTACCGTAGTGCCGAAAAACACTGAAGGAATGATAGGTAGGGTAACCCTACCGGTACGAAACTCCGGAAAAGTAAAGGAGGGGCAGCGGGTAATAATCAAACTGGACAACTACCCCTTCGAAGAATGGGGAAGCCTGGCAGGGGAAGTCAGGAGTATTTCGGAAGTGCCTAAACAAGGCGAGCAGGCACTTTACACGCTTTATATAACAATAGAAGATCTTAATACCTCCTTTGGAAAAGAAATTTCCTTTAAACAGGAAATGCAAGGAACAGCCGAGATTGTGCTAGAAGAATTGAGTGTATTGGAACGTATTTTTTATGAGTTAAGGAAAGTGTTTTCCAGAAACTAGAAAGACAGTTTTTTTTACCGAAAAAACTGTCTTTCTAGTTCTACCAAATACTGTGCTTTTAGTAAAGCAAGTGCTCTAATGTTATCCGAAAGGGCACCCGTAAAGTGGACAGGTAAGCGTTGCATAAGTATTACCAGTACAACCGTGCGCGGAAGTGTCGTCACTATTTCCTCCAGCAATGGATTCTTTTTTCAAATTAGAAATAACGTGCTTTTTCAACGATAACTTCAATGGCTTTTTTTTCATTGATACGAGATTTAAAGGTTAAAAATTTATCACATAACAATATAGTAAGAAAAAACTTACAAAAATGTAAATACTAGTTATTTAGCTTTTTGGTAAAATCGCTCTTGTCATACGTGCAACATCAATGGTTCTGTGCATGAAATGCTTGCTGAAAATTGATCTACCTGGTTATAGGAATACTGTTCTTTTCAATTTGAGTTTATCATTACGAAAAACTATACACTATTGTCTTTGCAAATGACTTCTCCAATAAGTTGGATGGATTTCTGCCTATTTTTGGAAAGATTCAAATCTTTATAAACAAAATCGGTTACCCCGGTAAGGGAGGTTATGTACTCAATCTTTTTGTAGAAATCTTTTTGAGTTCCAAATACATTATATTTTCCCTTATCTGTTGGTACATGAGTGCCTATTCGATCCATATACTTATCATAGTTATCAACCGCTTTCTCTTTGGTCTCGGCAATACATCCCGAAATCAGAACACTGGTTTTGGGATGTGCTTCTTTGACTTTGATTAGTCCCTCTATTAGGTCTTCCTCTTCATAACCAGCCCCTAAGAGATGACATAAGGAAAAACAATAATTGAAATCATATTTTTTAGCAATTTTGAACGAGAACCCGCCACTACCTAATCCCCAAATATTTGGTCTAATATTAAGTTTTGGGATCACAACTACCTTGTCATTCTCTAATTGTTTACAAAACGTCTGGAACCAACTTTCTATGTCATGTTCATTTTTTACAATATCTATTTCGTCGAGAATTTCCTTTACGGGATTTCCGGAAGCCAGTCCTAAATCTACCCGGTTTGGAAATAATGCGTTGAGCACATTAAATTCACATGCAGTTCTAAATACTTCTCTATACCTAAACATTATTCCGGCAATACCAACGTTTATGGTATTTGTGGAAGCCAAAAGCAGTGGGAGTATTATGTCAGGCTTGTTCCAGGCCAAGTTATTTGCATAATGTTCGGCAAGCCAATATCTGGAAAACCCCAAGTTCTCAGAGATTTCGATCAACTCGAATAATGTGTTGTAAACATCTGAAACATCTTCATATTTGTGATTGACAAACCCTGTGTCTAGAATACTTAGTGTTTGCATATTTGGAAATTTAAATTGACCCTACAGGTCTAACTCTTTATTAAGAACTGAGTTCAGGCTGCAAACCCTAAACAAATAATAACAGTTAAATCAGATCCAAAGGGACCAAACCTTGTTCATAAGGTAAAACTGTATTTAAATCTTTAGTTATCGAGTGTTCACTACCAACCTTTAAACACTACTTTTTAAAACCGATTAAACGTCTTGTTTTCTTACAAAGATCCTACTTCAATTTACGATAAAAATTCCTACAATATTATTAATTAAAAGAAAAATAATTTATACCATTAAAATTCATGAATTCACATACTTGATGGTACGGAACAAGGCCTGACGTCGGGTTTACTTGGGTTATGTGAATTGTATAACAAAAGTAGTTGCAAAGCTTTTCAAAATCAAAAGAGCTGATGTATTTAAATAATGGACATTGAATTAGTTAATAAAATAATTTACTGCATAAGCAAAAGGAAGGTTCAACATATTGCGTTCTATTTAGATAAAATAGTCCTTTACGAATTCTTTAAATTTGAGCAAGTGATAAACGTATGATCGATATGAAATTGAAGTTGCATGTATTCATGATCACCTTAAAAAATATCTTTTTGAGCCTGCTTTTGTTATCGCTATTTCTACTGAATTCCTGTAAGAAAAATCCAAAGGAATTATATAACCTAGATTTTGAAATTATAAACGCACAAAACGGCTTACCTAAGGATTGGTTTCAATATGCGGAGTACCCCTTATCGCTAAGCAAAGATGCCATATCAGGAAGGTATGCTGCTGCACTTACTTCAACGGGAAACGGAAATTATGGAAGATTGGCAACTGTTTTGCCGGCTATATACGATGGAGATACCATACAATTGGAAGGATATATAAAGGCTAAAAACATCATGGCCGGGGAAGCAGGTCTATTTATATCTGTTAGAGGAAGTAGGGGGGATGATTCTGACCTTTCATTGCAGTACAAGAGTACAGAAAATAATGAAATCAAAGGTATGTCGGAATGGACGAAATTTCAAATATCATGTCCACTACCAAAAGATGCGGATTATGTTGAGGTTGGAGGTTATTTTTCAGGTAAGGGACAAGTGTATTTTGATAAGTTTAGAGTGACCATTGATGGGAGAGACATTCAGTTTTTGAAAAACAATGGCAAAAAGGTGTACAAGGCACTCTTGGACAAAGAGTTTGAAGTTGGATCAAAAATTCGACTCAAGGACCTATCCCCTCACCAGAGCAATAATCTTTTTCTTTTAGGGAAGATTTGGGGATTTTTGAAATACTACAATCCTGAGGTAGGTAATGGTGAAATAAATTGGGATTACGAACTTTTTAGGATACTTCCGGATTTTGTTTCCGCAAAGCATTCGGAACAACGTAATGCGATAATTCATAAATGGATAAGAAAATATAAGCCAAAAGAAGATTGTGAAACTTGTATTCCAGCTGCTTCAAATGCTATACAAAAACCCAATTTTGAATGGATTGAGCAAAACAACTTTACTTCTGAGATTAAAGCTATCCTTTATGAGATCTACGAGAACCGTCATCAGGGGAATCACTTTTATGTAAACAGCAATCCAGGCATAGGTAATCCGTTATTTACTCATGAAGGCCGGTACTATTTTATTCCAAGTTCGGATGATGGTTTTCGGTTACTGGCGCTATACAAATACTGGAACATCATTGAGTTTTTTTTCCCTTATAAACATTTGATAGGAAAATCATGGGATCAGGTGCTAAAGGAATACATTCCAATTTTTGTTGGAGTTGAGAATACATCGGAATACGAGCAAGTTTTAACACAACTTATAACGGAAATTCGAGATACGCATGCTGTACTCTATGGCAAAAAAGAAAAAGAAAAATATTATGCACCTATAGAGGTGAAATTCATCGAAAACAAATTGGTAGTTACTTCAAATTTTAACTCAGGAAAAGTAAATAATTCCGGGTTGAAAATTGGGGATATCATTGTTGAGATTAATGGGGTTCCTGTTGAAAAGATCGTAGATAGTCTTTCTAGGACCACTCCTGCATCCAATAAAGCATCCTTGATGCGAGCTATTTCTTTGAATGTCCTAGAGTCCCATACTAATATTATGAAAATAACATATGCTTCAGAATCCGGGGATAGGGATACTGCTTTAACGCTTTATCCCGATAAAGAAAAACGTAGAACACCCTATACAGAGAAGTTAGGTAAAAAAAGCTACTCTTTTTTGAAAGATAGTATTGGGTATATAAACTTGGAAAGCATTAGAAGTGAAGAAATTGAACCAATAAAAAATGAATTTTACGATGCCAATGGGATAATAATTGATATGCGTAATTATCCTAATATCTTTGTTCCCTTTCTGCTGGGTTCTTTTTTTGTTGATCAACCTACCCCCTTTGTTAAATTTAGCAAGGTAAATGAAAATAATTATGGTGAATTTAACTTCACCGAACCGTTAACTATATCACCGGAAGGCAGGTTGTTTAGTAAAAAACTTGTTGTTTTAGTCAATGAACAAACACAGAGTCAAGCCGAATACACTGCAATGGCATTTAGAGCAGGGAATAATACTACAATATTGGGAAGTACTACAGCTGGCGCTGACGGGAATGTGTCCTATTTGAACCTCCCCAGCGGATATTCGACTAGGATTTCCGGGATTGG
>JANQHL010000298.1 GCA_028277085.1 Flavobacteriaceae bacterium
CACCGATGCCCTCGGTGGTTTTTTTTTATCTTCCTAACATGAAAATTGTGGGTACGACCATTGCCCGTCCGCGGACGGTAAGCTGGAGGGGGAGAGCGATTCAAACGGGGATTTATAAAACCCCCACTAACACCCCTATATTTTTGGGAAGGGAAGATGTGGAAAACGACGCGGTGATCGATAGAAAGCACCATGGAGGGGAGCACAAGGCTTGTTATCTTTTCTCGGCAGATTATTATGATTATTGGAAGGAAAAATACGCCACTCTGGACTGGAACTGGGGGATGTTTGGAGAGAACCTAACGGTCGCCGGATTGGATGAAAACATCATCCGTATTGGGGACATCTACAAAGTTGGCAATGCTGTTGTTCAGGTATCCGAACCCCGACAACCCTGTTATAAACTGGGTATTAAATTCGGCACCCAAAAAGTTTTAAAAGAGTTTATAGACTATGGGCACCCAGGCACCTATGTTCGGATCCTTGAAGAAGGAAAAGTAGCTAATGAGGATACTTTGGAGCTACTGGAACAATCGCAAATCCCACTTACAGTACAGCAATACAGTCAGTTGGTAAACCGTCAGTCCGACAATCCTTCGTGGATCAAAATGGCTGTTGCGAATGAAAGTATCAGAGAAGAAAAAAGGGAGCAATTGAAAAAACGGCTATAAAAAAGCCCCGGTAGTACTACCAGGGCTCTTTCACTGAAATAAATTAACTAAACGTAAACTACTTTACTTCTACTACTTCCCTGAAAGTTTCATTGGCTTCTACAACTAGAACAGTGTATTTGTTCTCGAAAGCATTTTCAAAGTTGAATGCTTTTTCGATAACCAAATCCCCTTTAAAAGTTTCGATGTATACAATTCTTCCTTCGCTATCAACGACTTTAATCGTTACCTTTTCCTGATTAAGGTTCAACAAATTCATAAATAATTTGTTCCCTTTTTTAGTAAATACAGGATCAGATTCAATAGCGATCAAGTTCTTTTCTACCTCATTTCCTTTTTTACCAAAAGCTTTTTTAGGTCCGTTAGCTATACCTGCTGTCCCAGCAAACATTAAAGCTACTACTACTGCGTTTCTTAGAATTCGTTTCATAACACTCGATTTTTGATTTGTAAATTTTACATCACAAACATACAGCCGGAAACAACATTGATTCTACTACAGATTTTTCCATTTTATATGGTATTTTACCCTTATAAATCTGTTAAATCTTCTTAAAAGGTAATATTGCATACTTTTTAGTTAATTTTGCACACATTACAGAAATCCACCCACAGTAATTTTATCGTATGAATACTGTTATGGAACAAAAGAAACAAAAACCTACTTTAGAAGCGATCGAACCCAATTTTGGGAACTCCTTCGCTTATAATACCTATGATAAAGAAAGCGCTAAAGACCACACGATTTGGCATTACCACCCGGAAATTGAGCTTGTATTTGTAAATGGTGGCACAGGAAAACGTCAGATCGGTAGCCACGTGTCCTATTACCAGGAAGGAGACTTGATTTTGATTGGGTCAAATCTCCCCCATTGTGGATTTATGGATAAAAATACAGGGAATAAAAGGCAGACCGTTATACATATGAAGGAAGATTTCTTAGGAAATGACTTTTTTGATATCCCGGAAATGGCCAAAATCCAAAAATTGCTGGATATTGCAAAGAGTGGTATTGCTTTTAGTGGCAAGACCAAAACCAAAATTGGAGAAAAGATGGAAGTAATGGAATATCAATCCGATTTTCAGCGACTACTATCCATTTTGAATATTCTAAATGAGCTGGGAAACTCAGAGGATTACAAGGTCCTCAATGCAGAAGGCTTTACCATGCAAAGCGAGCTAAAGGACAATGACCGCATCAACGTTGTTTTTAATCACGTTAAGGCAAATTTTAAAGATCCTATAAGTTTGGAAGAAATTGCAGATACCGTAAGCATGACGGTGCCTTCATTCTGTAGGTATTTTAAAAAAATTACCAATAAAACGTTCACTCAATTTGTTAACGAGTACCGTTTAGTACATGCCTCCAAATTGTTGGCGGAACAACCCTTGAGTATCACTGAGGTCTGTTTTGAAAGCGGCTTTAACAACTTTTCGCATTTTAATAAATCCTTTAAGGCATTCACAGGGCAAAATCCATCGGAATACCGTAACCAGCTAAAAAAGGTATTACAATAAATGCAATTGTTTACGCATACTATAACCCTGGATTTACCGGATGCGGATATCTCCTATTTTCCTGCTTTTTTTCCCCGGGAAACAGCAGACGATCTCTTTTCCGCGCTAAGGATACATACCCCCTGGCGTCAGGATACTATTACCGTTTTTGGAAAAACGCACCCCCAACCTCGTCTTACCGCACTTTTTGGGAATAACGACAAAAGTTATTCCTATTCCAATATCACTATGTTTCCCCATCCCTTTAACGCTGAATTGCTGCAAATAAAAAAGGCGGTTGAAGAGGCTAGCGAAACACCATTTACCACCTGCTTACTAAATCTGTATCGGGATGGAAAAGACAGTAACGGTTGGCATGCAGATGACGAGAAGGAGTTAGGTGAAAATCCAGTTATAGCTTCTCTATCCCTTGGAGAGGAGCGATTTTTCCATTTACGCCACAAGCAGAACAAATCCCTGAAGCACAAGTTATTATTGGAACATGGCAGCTTATTGTTGATGCGAGGAACCACCCAGCATTTTTGGAAGCATCAAATTCCAAAAACTGCCAAAAAAGTCGGCGAACGTATCAATTTAACCTTTAGGAGTATTCAATAATCCAATTATATACCTGCCAGAGCATACCTAGGTCTTTTTATCTTTGAGGTGCTATGAAAAGACAATTTACCGAAGGTGAAGTTGATCGTATTGTAGAAATGGCATGGGAAGACCGAACCCCTTTTGAGGCCATCCGTTTTCAATTTGGTATTTCGGAACAG
>JANQHL010000051.1 GCA_028277085.1 Flavobacteriaceae bacterium
CCGCCAGCACTGGAGCCCCTACCTTGGCATGAGCAACAACCCTATCAGTTTTATTGATCCCACAGGCGGATCGGATGGAGACCCGAATGCGAAAGACCCTCAAACACGTCTTTATGGGCTTATTGGTGTTGTAATAACGGCCGATAGAGTTGTTAAACCCTTTGACCCTTGGGAAGATTTCAGAGTCAGAAATGCCTGGAGGGAGCATTTAAGTGAAGAGGAGATGAATTTTGCAGACAGGTTTCAGCTATATACTGCGGATGAAAACGGCCAAAGAATACATCACTTAGATGTTAGAACCATAAAGAAGCTTTATGATGCACGTGAATACGAATGGATTAATGGACACTTGTACGATAATGTGCGTACACCCGTATACGGGGATGTAAAATGGCGTTGGACTCCGGATTATCCTAGCGATTATGACCACTTAGGGGCAATTGTTGCTGCCCCACTATATGGTATTGTAGCCGCTGTTGGACTTGGAGTTGGGATCGGGTTAGCTATTGAAGCAGGAGTGGTTAAACTTGCGGAACAAGCAGGGCGGTTTATTGTAAGAGAAGCGGGCGAATTTATCCTGGAACAGCTTTCAGGTATTCCTACCATTCCTCTCTTTCCTAGCTGGAATGACCTTTTTGAACCCCTGTTAAGGCGGTGGTGGAAAGGTTCCGGCTCCACTGTTGTCCAGGAAGGTGCAGAACTAGCTGTTAAAAAAGAAGTGAAGCAGGAAGTGGTGCAAGAGGTTGTTGGTCGTGCTGCCTCTTCAAAAGTTCTTGGAGCCAATATGGAAGCCGCAGGTCAACTCAGACCACCGAATTCTGCCGCACATCATATAGTTGCAGGGAAAGATGAGAGGGCTTCTTTTGCACGGTCAATTTTACAAAAAGAAGGTATTGATATAAACGCTTCCACAAATGGAGTATTTTTACCAAAATCATCCAAATACGCAAACCCACCTACTATTACTCATTCTAGAATTCATACAAATGTTTACTATAAAGAGATCAATAAGAGGCTCAGAAATTCGACTAATGTTCGCGGAACATTAAATGTAATTCAAAAAGAGATTTTGGATGGAACATTTCCTTATTAAAAATTAAAACTCATGACAATCTACAACATTGAATCTGACGCAAACTCCATTCAATGGATTATACCGGAGATCGACGATGAATTGTTTTTAGATTTAACGACATTTGATTGTAAACCCAAATTACCGGAATGGCCATCTGTGAAATGGTACATTCACAATCCGAAAAGTAAAAAAGGAGACTTTTACACATTAGGCGTAGATGGGGCTCTTGTTTTCAACGAAAAGGTTTATGATAGTGATCTTGCCGGATTACTTGAAATGGCTGGAGAAATTTTACCCGTACAACTGGAAGACGGTACGCAATTGTACATTTTGAATGTTCTTGAGTGTGTTAATGCTCTTGACAAAGAGAAAACTACCTGGCACTTGTATGATGATGGGTCAAAAAGAAGCATTAAAGATTTTGTGTTTCACAGCAATAGGATAACTGAATCTTCTTTGTTCAAGATACCCGAAACAAGTAAAATAGATATCCTGGTTTACTCGGGCGTAAAGGACCCAGAAGATGAATTTAAAACTTTGTACGAAAAATTAGGTTTCACCGGACTTACTTTCAAAGAATTGTATTCTAGTGAAAAGTAAAACTAATTATGAAGATTTTTTAAAATGGATGCTGAGGGAGAGGCGCCTGTATACTGTAAGATCGTGGGAAATCAATATGCCGCAAACTTCCTTGAATTCTTGAAAAAGCAAATTCTCACGACAGAGTATTAGCTACTAAAACCAAAATTTAAGGTTTTGTGGCTTGTGGTAAACAGTTAAAAAATGGCAAGAAGTAAACTAGGGAATGTTTTTGAAATCGACACCAAAAAAGGTGGTGCCCTTCTACAATACATACACTTCTCTGAAGATATTGGCGAAATGACAAGGGTTTTTTTTTACACCAAACCACAAAATTCTAACGACTTGAGCAACCTTTCCAGCTTAAAAGAAGACTTTTTCTTATTCTTTCCACTATCGGCAGCGTTTAGAAAGGGGATTGTTCGAAAAGTGGGACACGCTCCAGTACCCGCTAGCGGGAAGCCGAAATATATGAGGACTAAACATGCCGTACGAGGTGAATTTTTAGGTTGGCACATTGTAGATGTTGATACCTGGAAAAGGAGGTTGGTGAAAGATCTTAGTGACGAAGAAAAGCAATTATCGCCTTGGGGAATTTGGAATGATACACTACTAATAGAAAGACTTGAAGCAGGTTGGACTTTGGATAATTGGGTGTGATTGCCTGTGGTTAAATCATGACAAGAAAACAAGAAATAGAAAATGTTTCGGTATTGGAGCCCATGAACCGTTATCGCTATTTTA
This sequence comes from Flavobacteriaceae bacterium, assembly GCA_028277085.1. Classification (GTDB taxonomy): domain Bacteria; phylum Bacteroidota; class Bacteroidia; order Flavobacteriales; family Flavobacteriaceae; genus Croceivirga. Next base: position 2,399 of record JANQHL010000051.1, read on the forward strand.
TAAAGAAGATTGCGGATTATGAAGAATTATGGGTACTGGAAAATGGTAATGGCGACGCTGCTATTGCTGAAGTTGATAATCACGTTTTAATTCCGTTTTGGTCTGCAAGTGAGTTTACTGAAAGTTGCAGAAAAGATGAATGGGCAGAATATCAGCCTGCCAAATTATCGTTGGAAGAAATGGAAAAAAAGTTATTCCCTTTAATAAGAGAAAAGAACTATTTAATAGATGTTTTTCCGGTTGGCGACAGGTCTGGCTTTGTAGTAACGATAGATGAATTTGTAAGAGATCTATGTGAAGAACTTGAGAACTATGCGTAGCTGGAAATTTTTCAAAACAATGCTGCCACGAACCATGGAAGGCTTAAAAGAAGAAATTAAAAAACTTCAAAATGAAATGGGTTTAGATGTCTCATTAATCAACGATTCTTCAAAAACATTGAACCTCTTGTTCGAAATATTCGAATTGGACACAGAGCGCCTATACTTATGGGAATCAAAGAAGGGAGAGAAGTTTGATTACAGCCAGGATTCGTGGGTATCAGTTCTTAAAAACCAGTTGGCAGATTTTGAAGAAGTTCTTTATCTGGTGGTCACAGACGATGAATTTCCCCCTTGGTTAGTTTACAAATGCAAAAAAGGCGATTTGTTAAAGTTGTTACCGGAGTTGCGCTTCTTTGAATACTTTTTGTTCGATGAGAGAATGAAGAAAGTAGTTTTTGACAATCATCATAATCAGTTTATAGTAAGATAAAGCACTCAAAAAATGGCAAGAGAATTTTTTGAAACAGAACGACAACTCAACACTGCTGATATTCAGGAAATAGAAGCCTACATGGGTTTTGAATTGCCCAATCAATACAAGCAGCATCTTTTGAAATATAATGGTGGGCGCTGTTCGCCTTCTGAATTTTACTTTGATGAGGATGGTGAAACAGCTAGTTCATTCATAGATTGGTTTTTGGCAATATATGATGGAGAATATGATAATCTCAAAAAATACATCCAAGATTACAAAATTGACGAAAAAAGAATGCCATCTAAAGTTTTCCCTGTAGCACATGATCCGGGCGGCAATCTTGTCTGTATGGATTCCGAGGATGGCAAAATATATTTTTGGGATCACGAAAACGAGGTGGATTATTCTGTGAATGATGATAGTGAGCGTTCAAATTTATATCTGATCGCTAACAGTTTTAATGAATTTTTAAATGGGTTAAGAGAGGTGTCTTAGTACAAGAGAAAACTAATTAGTTAATAAAACTTTGTAAAAATACACATACATAATAGTTGCTGAAAAAACATTCAAAAAATGGCAAGAATTTATAAAACACTGTTTTGTTGCCTGCTGTTGTTGCAGGCAATAGGGGCCACTGCCCAGTGCGAAGGGGGCAATTTCAGGGCTTTTGGCGGTACTACCAACGATTTCGGCACCACCCTTACGGTGGATACCAGCGGACAATTGGTAGGTGCAGGCCTGTTTACAGATACCATCAGCTTTGACAGCGATACACTGGTAGCCGATTCCATAGCTGATATCTACCTGGTGCGCACCGACGACAATATTGCAGCTTCGTGGGCGCAACACATACCCTGTACCGGCGAGTGTGCCCCATCCCAGGTAATTACCGGCGCCGATAATAATATTTACATCACTGGTTTTTTTGTTGACTCCATTACCTTCGGCAGCACGACCTTGGTAAGCAAAGGCCCGGAATCCGACGTGTTTCTGGCTAAATACGATAGCCTTGGTACCTTAATATGGGTGCTTTCCGAAGGCGATTCCAGTGCCGACGTGGCAAAGGCACTCGCCCTCGATGGTAGTGGCCATTTGTACGTGGCAGGTTCTTTCCGGGATTCCACCCAGTTTGATGATACACTGGATGTTGCAAGATATTTTAAGAATGATGCATTTTTGGCCAGGTACGATACTGCGGGTAATTTTGAGTGGTTGCGTTATGGTGGCAGCATGAAGGATGATTTTGCTTCCGGGCTACAGGTTGATAACTCCGGGAATGCATACCCATAAGGTATGCATTGCCCGAGTTATCAACCTGTAGCCCGGAAGCAAAAACATCCTTCATGCT
>JANQHL010000231.1 GCA_028277085.1 Flavobacteriaceae bacterium
CAGAACGATTGTCGGGAAATGTCGTTACTGAGAGATCTCCGAAAAACCGAAGGAAATACAAACTAAAACCGAATACCAAAAAAATTGCAGTCGCGGTGCTACTACTGCTCCCCTTGATTTTCGTCTTCTATAGCATGCAAGAGGTGTTAAAAAAGGAAGATACGAACCACGAGGAGGTGGATTTCTCTTACCGAAAAACAGTAGACAACGAGCTTCCCAATACGGTGGTCTTTACCTATGATATTGAAGAGGTACAAGCGGAAGATTTCTTTTTACAGCAAAGTTGGGATAGATCGCGAAAAGTGGAGATCTTTAAAGGAACTACCGAGCGTACCGACATCTACTACATTCCCGGCTATTTTACCGCAAAGCTCATTGCTGATGATCGGATTATTGCCACAACCCCGGTACACGTTACGTATGAGGATTGGTTCATTGCTATACGCCAACCGATGTCGAATATTATCACCTTTGGGAAGGAACATTGGTTAGCAGAAGACTACTTGGCCTTGGATAACCAAAAGATAACAGCAAAGGGAATCGATATCAACCAAAAATTTCAACAAGCTTTTTATCAGGTGCGGGATTTTGGATTGGATGGGGACAACTTAACCCATAAAACTACTTTCAGGATGGCGCCCCTGGAGGCGGTAGATTGTCCTATGATCAGCATACATATCCAGGGGGTATATGGGTATTATTGGGTGATGTTGGGGAATAAAGGTTGCGGTAGTGAACTTTTTGTGACAGTAGGGGACACCCAACACAATGGCAAAACCGAAGACCTTACGATGTTGGGGACGAATATGTATACCTGGAACGATGTGGAGATCCGTACTCAGGACAAAAATGTGATCTTGAAATTGAACGGCGAAAATGTTTTTTCTACTTCCTACATGGAAACTGTAGGGCCTGTAATGGAAATTAGCTATTTCTTTGATGGCATAGGGATGATCGACAATGTGGAACTTCAAGACCAAAATGGAAATTTGGTCTATAGCGATGATTTTACCGTAGGACCGGAACAAGAATAAGGCGTTTGATTTTTCCTTCGAATCCCAACCAAATGGTTTGGAACAGAATGCCTTTGGTATGCAGACAGGCCTAAAATTCATTACCGTGGAAACAAAAACAAAGCGATCGGGCAAAAGCAAAAAAGCAACCGTCACTTCAAAGAAGGAGGTGAAAGATAAATTGACCGCGAAAGCAAAATCCGCAGCTATCATTGGGGCAACGGTCAAAGCCATAGCGTAGGAACAAAAACCGGAGGTTGGCACAAAATCCGTATCTTCGTCTGCTGCCAAAAGAAGGATATTTTTTAAATAGACTGCAATTTTTTTCTACAGACCTCCATTACTCCAATAGGGTTAACAGTAAAACTATTACATTTCGAGTTTCTTATCCTTACTTGTGTAGCAACACTTTCAAACGGTTTTCGTCGTTAGCAAATATGAAAAGAGAGAAAATACTCTATATTTGTGTAATCTTGGGATGAACAATATCCTAATTCATACATTTTGAAATAATTATTCGTTGTCATTCATCGGATTTCCTTTAGATTTGGCTGAACAACAAGGTTAAGATCCCCCAATGCATCCTGGCAAAGAGCATACGTTAACTTTAGTGCAGTATAAAAGCCTATTTGATACGCTTTATGCCCCGCTATGTGTTTTTGCCAACAAGTATCTGAATGATCTGGAGGTTTCCAAGGACATTGTTCAGGATGTTTTCATAAAGATCTGGGAAGACAAAATCTCGTATCTGAATGAAAACGCGGTAAAGTCATTTTTATACACCCTGGTCAGAAACAAATCCCTGGATTACCTAAAAAGCAGGCAGTATAAGGTTACGGATCACTATCCTGCAGCGGAGATTGAGAAATTGGAAACGGAAGCTTTCTTTTTATCCGAGGTTCTTTTTATTGAAACAGCTACCATTGTGGAAAATGCCATCCGGACACTTCCCGATAAATGTGCCCAGATTATCCGACTGGGTATCCGGGAATATACCAATGCCGAAATTGCCAAGGAACTGGACATCTCCATCAATACGGTGAAGACACAAAAAAAAATTGCGTACCAAAAATTGAGAAACAGTTTGAGTCATTTGATCAGTTTCTTTATAGTTTTTTAAACTTTTCTTCACCCCCTTTTCGTTTTTTTTCGGTATAGCAGTAACTATCGTAAAGTATTCCATGACGATCCTTGACAAAATCATAGCGCTTTCCAGGAAAACTGCTGCATCGTTCCTGAAGGGCGAACGGCCTGTGGATCTGGAAGCATCCAAACTCCTGGACAAAAAGGACAAAGAGGAGTTCCTGATGAAGCTTGCGGATGAATCCAAAATGGATGAACATGTGCACCGTATCAACAGCATCGATGTAGAGAACGATTGGAAGATGATCAAAAGAAGGATACGGGAGGCTACAAGAACAAGCCTGTATTGGACCTATGGGATAGCGGCGTCTGTTGTTTCACTCATCGCCATAACCTATTTCTTGTTTATCCAAAAACCTCAGGGGAACGATGCAACTTTGGTCGATTCGGCAGATACTGAAATAAAGATCGGTACAGATAAGGCTACATTGACTCTGGAAGACGGATCGGATATCGCGCTGGAAAAAGGAAAGGCCTACCAATCCGAAAATGCCAGCAGCAATGGCGAAGAACTGGTGTACGATAAAAAAGTTGGCACAAATACCGAAATGGCCTACAATTATCTCACGATCCCAAGGGGAGGACAATTCAACGTCAAACTACCTGATGGCACGGAGGTCTGGTTAAATTCCGAGTCCCGGTTAAAATATCCGGTAGCGTTTGCAGAAGGCAAATCACGGGAGGTGGAACTGGTGTATGGCGAAGCCTATTTTGATGTTGCCCCAAGTACGGATCATAAGGGTGCTACATTCAAAGTACGGATGCAAGCGCAGGAAGTAGAGGTGCTGGGTACGGAATTCAACATCAAGGCCTACAGCGATGAGGCCACTATTTATACTACCCTGGTGGAAGGCAAAGTGGCCGTAAGTACTAAAACCGCCAAACAGGATCTGGTTCCCAATCAACAGGCAAATCTAAATAGGAAAACCAACGAAATGACTATCGCCACGGTAGATGTATACAACGAGACCTCCTGGAAAAAAGGACTTTTTAGCTTTAAGGAAAAGCCCCTGGTAGAGATTATGAAAGTGTTATCCAGATGGTATAATATCGATAGCGTTACGTTTGAAAATGTAGCGCATGAAAGTGTGAAGTTCGATGGCGTATTGAGCAAAGATCAGAACATTGAAGATATCCTGGGGATCATAAAGGATATCGGCTACATCTCTGACTATGAAATAAGAGCGAAAACAATTATCATACAATGAAATCCCCACTATGGATTTGAGATCCATGCCTGCCCGACGGTTTACATGCCTTTGGTATGCAGGAGGGGTCTTAAAACAGAAAAATGAAATTCATTTTAAAGTCAGCTTGTCATTTCGACTGAGCGGTCCCGATGGTTATCGGGAGAGCGACGAGAAATCTTACACCAATGGGGTTCCGCTTCGTGCCTCATTCGTAATGACAAGATGTTCTTAAAAGTTAATAGCAACACTAATCCTAACTACCGCCAATGAGATAACGAAAACCAAAAAATAAAAGTCATTTAAATTTCTAGCTAGTTGAAAAAGTTTAAACGACTTCAAATTAAAAAAGAAAGGGAACTAAGCATGCACCTTGGACAGTACCTCGCTTCATTCCCTTTAGTACCATTAATCAGTTAAAGTCTAACTAACTAACACGCACAAATTTATGGAAATTAAGTTTATAAACGGTCCTTTCTTCCGGAGGAAAGAAATCCTACTGTTTA
>JANQHL010000057.1 GCA_028277085.1 Flavobacteriaceae bacterium
GGGTTTTCCGACTTCGTTGTCGATTTTTCGGGAGATGTTCTTGTCTGAATACGAAACATTCAAAAGCATTGTCTAAAATTAGTGAAATGCCTCTGGTTCCCTCTTAAAACTTCGCTAAAACACTATAAAAAATGTAGTTTTGCTGCCGAAAATTATCCCATAATGGAGTTACAGCACATCTTGGAAGAGAAGGTAAAAGAAGCAGTACAATCGCTGTATTCGGTGAATCTGCCTTCCGTTGAATTCCAACCCACCCGTAAGGACTTTGAAGGCGATCTTACCGTAGTGGTATTCCCTATGCTAAAACTCCTAAAAGGGAACCCGGTGGCAATCGGTACTCAGATAGGGGAATACCTGGAACGGGAGGTGGAAGAAGTTTCCAAATTCAATGTGGTCAAAGGATTTTTGAATTTGGTGATTTCAGACGCGTATTACCTTGGTTTTTTCAATACCATAGTTGCTAAAGAAAACTATGGCTATGCTACTCCCCATTCCCGGGAGGCCATAATGGTAGAGTATTCCTCTCCTAATACCAACAAACCCTTGCATTTGGGACATATACGAAACAATTTGCTGGGATATTCCGTTGCGGAAATCCTGAAAGCGGCGGGGCACAAGGTCTACAAAACCCAAATTGTTAACGACCGGGGGATTCATATTTGTAAAAGCATATTGGCCTGGCAACGATTTGGCCAGGGAGAGACACCGGAATCTTCAGGTTTGAAGGGGGATCATTTGGTAGGAAAGTATTATGTAGAGTTTGATAAGTCGTATAAAGCGGAAATTTCGGATTTAATAGCCGGGGGAATAGAGAAATCAATTGCCGAGAAGGAAGCGCCCATTTTACTAGCCGCGCAGGAAATGTTGCGAAAATGGGAGGCTGGAGATGAAGAGGTTGTTGACTTATGGAAAAGGATGAACGCTTGGGTCTATGAAGGTTTTGCTACAACTTACAAAAATTTAGGAGTAGACTTTGATAAACTCTATTATGAAAGCGACACCTATCTTTTAGGCAGAGATGTGGTGCAGGAAGGTTTGGAAAAAGGCGTGTTTTTCCGGAAAGACGATGGGAGTGTTTGGATTGATCTGACCGAGGAAGGCCTGGATGAAAAAATAGTGTTACGTGCAGATGGCACGGCAGTGTACATGACTCAGGACATAGGAACAGCCATACAACGGGTAACTGATTTTCCGGATATCCAGGGCATGGTGTATACCGTAGGCAATGAACAGGATTACCATTTTAAGGTACTATTCCTGATCTTAAAAAAACTCGGCTATACCTGGGCGGAAAAACTATACCATTTGAGCTATGGCATGGTGGATCTGCCTTCGGGAAAAATGAAAAGCCGGGAAGGAACGGTTGTGGATGCGGATGACCTTATCGTGAGTATGGAGCATACGGCGGAGGAGATTTCTGAAGAACTCGGTAAACTGGAGGGATATACTGAAGCGGAGAAAAAAGTATTATATAGCACCATTGGCTTAGGCGCCCTGAAATATTTTATTCTTAAAGTAGATCCTAAAAAGCGGATTTTATTTAATCCTGAGGAGTCGGTGGATTTCCAGGGAAATACCGGACCTTTCATTCAATACACCTATGCGCGAATACAGTCCATCTTGCGAAAAGGAGCGGGATGGGAGTTTGATAAGGCAGTAGATTCTACGCTGACGCTCCATGAAAAAGAAAAGGAGTTGTTGAAGTATATTGAAATTTTCCCGGGAAAGGTGCAGGAAGCTGCTGAAAATTACAGTCCGGCACTGGTAGCTAATTATGTTTACGATCTGGTAAAGGAATTTAACTCCTTTTATCAACAGGTGTCTATTTTGGGGGAAAGTGATGTGAAAAAACGGCATTTCCGGATTGCCTTGTCCAAAAAAGTGGGGGAAGTGATCCGGGATGGTTTTGCGTTGTTAGGAATTGATGTTCCGGAAAGAATGTAGAAAAGTCCTCGTTTTGCGAGGACTTTTCACTATAACCAACTAAATATATATGTTTCTACGAGTCTGCACTAGCAGTAGAAGAAGTTGCGGCAACGGCTGCCCCGTAGACTACAAGTCCGAAACCGATTTTGTTAATAGCATCGCCAATATTGTATACGACATCCATAGCTAATCCTCCAAAAATGCCTTCATACCATCCTGGAGTTCCCGCCATATAACCAATTGGATAAATAGCCCATCCTACCAGGACAAACCAACATAAGGTTTTGTGTGCTTTCAAGATAGAACCCCCTGCGGCTTCAGCCAATTTTTTAGCTCCACCAAACCATATCTCATACACAATGGCGAAGTAGGCGATACCGGAAATAAGACCCCATAACCAGGCGGCATCTCTGTAGACAGCTTCTCCCAAATATCCGGTAACCAACATGATAACGGAAAGGAAAATCAATTTCCACATCAAGGATTTTTTGGCGCCCGCAACTCGCAAAATAAGGTAGAACTCCACACACATTAACGGAACCGTAAGTACCCAATCTACATATCGGAAGAAGGTTGGAGATTCACCTACTCCAGCCCAATAGTCCCGCATATACCAGTAGTGTACGGCGGCAATAAAGGTAATTAATCCTGATACCAGGATAGAGGTTTTCCATTTCCTGTCAAAACTATTCATAGACAGAAAGAAAAAGGCTGAAGCGGCCATCATAGCCATGCAGCCCACAAAAAAGGTAAAGCCAACGTAATCGTCATTGGCGATCTTGGAAACGTCTGCAAACAACGGCAGACTAGATAAAAAATATTTCATATAACAGGAGTTAATTGATTTTGTTTAGCGAATATATAAAAAAGTTGAACATAAAATTATAATTTTTGTATAATTTTTTTGTCATATCTTTAAACAAAATACTTTGAAATTACGAATGTGAGAAATTGGACAGTTGTCAGCACTTTCTTTTGTCTTTGGCTTTCTACTCAATTAAGTCCTGCCATACAGGACTATGTTGCCTATGGTCTAATACTGACTTTTGGCGTACTACATGGCGCAAACGATCTTACCTTAATAGCGAGCTTAAGAAATGAAAATCAGGGATTTAAGAAGTCCCTGCTGCAATATCTTGCAGTTGTTTTATTGGTTTCTTTTGTCTTTGTGCTTTCCAGGATAGGGACGTTGGTCGTATTCATTATTATCAGCGGATATCACTTTGGAGAGCAACACTTTGGCGCTAATCTCAGAAGCAGCTTTTTTTGGAAGCCGCTGTTTTTCCTTAGTTATGGATTGACAATTTTGTTTATGATATTTTATATAAAGATCAACGAAGTTGTGCCAATTGTAAATGAGATCACTGGTTTTTCCATAGGTGGGGCGTTCTATGGTTATGGACTTTTAGGTAGTGCTACGATATTCCTTCCGTTGTTGATTTACTTTATGGTGCAACAACAAATGCAAGTCAATTATATCAGGGAGCTTTTTATGTTTCTGGTACTCGGAATTGTCTTTTATATCGCTTCACTTATCTGGGCTTTCGCTATTTACTTTATTTTTTGGCACAGTCTGCCTTCTTTGCGCGATCAAATGCAATTTCTGTACGGGAAGGTGGACAAAACCACCTTTATTAGGTATGTGAAGTCTTCTTGGTGGTACTGGTCCGCAGCTTTATTGGGGCTGATCGTTTTGTATTTCACGCTTCGGGAAAAAGTGGATTACTTTATTACGGTCCTGTTGTATTTGCTGGCGGCAATTACGTTTCCTCACGTATTGGTCATGTCTAAGGTAGAGACGCTTAAAAATTCACGCGAAGGTTAACATTTGGGGTAATGCCCAGGGAAAGATTTTCTACTGATTCCAATTCATCTTCTGCTGAAACTCTGAAATAGCGATTAAGAACGTTTTTTCTATTGGTCAGATTGAGCAAAGAAACCCCTACTATTGCCTTTGTTCGTTCTCCTAAACTAAAGCCATAGGTGGCAGAAGCGTCCAGGCGGAAATATTCCGGTAGTCGGCTGCTGTTTGGTGCTTGATAATTGATCTGTATGGGAAAGACGCTGGTGTCCAGCGGAGTCTCGTTGTCTGGTTGCGTAAAAGGTCTTCCGGTACGATAGTTAAGACCAAACCCCAGCTTTAATTGGTCAATCTCGTAGGTGGAAGCAAAAGTAAGCGTATGTCGTACGTCCAGGTTATTTGGGAATTGTTGTGGAACAATACTATCGTAGGTGTAGTCATTTTTATTGTAGGTGTAACTTAACCAGGTACTGTAGTTTTTTCCTTTTTTGTTGATGAGAAATTCCAATCCTTTCGCCTCGTAACTGCCAATTTCACCATCAAACTGATTTTGATTTTGAAATCCTTGTGTTCTGGTACTCACTCCATCTACTTCTTTGTAGAAGGCTTCCAGCCCTACATAAAATTGTTTCCGTTCATAATTCAATCCAAAGGATCCCTGCTTACTTTTTGTTATGGGTAAGTCTTCTTCATCGGACAAGATCCAGCGCCGCTTCTCGATACCCAAAAAATTTTGTTCCAGATCAATAACCTGATTGGTACTCTGACTTTTGAATTCCCCCAAAACCTGAGCTCTTAAATTTCGGGCCAATCGTACATTGACATTCAGTCGAGGTTCAAATACCCATTCTGAAAAAGTATCCAGGTTTTCAATATGATTGGCCCGGACACCGAAATTGGCAATAAAGTTGTTATTGGGGGAAAAGTAACTGACTTCTGAAAAAGGCGCCTGGATGCGGACCACTCCTTTAACAAACAGGTTAAATTGTGGCTCAGTTACCCTTGCTTCGTTGGTAATTCCGGTTTCAATGTATTGATACCCATTGGTCCAGTGAAAACGGTCTGAAAACCGATACCGGGAAGTAAATTTTGCCTGACGTTCTTCCACTGTGTTATTTTGAAAGAGCCGTTGCACCTGGTTGGGGAAAAAGCTTTGCGCATCTAAATTATACCAGGAAAAGTAGACATTCGCATAGGTAGAAAACCGTTCTGACCAGTTCCCATACCATTGTAAACCGGCAGATAGATTGGTTTGATCCAAAAAACTTTGCGAAGTTTCGTCCACTTCGAGATCGGTCTGTGAAAAATCCAGGTCATTATCTATCGCAATAAAACTGAGTCGGAATTTATGGTCATCATTAAGATCATACAATAGTTTTCCGGAGACATCGTAAAAGAAAAAAGTTTCGTCCTGCTCCAGGTTTTCCTGTACCTCCTGGTTTTGTTGGTTGGTGATCTCGGTATCTTGAAACGCCCGATCTGTAAAACTGTTATAGGCAGGAGTATCCAGGAAATCTGTGGTGGACCGTCTTCCAGAGAACTGGAAGGCCAAATTTTCTTTGATCGGGATCTGCCCAAAAACATCACCGCTGATAAAGTTAATGCCCGCGCCCCCATAGAAAAAATCATTGATCGTGTTGTTGGTTTCCATGCTCATCACACTACTTACCCCATCCCCAAACTCTGCCGGGGTGCCATTTTTGTAAATAGAAACAGATTCTGTGAGATAGGGGTTAAAAGCGGAAATTAACCCGAAAAAGTGTCCGGACTGGTACATTTTAATACCATTCCATAGGATAAGGTTTTGGTCGTTAGTACCACCGCGGACGTTAATATCGGATACGGTTTCGTCAATGCTTTTGATACCGGGTAGTGCTTGTACTCCAAAAAGCACATCAGGTTCTATTAATCCAGGCAACATCCCGAGTTCTCCGGGATTCAACGTGATGCTCCCATCAGTCTCTTTTGTGATCCCCGAAGTCAGGAATTCGTAAACCACCACTTCATTCAAGAGCTCCCGTCTTTCGGCCAATAAAATTTGTGGACAATCCCCTTTTTCGATCAGATCGAGTACCGGAACAATTTTAGTCTTGTATCCCAAAAAACGGATTTGAAAGGAAGCTGTACGAGGAACCTCTTCCAACTGAAAATAACCCTCTATGTCGGTTACCACGGCGGTATCACTGCCCAGGATCTGAACTGTTGCTCCAGGAACATTGTTCTCAGCGTAGTTGTCCAGGATGCGACCGCAAACCGTGACCCATTTGTTCTTGCTCAGCGTGTAGTACCTATTGTTGAGTTGTTGTATATCAATCTGTGTCTGTGCTGAAATAGCATTTAGGATGACCCGAAGTGATTCGGTTGGCGGAACGGCTATTCGAATGCCCTCGATATCCGAATCAACATAGGAAAACTTGATGTTAAACCGATTTTCCAGTTGTGCGATGACCACTTTAAGCGCCACAGAAGGACTCTCCTGGGCGGTCATAGTTGGCAAAGTGAGCGAGAACAGCAGTATCGCTACAAGAAAAATTTTACTACGGAGTGTCCGCTGCATAGAAAAGTACCTTATCCGCTTCCAATTTATAACGAATTTGGGAAGGAGTACTAATACTTTCTAACGCTAAATGAAGATCTGTGTTGTTAAAGGTGCCGGTAAAAAGTTGTTCGGTATCCACATTTTCCGTGGAGATGGTAACATCAAACTGGCGCTCTACCTCTGCCAGTACATATTTCAGGGGTATGCTTTTAAAGCTGCTTTCATTTTCCATCCATGAAGGCTGAATGGCAGCTACTGCCTCAGTGGTAAGAATAGCACCATCAATTGCTACAAAAGAGTCACCAGCCGGAAGTTGGTGTTCTTTGCCTTGGAAAGCAACACTAACCAAGCCTTCGTAGCAGGTTACCTCAAAGAAGCCATTGCGATTTTCAACATTGAATTCAGTACCCAAAACGGCTACTTCCCCGCTTTCCGTAATAACCGTGAACTTTTTGCCTTTTGCAACTTTAAAAAAGGCCTCACCATCCAGTTTTACCTCTCGGTTTTCTTCCCACTTCTTTTCGTTAAAAGAAACTTTGGAAGCTGCATTCAAGAATACTTCAGAATTATCCGGTAAAGCCAACTGGGTTCGTTCTGCAAATTGGGTAGAAAAATTTTCTTCTGCAGAATTGAGATAGAAATAGGCGCCTGTCAGTAATACGGCAATTACCGCAGCCACACGCAAAAACTGCCTAAATGGATTCAACTGCACCACTTTAACCTCTTGCGCCATCTTTTCTGCCTTAAACGTGGCCCAGGCCTGGTCAACATCAAATTCCGGAGCTTCTAATTTTTGCGAAGCGTCCAGAATCTTCTGATAGGAAGCATATTCGGCCGACTGCTTAAATTCGGCCAACTCCTCCTCAGAGAGTTCGTTGTTCAACCATTTTGCCAGGTAATTTTCTTGCATGATTTCTATGCTTTACGGACTTATAACAACTAACTGTTTAAAAACCCTACTTTCTACAACAACCAACTATTTAAAAACCCTACTCTTAAATAAATTCCAAATTCCAAATTCCAAATCTCAAATTCCAAGAAAGCTATTTCACCGATAAATAGATTTCAACTTCAGAATCTGCACCTAGGTTTGCTTTTTCTCCGTACACTTCAAAGTCGATATCGTACGCTCTGTTGAGTTGGGCATCGTTGTTCCAAATCTCCTTCCAGGTATCCACCACGGCCTGTGGTAACCCACCCTTTGCGATATGTTTTTGGTAGTTACCTCCGGAAACCTCAATTCCAATTACCCCTTCCGGAAGATTTTCTAGGGATTTCACCTTATGACCAACAATTGCCAGGTAGTGCCCTGTGTAATCAGATTCGTATTCCGTATAAACCACATAGATGGCATCAGAGACTTTATCCGGAACAGTGTTGGAAACTTGGTCGGAATAGAATTTACCCCAGAGTTCCCCCATATCCGTGGCCGATTTGCCATTTTCATTGGTTGTGGTAGTTGCAACGCCAGCCACATAAAAGGGTTCCATTTTTTCTACCATAGTATCTTGAGCATTACACCAATACGTTAGAAACAAAAGTAGGAACACTATATTTTTCATTTCAAACCAAATTAGTTTATTAAACACCTAACACCTAACACCTATCCCTATATTCCATCAATTTTCTCCCGAAGTGTTTTTAAGGCCAGGTGCATTCTTTTTTCTATCGCCTTTACACTTACCCCTTCCATTTCTGCAATCTCTGTGTATTTCTTGCCGTCTATTCGATTTAGTAAAAAAGTGGTACGCTGATTTTCCGGAAGTGCGTTTAAGGCATCGTCCAGTTTTTTTTGAAATTGTTTTTCTTCAAGGACATATTCCGGGGATTCCTGAGTAATACTATTGGAATGCTTATCAGCATACTTCAACCGTACTTTATCGGCTTTGATGACATTCAAATACATATTATTGGCCACGGTATACAAATACGCCTTGGCTTTTTCAGGGCTCACCTTGGTACAATTTTCCCAAAGCTTTACAAAAGCCTCCTGTACAGCATCATTTGCCCGTTCTTCATTACCGAATTTATAATAGATGTAATTGAAAACCGTTTTAGAATTGTCCTTAAAGATGGAGTTGAAAATAGTCTCCTCACAAACATTGCTCATGTAAAAGTTTTAACAAGCATTGTCAAAGATATTTTAAAAAATGTGAAAATTCAGGTAGGGTATTTTAACAATTGATTGTTTTAAGGGCATACTAACAAAAAAGTAATCCAAATCGTTATGAAAAAGTTAATCACCAATGTGTTGTATGCAGGATTCGTTGCTATGGCACTTTTGTTCACTGCCTGTCAGGATGAATTTGAAGAGGTAGGGAACAATGATCAGGAGACCTTGGAGGCAGGGTCAACCACAGCTGACCTGATCGTTAAAACAGCCTCAAACGATGGCTCTTTTGACAATATCGTAGATGAGGCCAGTTGTATTGCGGTGCAATTTCCGTACACCGTAGAAGTTGGAGGTGTTCAGATCACCATCGACAGTATTGAAGATCTGAGATTGATCGAAGAGATCTTTGATGAGTTTGATGATGATGAAGACATTTTAGAAATTATCTTTCCTATTACTATTACCCTTGCTGATTTTACAGAAGTGGTTATTGAAAGCAAAGAAGCCCTTCGTGAATTGGCTGCAGATTGTCTTGAAGGAGGAGATGATGATGATATCGAATGTATTGACTTCGTTTATCCCATTACGTTATTCACTTTTGATATCGAGGGGCAACAAGCCGACAGTTTTGTCATCAATAGCGATAGGGAACTGCATAAGTTTTTTGACGATCGCGAGGATGAGGAATTAGTGAGCATAGATTTTCCTGTAACGCTTAAGAAATTTGATGGTACCGAGGTGGTTGTAAATAGCAACGCAGAATTAGCCCGTGTATTGGAGGCTGCAGAAGAGGAATGTGACGAAGATGATGATGACGATTATAACGATGATGATTTTGAAGATGATCGTTTTGTCGAGTTCTTAACGGAATGTCCATGGGAAATTCGTGAGTTTATCCGATTAGAAATGGATGCTACCGAACAATACCTGGAGTACGTAATAGACTTTGACGAAGATGGAGATGTTTATATCAAAGATAGAATGGGTGCTGAAGTTGAAGGAGAGTGGAGTGTGACGTTTACAGATCGTGGACCGTTATTAACGCTGGCCTTTGATAATCTGGTTGACTTTAACCTGGAATGGCTCGTATATGAGATTGGCGAAGGTAAGATCAAGTTCTACACCGAAAATGGCAACAGGATAATCCTGAAAAGGCGTTGTGATGATGATGATGATGATGATGGAGATGATGATGGAGATGACGATGGAGGAGATGATAACGGAATCATCAGCATTGAAACACTTACCAATACGTTGAAAGAGTGCGAATGGATCATTGAAGAGCTTGAACTGCAAGGAGAAGATGTAGACAGACTTTTAGGATATGAGTTCATTTTCGGAGCGGATGGAACGCTTACGCTTGGAGATGGTATCACCGCCTTTGACGGAACCTGGGAAGTAGGTGCAAATGCTGAGGGCAAAAGAACATTATTCATAGAAGTAATGAGCGAACCTGCGGTAAACCTTCAATGGCCGGTTGTTGAAATAGATGGGGAGAGTGTGGTAGAAACCAGCGAAGTTGTTTTAAAAGACGAGGCTTCTGACTCTGAGATGGTACTTCAAAAAGTATGTGATGACAATGCAGATGACGGAGATGTAACTGAAATTCGAAACGCTGTTTTAGGTGGACTTTGGAATGTGGCAATGCTTGATGTTGAAGGAGTGAATGGAACAGATGACTATACGGGTATGGATTTCAGTTTCTCAATGTTTAACCAGGTAGAGGTTTCTGTAAATGATGATCCTTTTCTGGCCGGTGTCTGGAGAGTACTTCGCGACACAGATGGCAACCTTAAGTTCTTCTTAAACCTGGGCGATAGTGATCCATTCGATGAACTGACTGAAGGATGGTATATCTCTGAGGTTTCTGCCGAAAGAATCGAGTTGGTGTACGAGGATGAAGAGGTAACCAATAAAACACTAGTGTTCGAGAAAAAGATGTAACCTTTTTTGCTCCAAATCTTTAGTTGAAAAGGACGGCTCGCCCCAAGGCCGTCCTTTTTTAAATACCCCAATGATTACCAATACATTACCTAATGTCGGCAAAAAAGAATCTGTAACTTATAAATGCTTTGAAAATGAAAATTACGTATTGGAGAACTGCCATGCTGTTGGGTGCTCTTGCCCTTATGACTTCTTGTGAAAATGACGATGATGATGACAACAACGATCTGTTCAATAGCGCGGATGTTAGCGCACTTCAAAACGCAGCGCAAAGTGGCTCCTGGCGAATTACACGTTTTGTAGACGATGGAGAAGACGTAACTAGTGCTTTTGATGGTTTTGTGTTCACCTTTAACGCAAATGGTACGGTTACGTCGGACAATGGTGCCAATTCTTTTAATGGTACATGGCAAATTGAATTGGATGACGATGACGATATCGATGATACCGATGATTTAGAATTCGTCATCACTTTCTCAACTTCGAATGACGATTTTGACGATTTGACGGAAGATTGGGATGTTTTGGAATTTAGTGACACCCGAATTCGTTTAGCAGATGATGACGCTGATGATTTGTTGACTTTTGAACGCAGTTGATTTGTTTCACAATTTATCCCATATGGAAAGGCGGCCTGCTTCAGGTCGCTTTTTTTGATTTTGCTTAAGGCCATTATAATACAAGGTATTTCTTAAATTTGCTTTTCGCCAAAATGATGAGCACGGATGTTTGATAATTTAAGTGAAAAGCTGGATAAGGCCCTCCATACGTTAAAGGGACATGGAAAGATCACAGAGATCAATGTTGCCGAAACGCTGAAAGAAGTACGCAGGGCATTGTTGGATGCGGATGTCAATTTTAAAATAGCCAAGGAATTTACGAATACCGTAAAGGAAAAGGCGCTTGGGCAAAATGTACTTACCTCGCTCCAGCCTGGGCAATTGATGGTAAAATTGGTAAAGGACGAGCTTACACAACTTATGGGTGGGGAAGCAGAAGGGATTAACCTTACCGGTTCTCCATCTGTAGTATTGATGTCCGGTCTTCAAGGTTCCGGTAAAACAACCTTCTCCGGAAAATTAGCCAATTACCTCAAAAACAAAAAAAGTAAAAAGCCCCTTTTGGTGGCGTGTGATGTCTACCGTCCTGCGGCGATCGACCAGTTGCATATCGTGGGAGAGCAAATTGGAGTAGAAGTCTATTCCGATCGGGACAATAAGAATCCCATTGAGATTGCCAAGGCCGGGATGCAACACGCAACTTCCCTGGGATGTAATGTTGTGATCATCGATACTGCGGGGCGTCTCGCGATTGATGAGGAGATGATGGATGAGATCTCCAATATCCACAAAGCAGTATCGCCTCAGGAAACCCTATTCGTAGTTGATGCCATGACCGGACAGGATGCTGTGAATACTGCCAAAGCATTTAACGACGTCTTAAATTTTGACGGGGTAATCTTAACCAAATTGGATGGGGATACCCGTGGAGGTGCTGCCATTTCCATCAAATCTGTGGTTAATAAACCCATTAAGTTTATCGGAACCGGGGAAAAAATGGACGCTATAGACGTCTTTCATCCCTCTAGAATGGCCGATCGTATTTTAGGGATGGGGGATGTAGTATCCCTGGTAGAGCGTGCCCAGGAACAATTTGATGAGGAACAAGCCCGTAAGATCCAGAAAAAAATAGCCAAAAACCGGTTTGGATTTGATGATTTCCTTACGCAGATCCAACAGATCAAGAAAATGGGCAGCATGAAAGATCTGATGGGAATGATCCCTGGAGTTGGCAAAG
>JANQHL010000065.1 GCA_028277085.1 Flavobacteriaceae bacterium
CTGCACTATCGGTTTTCTCCCAGAGCTTAAACGCAAACGGCAGAAGGCCTGAAGCAATCGCAACCAAGGCAAGGAACAATGTTTGAATGCGTTGAATCATTACTATTCGTTCAATGGATGGCAAAATTACACCGCTTTCTTGATAAATACGCCTTGTTCTTGTAAATATTTTTGTATACTTGTAACGTTATTAGTTAGAATACTTACCCAGGAAAGTCTTTCCTTATTTGTAGTTACAACTAACATTTTCTTCAAAACAGTAATACAAGTTTAACTTATTAGTCAATTAATGTTTGAGATTTCTGATCTAAAAGCAAAAAAACTTCCCGAATTGCAGGAGATTGCAAAAGGACTTAACGTACCCAAATTTAAAACCTTGAAAAAACTGGATCTGGTATACCAGATTTTGGATGTGCAGGCCACAAATCCTACTGCTAGCGTTGCAGCTGATAAAAAACCCGCTACAGAAGGGGAAAAGAAACCCAGAAGAGCCCGTACCCCAAGGAAAAAGGAGCCAGCCGTTGCTGTTGAAACCTCGCAAAAAAAGGAGGCAGTTGAAACTCCTGAAAGCAAAGCAAACGTTCCGGAAAGTGGAACTGAGCAAAAAGAACAAAAAGAGCAGCACAAGCAAAACGGCCAGCATAAAGGACAGCGTAGGGGGCATCACGCTCAGAAAGGGCATGGGGAGAAGCGCAATAGCAACTTTGATAAAGACCTGAAAAACCGCTATAAAGAACCTGAATTTGAATTTGACAGTATTATCGCCAGTGAGGGAGTACTGGATATTATGCAAGACGGTTATGGTTTCTTACGGTCTTCGGATTATAATTATTTATCTTCTCCGGATGATATCTACGTGTCACAATCGCAGATACGTCTGTTCGGTTTAAAAACGGGAGATACCGTGCTCGGTAACATCCGTCCCCCGAAAGAGGGGGAAAAGTACTTCCCGTTGATCAAAGTGAATAAAATTAACGGCCTGGACCCGCAAGTAGTACGGGACCGTGTCTCTTTTGAGCACCTTACCCCACTGTTCCCACGGGAAAAATTCAATATCGCTGAACGGCAAAGTACTATTTCTACCCGTATTATGGATCTGTTCTCTCCCATAGGAAAAGGGCAGCGAGGTATGATCGTTTCCCAACCGAAAACGGGAAAGACAATGCTGTTGAAAGATATTGCCAATGCCATAGCTGCCAATCATCCCGAGGTATATCAAATTATCTTGTTGATTGACGAACGGCCCGAAGAGGTTACCGATATGCAACGGAACGTCCGCGGGGAGGTAGTAGCTTCCACTTTTGATAAAGAGGCTTCGGAACATGTACGCGTTGCGAATATCGTGATTGAAAAAGCAAAACGCTTGGTTGAATGCGGCCATGATGTGGTTATTTTGCTGGATTCTATCACCCGATTGGCCCGTGCCTATAATACCGTACAACCCGCATCTGGTAAAGTATTGAGTGGGGGGGTGGATGCTAATGCTTTGCACAAACCCAAGCGTTTCTTCGGTGCAGCCCGAAATATCGAAAACGGCGGATCGCTTACCATTATTGCCACAGCCCTAACGGAAACCGGCTCTAAAATGGATGAGGTAATCTTTGAAGAGTTCAAGGGAACTGGTAATATGGAATTGCAACTGGATAGACGCCTAAGTAATCGCCGTATCTTCCCGGCCATTGACCTCATCTCCTCCTCTACCCGACGCGACGATCTACTCCTGGATGACAACACCATCCAACGTATGTGGATCATGCGAAAGTACTTGGCGGATATGAATCCCGTAGAAGCTATGGAGTTTATGGAACAAAGGATAAAACAGACCCGTAACAACGAAGAATTCCTAATGACGATGAACGAATAGTCCTTTCTAATAATATCGATAAAATGCAAGCCTTGTGTCAAAACCACAGGGCTTTTTTGTTAAAAAAATTGCACAAAAACCCTATCTTTAGGCAGATTTCCCCCACAAATAATAACTTTTTAACATGAACGACCCTATGGACACTACAAAATCACTAACCTACCGTCTTTTACTATTAGGACTAGTACTTTTAACAATTGCAGCTTGCAATCCGAAAGCCTCTAAACCTGATAAAGAAGAAGAGCCCACTAAAACCCAGGAGCCCGAATTGAAGCAACCGGAAAATATCATCGCCTTGGAGGCTGCCAAATCCATTTACGACAACTATTCCCGGTATAGAGTTCCTGGCATTCAAGACTTTGAAACAAAACAACGTGCTCCGGAAAAGGAATTTGAAGCTGCGCGTTACGTAACATTTGATTTGGAAGCGGTAAAACAGTACATCGCTTATGTAGAGCAAGAATCCAAAAAAGCCGGGGTTACTCCAAATACGCTACGCTTTTATTTTGCAAATTATCCGGATGAAGGGCGCTTTCCAGATGGGAAAACAGTGATCCACCCCCGACAAAATTCTATTTTTATCTTACCCACACTGCGAGATGGTCAAAATGACTGGGGTTATTATATAGGCGAAGATGGTCAGGCCAAACTTATTAAAGATTGGGTCAAAGGTTATGGGGAATCTAATGAAGAGGACCCAAAATCCAAAGCCTCCTTTGTACCGAATTTAAATGCCAGTTTATTTCAAATTGGTGGTAAAAGCCTGATATTGAATCATGGAGGTTCAGGTCCCCCTCCGGGTGGAGACTTTTAATTTGTAATTTTTTTAAGGTTTGATAGAACTTTTAAAAAATTATTTTTTTGTTTTAGTGTATTTAATCTCTCTGGCAGTGTCAGTATTTTATTATCGCAAATACTTTGACACTGTCCTGAGGTACTTTCCGCTTATCATTGCATACACCTTCTTTAATGAGTTATTAGGAAATATTATTCGTTATAATGAGAATTTTGCTTTTCGCTCGGATAGAACGGATACCAATCAAATAATATATAACGTTTATATTGTCATTTTCTTTGTGTTTTTCTATTTCGTTTATCGAAGAGCTATTTCCAATCTTCGATTCAAAAAAATAATTACCTGGGCTACCGTAATTACGGTAATATCGTATTTGATTAATGCATCTTTTCAAAATCCAATTACGCATGATTTAATTTATGCCAACGTCATAGGATCATCAAGCTTGCTTTTATGCTGTATTTTGTATTTTGTGGATCTTAACCCCTCGTTTCAGTGGAAAAAGGACCGATATAACCTAATGATCTGGGTTTCCTTTGGTCTCTTCATATTCTATTTGTTATTCCCCTATCTTTTGTTAATTGGCTATTTGCAGTTTGACATTTGGGAAAAGTATAATTTACGGACAGCCCTTCGTATTCTTATTGTGGTGATGCACACACTATTCTGTGTTGGCTTTGTTGTGAGCCGGCGAAGAGCTTTTAGATAAATAATAGCATTGCTTAGTTTCTACTTCATTTTTTATTTAGCTACACTGGTGGTTTCCCTGGTTACCTTCAAAAAATTTGTGGACACTCCACTCCGCTTTTTTCCCCTTTTAGTGGCCTATACGCTCTTCAATGAAATATTGGGGTATTTTATTATCAATTTTGAGGAGTTTTCCTTTTTTGATGAACCGGAATACCAATGGCATAATGTGGTCATCTACAACCTTTATCAACTCATCTTTTTTGGATACCTTTTTTGGCTATACCATGAAGTGGTCAAAACCAAGATCTATAGATTGGCGATTGTTACCGGGGCAGTTGTAACAGGATTGGCATATCTCATTTCTATTTTCTTTCAGGACCCATTACATTCCAGCCTCTACTACGCGGATTGCATTGGATGTGTAGTGGTCATTATTGCCATCTTCTTGCATTTGAAAGAGTTGTCCAAAACCAAAGGACGGGTGAATCGTTACAATCTTATGGTCTGGATTAACAGCGGGATGCTACTTTTCCATACCTACTTTCCTTACTATATTCTAAATGGCTATCTAAACGTAGAATTTTACCTGGACTATCACCTCAGGCAAGTATTATGGATAGTGGTTTCTATAATGTATTGTCTCTTTATTATAGGCTTTTTAATTTCCAGGAGAAACGCATTTCACTGATTACGATCGGACATCGTTGTGTAAACCAGGCCTATAACTCTTTCAATCATTGAGCCACCTCTTGAGGAACTACCTACACGGATTGGCATAAAGACAATGCGGGCTAGCGAAATAGTTCCCAACTCAAACAAGAATTTGCCACACAAAAAAACCCTTCTAAATTGGAAGGGTTTTAATGTTATGAAGCGCATGCAGCTTACATCGCCGCAACTTTGCTTGCCAGTTTACTTTTCAAATTGGAAGCTTTGTTCGCATGGATGATGTTGCGCTTTGCCAGCTTGTCAATCATACTAACAACTGAGGGTAAAAGCTCCTCTGCTGCTTTTTTATCCTCCTCGTTACGCAATTTTTTGATCGCATTACGTACCGTTTTATGCTGATAACGGTTACGCAATCGTACAGCTTCGTTTCTTCTAATTCGCTTTAATGCCGACTTATGATTTGCCATGTTTTTTAATTATCAATTTGGAATTACGAATTAAGTCATTCAACGTTCTTAATTCTGCATTCAACATTTGAACTGTAGCCCGTAGGGGAATCGAACCCCTGTTACCAGGATGAAAACCTGGCGTCCTAACCCCTAGACGAACGGGCCGTTATTTACCAATAAAAATTGACTGGAATCCTTCTTTATCCTCCCGTAATCTCTTCAATTTCAGTCACTTTGTAGCCCGTAGGGGAATCGAACCCCTGTTACCAGGATGAAAACCTGGCGTCCTAACCCCTAGACGAACGGGCCCTAAGGTCGCTTCTTAGCGGACGCAAAAATACAACTATTTTTAACTATTGCAATAGGGGCCTACTAATTTTTAGACGATCTAATAGGCCTTGGCAAAAAGGACCCGGTACGGTGAGGATTTCCCCGTAACCATGCACTGTCCGGCTTCTTCTTTTACGTCAATGGGAATACAACGGATGGTAGCTTTTGTTTCATTTTTGATCTTTTCTTCCGTAGCGGCTGTCCCGTCCCAGTGGGCGGCCAGAAAGCCCCCTTTCTCCTCCAATACCTTTTTGAACTCTTCGTAGCTATCTACAGGAGTAATATTGGCCTGCTGGTGTGTCTTCGCTTTGTTGAAAATTGATTCCTGGATATCCTTTAAAAGGGTTTCAACGGTTTCGATCACCTCATCCATAGGTACAGATGATTTTTCCAAGGTATCCCTTCTCGCGATTTCCAAAGTACCGTTTTCCAGATCACGCTGTCCAATAGCCAAGCGGATAGGGACTCCTTTTAACTCGTACTCGTTGAATTTAAATCCAGGCTTATGGGTATCCCTGTTATCGTACTTCACCGAAATTCCACGATTCTTCAGGGCTTCTACTATCGGAAGTACCTTTTCGGTTATTGCTTCCAATTGATCCAGTCCTTTATAAATAGGGACAATCACCACCTGTATAGGTGCTAGTTTTGGAGGAAGTACCAGGCCATTGTCATCGCTATGCGTCATGATCAACGCCCCCATTAGCCGTGTAGAAACACCCCATGAGGTAGCCCAAACATATTCCTGTTTCCCTTCTTTTGTGGCAAATTTTACATCAAACGCCTTGGCAAAGTTCTGTCCGAGAAAATGGGACGTCCCGGATTGC
>JANQHL010000282.1 GCA_028277085.1 Flavobacteriaceae bacterium
CAAAGTTGTTGGGCGTACCCCGTATCCTGATGTTGGCGCCTTCTCCATTGTCACGTTCTATATTTACTCCAGCCACCCGTTGCAGGGCCTCCCCTACATTGATATCCGGAAATTGATTGATAAGGTCTGCGGAGACAATTGTTTTAATCTGATCAGCATTCTTCTGCTGGTTATAGGCCCGTTGCTGACCTTCAATACTTCCTGTTATAATGACCTCGCCCAATTGGTTGGAAGCCGGATTGAGCGTGATTCTACCCAAATCAATGTTGCTTTCGCCATCGACATCAATTTCGTTGGCGTAAGACTCAAAACCAATGTAAGAGATCTCAAGGGTATGGGTACCTATCGGAACCTGCGGAAGGTTAAAAAGTCCGTTAATATCAGAGGTGGCTCCCAAATTTAGCTCCCTAATGAAAATAGAGGCTCCTGGCAGAACCTCCCCTTCAGAACCATTGATTCTCCCTGAAATCACAATGGTTTTTTCTTGATAAATGTTTGGGACCGACATATCTACGTTTCTAGGCTCGGCTGAAGCATATGATAAACTGATGCAAAAACAAGCTAGTGCGAAAATTAATTTTAACGATATTTTCATTTTCTGGCATTTAAAAACCATCATTCTTATACCGCTATTTTGTATTACAAGCGATATAAAAAGTGTGGATTATTGGTTTAGAAAGATGATTATTTCATCATTTAGCAAATAATGTGTTGTGCAATCGATTGCATAAATAATAAAGAAATATTAAATTCGCAAATATTCCTTCTTAAAAATGTAGAAACACTAATTAAATCAAGCCTTTTGTTATATTTAAAAATCTTCATTCAATATTTTTAAATAGCTGAATAATTCTATAAATTGCGCAATCGATTACATAATCGACATTTTATTTTGAGCAACTATCTTTGACAAAGGACAGTTGAAAAGCATGGAGAATACAAAGAAGACTACCATACATGATATTGCTGCGAAGCTCAATGTTACCGCTTCCACAGTTTCCCGTGCACTCAAAGGGAATCCCAGGATAAGTGATAGTACAAGAAAAGCTGTTCTTAAAACGGCCCGGGAACTCAACTATGAGCCCAACCAAATTGCCTCCGCTTTGCGTAGCGGGCGAACGCAGCTTATTGGCATGTTGGTCCCTACCATTAACCGGTCGTTCTTCTCTTCCATCATTCGAGGTGTAGAAGAAGTAGCTAATTCCCTGGATTACCGGGTTATTGTTAGCCAATCGAACGAAGTCTTTGAGAATGAAGAAAACGCAGTCAGGGCATTCCTAAACGCCCGAGTGGATGGAATAATTGCTTCGATTGGTAAGAACACGCAACATTTTGAGCATTACAAACAGGTTTTGGAACGTGACCTTCCCCTGGTGCTTTTTGACCGAACTACACCCCAACTACATACAAGTCAGGTTGTAATTGACGATTATCAAGGCGCTTACTTGGCGACCGCACATCTGATAGCACAAGGGTGTGTTAAAATTGCTCATTTCACTACCGAACGAAAAATTGACATTTACAAAGAGCGCTATCGAGGCTATGTGAACGCTTTGGAAGACCATGGTATTGAACGTAACGAAGCTTTAGTGTTTAGCGGAAATCTGCAATTAGAGGATGGCAGAGCGCACACTGAAACCTTGTTGCAAAAAGGTGAGGGTTTTGATGCCGTCTTTTCCGCTAGTGACTATGCTGCTATGGGGGCCATGCAAGTATTGAAAGAAAATGGATTGAAAATACCTGAGGACGTTGCACTCGTAGGTTTTTTGAATGAGCCGTTCACCTCTTTCACCGATCCCCCTTTGACCACGGTTAACCAGTTCCCCATAGAAATGGGACATACGGCGGCCAACCTATTTTTTAGTGCGTTGAATTCAGAACAAGAGAAAATTGTCCCCAAAAAAACAGTAATACAGCCTGAGTTGATCATAAGAGCTTCCTCGGAAAAAAAGAAATCGTAAAACCAGCGTTTTTAACACTACTAGATGGCATTAACCGACAAGAACAAACAGTACAATCGATTGCATCAATCGAAACGCACTTTTTTGGACGAGGACTTTCTATTGTATAGCGATTTTGCCAAAATACTCTATCACGATTTTGCCAAGAACTTGCCCATTATAGACTACCACAACCATCTGCCGCCAATGGAAATCGCCGAGAACCATCAGTATCACAATTGTACGGAAGTATGGTTGAAAGGTGACCATTACAAGTGGCGGGCCATGCGAACATTGGGCATTGATGAGAAGTATATTACCGGCAATGCCACCGATGAAGAAAAGTTTGTCCAATGGGCAAAAACCGTTCCTTACACGCTTAGAAATCCGCTCTATCACTGGACACATTTGGAACTTCAGCGCTATTTTGATATTGCTGAACTTTTGGATGCTACTAGTGCACAACGTATCTATTCGTCAACGCAAGAACTTTTGCAAGAGGAAGACTTTAGGACAAGAGGATTGTTGAAAAAAATGAATGTCACTGTGGTAGCGACCACCGATGATCCCGTTGATGATTTGAGGTATCACTCCAAATTTCAAAGCAAAAAGGAAACGCTACAGCTACTTCCGTCTTTCAGGCCGGATAAGGCCTACGCCTTGGAAGATCCAAAGGAATATAGCAACTACTTGTCCCTTTTAGGGGAAAGTGTTGATCATGAAATAAGAACCTATGCTGATCTGATTCATGCTTTAAATCAACGCATACAATTCTTTGTTGGAATGGGTTGTAGAAGTGCGGATCACGGATTGGAGCAATTTCACGATTTTAAGATGGGTGACCATGATCCCACACGTTTATTTGAACAAGTCCTGGAGGGTAAGCCGCTATCACCCGAGGAGATTGCATACTTCAAATTCGAGACCTTAGTCCATCTTTGTAGGAAGTACCATGAGGTCGGTTGGGTGCAGCAGTTTCATCTGGGTGCATTGCGAAACACCAACAACAGAATGCTTGCCCAACTTGGCCCGGATACAGGATTTGACAGTATCGGTGACTTCCGACAAGCAAAACCCCTGGCCAATTTCCTAAACCTTCTGGACAGCACAAATCAATTGACCAAAACCATTATCTACAACCTGAACCCTTCGGATAATGCCATTTTCGCGAGTATGATCGGAAATTTTAATGATGGCAGTGTAAAAGGTAAGATGCAGTTTGGCTCCGCCTGGTGGTTTTTGGACCAAAAAGACGGAATGGAAAAACAATTGAACAGTCTTTCCAACCTGGGCTTGTTGAGTTGTTTTATTGGGATGCTTACTGATTCCAGGAGTTTTTTGTCCTTTCCCAGACATGAGTACTTCCGTAGGATCTTGTGTAACCTTTTGGGTAGTGACGTGGAAAATGGAGAACTCCCGGCAGATGAAAAATGGTTAGGGCAAATTGTGGGTGATATTTGCTACCACAACGTTAAGGAATACTTCGGATATTAAACTGGATCGACCCGTGAAAAAACTCAACAGAAATACGGTGTCTTCAGCACCGAAGCGACCCATTAAAATCGTACAATTTGGTGAGGGCAATTTTCTCCGGGGATTCGTAGATTGGATGGTAGACCTACTCAACGAAAAGACCAATTTCGATGGAAACATCCAGATTGTTCAACCGTTACCAAAGGGAATGGGAGAACTTATTAATTCCCAGGAGGGGCTCTATCACGTCATCCTGGAAGGAATAGAAAAAGGTGAAAAAGTACAAAGCTCAAGATTGATTACCTCCGTAAGCGGTGTTCTTGATCCCTACCAACACTACAACGATTTTTTACGTCTTGGAGAAAACCCGGAATTGCAATTTATTGTCTCCAACACCACCGAAGCTGGAATTGCCTTTGCCCCGGAAGATGAAGATTACGAAAGGGTACCCAACTCTTTTCCCGGTAAGCTTACCGCATTATTATACCACAGGTTTCGGTTTTATGAGGGTAATCCACCGGGAACCCTGTACATTTTACCTTGCGAACTGATTGAGGCCAATGGGGAACTACTTCGTGAATGCATTCTGAAATATGCTGACCTTTGGTCGTTGGATGAAGGGTTTACAATCTGGCTTCAGGGGAAAGTCCATTTTTATAATACGCTGGTCGACCGTATCGTACCTGGATTTCCAAAAGATACGATTACGGAAATACAAAATCATTTTGGCTATGAAGACCGATTGGTAGTTAAGGCAGAGCCTTTTCACCTTTGGGTAATTGAAGGGCCGTCACAAATTGAACATGAGCTACAGTTTAAACAAGCTGGAGTAAACGTCATTTTTACCAACGATCAGACCCCTTATAGAACCAGAAAAGTCCGAATTCTCAACGGAGCCCATACCGCCATGGTACCCATCGGTTACCTCACTGGGTTTACCGAAGTGCAAGAGGTGGTAGAAGACGAAAAATTGTCAGGTTTTCTGGATACGATACTATTCAAGGAAATCATCCCAACATTGGATATGCCGAAAGAAGAACTTGAGCGCTATGCCCAGGAGATTTTGGATAGATTTAGAAATCCCTTTATCAAACATAAATTATTGGATATTTCACTGAATTCCATTTCGAAATTCAAGGTAAGGGTCCTGCCAAGTATCTTAACATATCTGGAGCGTTATAAGAAGGTTCCTGAAGGTTTGGCAACCTGCTTCGCTTATTTAATTGTATTTTATCGGGGGCAAAACGGGTCATTAAACATTCCGATAAAAGATGATGAAACGGTTATTGCTTTCTTTAAAGCGGCATGGGATACAGGTGATACCGCACTAACGGTTACTATCATTTTATCTAACGACGCTTTGTGGGGGATGAACTTAAATGAACAAGTGGCGTTGTCTGATTTTTTAAAAGAAAAGGTAACGGATATTACAAGTCTTTCCAATTCGTTTGACAAGTAATAGTTTGTGGTTCTTCAAATTTAAAGTTCCTCCAAAGCAAACAGTTTTGGGAATTTCGAGTGTTTGTTCTTTACAACTCGCTTTATCTGCTGTTTTAAACGACTGACCGATATCATTATTTATACGTCTTTCTATTCCTAGGTTAGTACACTTAACAATCGTTCCTAGGAAAAATCAAAAGAACATGAAAAGAATCCTCATATCCATCTTGGTATTAATTACAATTATAGGTTGTAAGCAAAAACCAAGTTTGAACAAAGAACTCAGCAAACATGTTACTTTTATAAAAAACAACGATAATTCAGCAAAGGATTATGTTTTAGGTCTATTCGAAAATCACGACCTGGTGATTCTTTGTGAAAGATATCACTCTGAAAACACCCAGTATGAGCTTATTATGGATATAGTTTCCGACCCTGGGTTTATTGAAGACGTAGGTAATATCTTTTTTGAGACAGGTATGAGAAACCTAAATCCCGAACTCAATGATTTTGTCCATTTGGAAAACCTGTCTGCAAAAGAAGTCGAGGAAAACCTGATATCGCTCCAGAGAAGGTCAGATTACTTCCCCCTTTGGGACATGTACAATTTTTATTATCAGAATAAAGGAATTTACGCTATAAACCAATCGTTACCACAGTGCAAAAAACTGAACCTCTACGCGGTTGATGTAAGCGTAAATCTCGATTCCCTGAATGTGGGTTATTTAGAGAAGTTCTGGAACGGGGACATTGATCATAGGGATAGATTGATGGCCGAATACATCATAGATAAGTTCGAACAGATAAAAGACTCCGATGAACAAAGAAAAAAAGCACTTGTCATCATGAACTATCGGCATGCGTACAACAGGAATTTTGAAACATCCGATGGGGAAATGATATATAATACCGGAGCATTTCTTTTTAAAAAGTATCCGAATACCGCGGCTAATGTCCTTATAAATTCAGTGATCATGCAGGATGGCAAATGGGATGCCGCATTTAAGGCGGCCAACGTTGAGGATTCGGGTTTTGACTTTAAAGGTTCACCTTTCGGCGAGGACCATTTCGATATGTGGACCTTCACAGAACATGATGATCGTTATCAAGATATCTTTACCGGGTTTGCTTATTACAAAAGACCTCAGGACTTCAAGCTAATTACAGGAGTAGATGGTCTAATGGATTCGTCCTTCATTCAAACGTATAAGTATAGGGTCAAACTCTGGGATCAGGTAAGGGACAGGAACACCCCTTTGGACGACGATGCTATCTACGAAGAGTATGGCAGAAAAAATGTTCGTCAACTCGAAAACATTGATTCAATATCATCATTGATTGAGGGGTGGATAAGAAAACAAGAATAAGTGCAAGAATAGCAAGGTAGTATACCTTAATCTTGGTAACAATCTCATCTAGGTGTTGAGAGCTTTTTGACAAGTTAGAGAAACCAAGGGTGTAAGGGGCTGTTGTATTCTAATTTCCAGGTCGACTATCCCAATTTTTCTAAACTTTGGTTTTTGCTTCAAATTGTTAAACCCTACTGGTTTTAGGATGTTTTGCTGTTAACGTTGGCAGCAAAACTATTGCCGGAAAACAATGTCAATATCTCAGAAGTGGGCTATGCTGCAGGGTTTAACCAACTAGCATATTTCTCCACTACCTTCAAAAAACACTTTGGTTGTTCCCCATCGGAGTACGTAGAACGCTGAGTATAAAAATAGTTACGCTCTTTTTTAAAGTAGAATAATTCCTCGTCCTAAAATAAAAGAACTATAGGTATTGATTCAAAATGCTCTCATAAAGCTCCTGCTTTCCACTAATCTGTTTGGGTTCTCCTGCTGTTTTCGAATAGTCATAGAGATCGGTTAATTGCAAATTTTCCGCAACAAAATCAGCTCCTTTTCCTGAAGAAAAAGAAGCGTATCGTTGGTCTAAAAGGGTGTCATATCGAGAGTGTTGCAGTACCGCATCTGCCGCCAAAAGCGCTCTTGCGAAGGTGTCTGCGCCACCGATATGAGCAATGAAAAGGTCCTCGAGGTCGGTAGAATTGCGTCGGGTTTTGGCATCAAAATTGACTCCGCCTCCTTGCAAGCCACCGGATTTTAGCAATACCAGCATGGCCTCGGTGGTTTCCAACACGTTGTTGGGAAACTGATCGGTGTCCCATCCATTTTGATAATCACCGCGATTGGCATCAATACTACCCAACATGTCCGCATTGGCAGCCACTTGCAACTCATGCTGAAAGGTATGTTGTGCCAGGGTAGCGTGGTTGACCTCTATGTTGAGTTTAAAATCTGCTGCCAAGCCTTGTTCCCGGATAAAATTTATAGCGGTAGCCGCATCAAAATCGTATTGATGTTTCATGGGCTCCATAGGCTTGGGTTCGATAAAGAAATTTCCTTTGAATCCTTGCTTTCTGGCATAGTCCCGGGCCATACGCATTAATCGGCCAACATTGTCCTGCTCCAGCTGCATCCTGGTATTGAGTAAGGACATATACCCTTCCCGCCCCCCCCAGAAGACATAGTTGGCGCCATTTAGGGCAATAGTAGCGTCCAATGCAATTTTAAGTTGCGCTCCGGCTCTCGCCACTACATCAAAGTTGGGATTGGATCCTGCTCCGTTCATATATCTGGGGTGCGAAAAAAGATTAGCGGTACCCCATAGCAGTTTTACCCCGGACACTGCCATCTTTTCTTTTAGATATTCCACAAGTTGTTGCACCCTTTTTTCTGATTCCAATAAGCTGTCCGCCTCCTCCACCAGATCAAAATCGTGAAAACAGAAGTAGTCAAATCCCATTTTGGTGATAAATTCAAAAGCGGCATCAGCCTTGTCTTTTGCTGCCTGTATAGGATCGGATGCACTTAGCCATGGGAAGTCTTTTGTGCCTGGGCCAAAAGGGTCTCCGCCCGTACCACAAAGCGTATGCCAATAGGCCATTGCAAATTTAAAGTGCTCCTGCATGGTCTTGCCGGCTACCACCTTATTCCGATCGTAAAATTTAAACGCCAACGGATTATCAGAGTCCTTGCCCTCAAACGGGATAGTTCCAATACCTTTGAAATACTCCTTTTCTCCCAGTGTTGCCATTGCTTGCTTATTTAATGGTTGATGATTTGCTCCAATTCTTTTTTCCAGTTATGGTAAGCACTTAAGTATGCTGTATTATCTCCGGAAGGGGTGTAGGTTTTTATATAATCATGCCCTGTGAATGGGGACAAGTCGTCAAATTGCCCCTTGGTTATGGCACAGGCCCTTGCGGCACCAACAGCCCCCGTAGTATTATAAATTTTAATTTCTTTTTCTAACAAATTGGCTATCGTATTTGAAAATATCTCAGAGCGAAAAAGGTTGTCATTACCTGCCCGGATCACTTGGTTGGTACTCTTTTCGGATTGCATTATCTCGAAACCATACGCAAAAGAAAATGCAATACCCTCAAGGGCAGCACGGCAAAGATGGGCTTTAGTGTGCCTATTGAAATTTAAATGCAGGATATGGCTGCCAAGGTCTTTGTTCCGTAACATTCGTTCGGCACCGTTTCCAAACGGCAGAAGAGTAAGCCCATCAGACCCAATGCCCACCGTTGCTGCTAAATGGTTCATAACGTCATACGTATCCACCAAAAGGTTTTCCCGAAGCCAGCGGTATTGTATTCCAGCGCCATTGATGCACAACAGTGTACCGATCCATTGTCGTTCTCCTAGGTTGTAATTGACATGGGCAAAGTTGTTCACCCGGTCATATTCTTTAACCGCATGGTTTTCGGTTACCGCGTAAATTACTCCGGAAGTGCCAGCAGTAGCTGCGATTTCCCCGGGACGCATAACATTCAGGGAAACAGCATTATTCGGTTGATCCCCAGCTCGATAAAGGATAGGTGTTCCTTCCAGCAATCCGCTCTCCTTAGCTCCTTGGGGACTTACCCTTGCTTGTTCTGAAAATGTAGCTACGATATCCGGAACAAGCGCTTTGTCAATTTGGAAATGGTTCAATAACTCGGCGGACAATGTATCTGAACTAAAGTCCCAGAAAATACCCTCCGAAAGCCCTGAAATAGTGGTGTTCATGAGCCCGGATAATCGATACGCAACATAATCGCCAGGGAGTAAAAATTTGTGAATTTTGCTATAGCGATCGGGTTCGTTTTCCTGGACCCATCGCAATTTTGAGGCGGTAAAGTTTCCGGGGGAATTCAACAGATGGGAATTGCAGAAATCGCTCCCCAACGTATCGTATGCCTGATTTCCAATAGCTACCGCTCTACTATCACACCAAATGATCGCCTCCCGTAAGGGCATTCCCCTTTGGTCAACAACTACAAGTCCGTGCATTTGGTAAGAAATACCCACGCCAATGATTTCCTGGGCGGAAATGTTGAATTTTTTCTTGATCTTTTGGATCCCTGCACAGATCCAACGCCACCAGTCCTCCGGATTTTGTTCCGCCCAGCCGGGCTGTAGGGAAGTGATTGCCATTTCTTCTTGCGGTTCGCGTACCCAACCAATAGCTTTTCCGGTTTCGCTTTCTACTACCGCTATCTTTATAGATGAACTCCCAAGGTCTATTCCTAAATAGTACAAACTATTATCGATTTTATGATCGGATTTCTTTAAAAGTATCAAAAAAAATTGTTGGAAAAACTATCTTTAAAACATCTTAAGTAATAGCAATGGATTTAGTTATAGGAATTGATATAGGGGGAACCAAAACCAAAATTGGTTTAGTAGATAAAACGGGGAACTGTTTGGAGAAAACCTTTTTTCGAACCAAGGAATATCCGGATTTGGATGCCTACCTGGAGCAGGTAAAGCTTGCTTCGGAAACGCTAATAGAAAACGTAGGTGCCAAGGGAACCATTCTGGGTTGTGGCATTGGAGCGCCAAATGCCTCCAGCAAAAATGGAACTATCGAAAATGCGGCCAATTTGTTGTGGAGGGGGACGGTTCCTATTTTGGAAAAACTCAAGGAAAAAATGCCGATGCCGATGCGAATAATGAATGATGCCAGCGCTGCGGCTCTTGGCGAAATGCTATTTGGCAGAGGTAAAGACATGACTGATTTTATTGCAATTACCCTTGGGACTGGATTTGGTGCGGGAATAGTGGCTAATGGGCAATTAATTGATGGGTATGATGGCTTCGCCGGGGAATTGGGCCATGTAGATATGACTATAGGAGATGGCCGGCTTACCGGGCTTGGAGTGCAAGGGGGGTTAGAAGCCTATGTGTCTGCTACCGGACTTAAGCGAACAATTCTCTATATGCAGAGCATGTATTTGGATCAAAGCCGGTTTAGAGATGTTGCCTACAATGATCTGCACGGAGAAGATATCACCAAAGCTGCCGAGGAGGGAGATGTGATTGCGTTAAAGGCGTTTGATTACACTGCGAAGATCATGGCACTTGCATTGGCCAACTTTACGGCCTTTACGCAACCGGAAGCTTTTATCCTCATGGGAGGACTTGTCAACAGTGGAAAGTGGATTTTGGAACCGCTTGAGCGCTACTTCAACGATTACTTACTGGAAGTTTATAAGGGTAAGGTAAAGATCCTGGAATCCGGAATGCCCGGAAAAACTGCTGCAATTTGTGGAGCAGCAGCATTAAT
The DNA here is from genome assembly GCA_028277085.1 of Flavobacteriaceae bacterium. Lineage (GTDB taxonomy): Bacteria > Bacteroidota > Bacteroidia > Flavobacteriales > Flavobacteriaceae > Croceivirga. The sequence goes on from JANQHL010000282.1 coordinate 10,473, forward strand.
TTGGGAGAAACATCGTTAAAAATAATTCTTTGGTTATCTTTGTCCTGTTGTGTTGTGTTCCGGGAAAACCCGGAACGGTGTTGCACATACAGTGCAAACCAATGAAAGGCTTCCTTTTCGGAGGCTTTTTTGTTTACGGAAATTCAGAATGGATAATCTTGTGAATGAGTGAAGCCGCTAGTTTTGCTGTTCTTCCGTCCAGATCGAATTCCGGGTTCATTTCTGCGATATCCAAACTTATTAGCTTCCCCGACGTAATTATAGTTTCCAGGCTTTCCAGGACAACATCCGGGGAAAAGCCCATGGGTGAGGCGGCGCTTACCCCGGGGGCATAGGCGGAGGAAAAGCCATCCAGATCTATGGTGACATAAACATGATCTACCGTTGCGATAAAGGCTTTGATCCAGGTGTTGATCTCTTTAACGAACTCAATCCGAAAGGTGTTCTGAAGCACATAGGTGACATCCATTTCCGCTGCGGTTTCAAAAAGGGTTCGGTCATTGGCATCCTTTCGAATACCCAGGCATAGATAGGGAAAAGGTTCATTTTCATTGGCCAGCTGGTAAAACGGCGTTCCCGAGTTTGGAAGGTCACGATCTTCCCTAAGGTCAAAATGCGCATCGAAGTTAATGATCCCTATAGCGGGTCTTTTCCGTTTTGAAAGCAAGAATTTTTTGATGCCGTTATAATGCCCATAGGCAATATCATGGCCTCCTCCGATGAGGATGGGGAAGCTATTCTTGTCCAATAGTTCGTAAACTTTTTCGCTAAGCATTTCCTGTGCTGCTTCCATGGCTTTATCAGTACAAGAAACATCTCCAATATCAATGAGCTTTTGACCATCATCAAGATGATTGGGCATTTTTCCCAAGGCTTCTCGAATCGCTTTCGGCCCCTTCTTTGCGCCTGTTCTGCCAGAATTCCTACGAACCCCTTCGTCACAGGCGTACCCCAGTAGTGCAAACAGATTTTTGCCTTTCTCTAATTGATCGATAGGTAAACAAGTTACTTTTTCATGTAGATAGAGCTGTTGATCCGACATCCTGCCGGACCAGTTTTCTTTAAGGGGGAACACATATTTAGCCATATCAGAACAAATTATCCAATAGTGAAGGATCAACACCATTGGGTAGGGTCACTTTCAATTCAGGAGTGCGTTCCATCTCGCGATGTATTGCGAATAGTGCTTCTTCGTTTCGCGCCCATGCCCGTCTCGCAATACCATTGTTAACGTCGTAAAAGAGCAAATGTTTTACGTTTTGCTGGGCATCTTTGGAACCGTCTAACAATAAGCCAAATCCTCCGTTGATGACCTCTCCCCATCCCACACCACCACCATTGTGAATAGAAACCCATGTAGCACCCCGAAAACTATCACCAATAACATTATGAATGGCCATATCTGCGGTAAACTTGCTGCCATCATAAATGTTACTTGTTTCCCTAAAGGGAGAATCCGTACCACTTACATCATGATGATCACGCCCCAATACTACGGGAGCAGAAATTTTCCCTTCGCTTATAGCCTGGTTAAAGGCAGTTGCTATCGCAATACGTCCTGAAGCATCGGCATACAAAATCCTTGCTTGGGAACCCACTACCAATTCGTTCTGTTCTGCTTGTTGTATCCATGCGATGTTGTCTTGCATTTGCTGGCGGATTTCCTCGGGAGCTGAAGCTGCAATAGCTTCCATGACTTCCAGAGCAAGCCTATCGGTTTGTTTGAGATCTTTAGCGGTACCGGAAGTACAAACCCAGCGAAAGGGGCCAAAACCATAATCAAAACACATTGGTCCAAGAATATCCTGTACATAGGAGGGGTATATAAAGTCAACCCCATTCGGTGCCAAAATAGCGGCTCCGGCTCTGGAAGCCTCTAACAAAAAGGCATTGCCATAGTCGAAAAAATAGGTACCGTTTTCAGTGTGTTTGTTAATTGCGGCCACCTGTCTTCGGAGGGATTCTTGTACATGGTGCTTAAAACTTTCGGGATCTTCGGCCATCATAACATGAGCTTCCTCAAAGGTAAGACCCACAGGGTAATACCCACCTGACCAGGGATTGTGTAAGGAGGTCTGATCCGAACCCAAATGCACGAAAATCGCTTCTTTATAGAAGCGCTCCCATACGTTCACCACATTACCTATAAAGGCAAGCGAGACCACCTCCTTCTGATGGATGGCCCTTTTTGTGCGCGCCACTAAACCCTCCAAATCTTCCAAAAGTTCGTCTACCCACCCCTGATTGTATCTTTTTCTGGCAGCTTCGGGATTTACCTCGGCACAAACTGTAATGCATTGGGCAATGTTTCCTGCCTTAGGTTGGGCTCCGCTCATACCACCCAGTCCCGAGGTCAAAAAAACCTTTCCTTTAGGGGAATCTTCAGGAGAAAGTACCTTTCTAAAAGCGTTCATTACGGTTATCGTAGTGCCGTGAACAATCCCCTGAGGGCCGATATACATATAAGAACCCGCCGTCATTTGCCCATATTGAGTTACCCCTAGGGCATTGAACCGTTCCCAATCATCAGGTTGGGAGTAATTGGGAATCATCATCCCATTGGTAATCACTACTCTGGGTGCACCGGGTGATGATGGAAATAAGCCCATGGGATGTCCGGAGTACATGTGCAGCGTTTGGTTTTCCTCCATTTCCGCCAGGTATTTCATTGTAAGAAGGTATTGCGCCCAATTTTGGAAAACTGCCCCGTTCCCCCCATAGGTAATAAGTTCGTTAGGGTGTTGGGCCACCGCCGGATCAAGGTTGTTCTGGATCATTAGCATTATGGCCGCCGCCTTGGGTGTTTTGGCGGGATACCAGTCAAAAGGCCTAGCAAAGAGCGGATAACCCGGTTTAAAACGATACATATAAATGCGTCCAAACTGTTGTAGTTCTTCTGCAAACTCCACAGCCAATTCCTCATGCCATACTTTGGGAAAATACCGTAATGCGTTTTGAACCGCTAGTTTTTTTTCTTCGGTGGAGAGGATATCCTTTCGTTTTGGCGCTGTATGCTCTCCTTGTACCACCGGCCTTTTTGAAGGGAGTTGCTCCGGGATACCCTGAAGAATTTGGCGTTTGAAATTTGCAATTTCCGCTTTACTCATTTTACAAAACCTTTATTCCATTTTTCCATACAGCGCACGGCTGTAATTGTCCCTGATGATAGGTAATTTCCCGATAATCTACTGCGGGAAAAGCAATGATATCTGCTTTGTATCCTTTTGCCAATATGCCACGATCCTTCAGATTTAATGCAGCAGCAGCTCTGAACGTTATCCCGGCCAACACCTCGGCATTGGATAATTTTTCAAACGCTCCCAGAATACTGGCTTGTGCCAGTAAATTTCCCATTGGCGCAGAGCCCGGATTATGATCACTAGCTATGGCCAAAGCGGCTCCCGCATCAAGTAGTTTACGCGCCGGGGTAAACTCGCATCCCAGGCCAAAGGAGGCTCCGGGAAGTGCCGTTGCGATAGTATCACTGTTCGCCAAAAGAGTGATTTCTTTATCAGAACTTGCTTCGAGGTGATCAGCACTAACTGCCTTATACTTCACGGCTATTGCACTTCCTCCGGTGGAGAATTGATCTGCATGTACTGTAATATCAAACCCCATAGCAGAAGCCGTTTTGAAATAAGGCTCAATCTCTTTCTGGGAAAAGGCACTTTCTTCTACAAAGGCATCTATGCGGTTGCTTAGCTTTTCTGATTTTATTTTGGGGAGCAGCACCTCACTCAGCTTTTGCAGATATTGCCCGGGGGAACCTGATTGATCCTTTGGTGGGATATGTGCCGCCAGACAGGTTGGAATCAAATCGACTACTGTTTTAGTATTTGCGGCTTTAATAGCACGTAACATCTTTAGCTCTTCTTCTACCGAAAGACCGTAACCGCTTTTTACTTCCAGGGAAGTAACTCCCAGTTTTAAATGCGCGTTGGCCCGTGTTACCACCCCTTGACTAAGATGGGCTTCAGTGGCTTCCCGTGTTTTTATCACAGTATCCCAAATTCCTCCTCCGGATTTAGCAATTTCCAAATAGGTCTTCCCGGAATTGCGAAGGGCATAGTCCCGGGCACGGGATCCGCCAAAACAAATATGAGTGTGGGCATCTACAAAACCAGGGGTGCCAACGATTTCCTGATCCAGTTGATGCACCTCGTCCGCTTCCCGCACAAGGTTTTTAAAAGCCCCAATTTTAAGGATTTGCCCTTCGGAAATTAGTATACCGCCTTGATCAATAACCGCTATTACTTCATCTTTGAGTGCTCCTTTTATGGGAAGTCCGGACATCGGCAGCAATTGGGTGAACGGTCCGATCAGTGTTTTTGTAGCCATTTAAAAAAGTTCAAATTCACGACTGTAGGGGGTATCCCAAACAATGTTCTTTTCCAGCATCAGGGCTTCTATCAAATTGATAATTTCGCCACTTCGGATGATGTCTATGGTAGTATCGATATCATCTGCAAAGACCCGATCTTCTGCAGCAAAAGGGACCTTGGAACGCAGGAACTGGTGCACTCGATCCAGGAGCAGTCCCGATTTTAACGGTTTACGGTACTCAAATGCCTGTGCTGCAGTGAGCAGTTCAATGGCCAGGATCTTCTCTACATTTTCGATGATGGTAAGGGCTTTTCTTCCACTAATGGATCCCATGCTCACATGATCTTCCTGCCCAAGTGAAGTTGGAATGCTATCGGCGCTAGCCGGGAAACACATACTTTTGTTCTCACTAACCAAAGCCGCAGAAGTGTACTGCAACATCATGTAGCCGGAGTTAATACCGGTATCCTGCATTAACAGTTGGGGTACGCCATAACCTCCTTCCAAGGCCAAATAAATTCGGCGGTCCGAAATGTTTCCTATTTCGGCGGCGGCCACAGCAGCATAGTCCAACGCCAATGCCAGGGGTTGTCCGTGAAAATTTCCTCCACTAATGGCAGTAGTACTATCAAGGATAACTGGATTATCTGTGACCGAATTTAACTCCGTTTGCAAAAGTGCCTTGAGATGGTGCCATGCATTTCGGGAAGCCCCATGCACCTGGGGAATACAACGTAAGGAATAGGGATCTTGCACCCGTTCACAGTCAATATGGTGCTCTAATATCTCAGAGCCCGCTAGTAAAGTCCGAATTCTTCCGGCGACGTGTTGGCTACCCATGAAAGGGCGTAATTCGTGTAATTTCTTGCTAAAGGGACGTATGGAACCTTGCAGCCCTTCCAACATCATTGCGCCGATAACATCAGCTTGTCTCAGGCAGTTATGGAGTTTCTGAAGTGCCAGCACCGCATGGGCAGCAATAAATTGTGTGCCGTTAATGAGTGCCAGGCCTTCTTTTGGGCCTAACTCCAGGGCCGTAAGCCCGGTTTTTTGAAACAAACGTTCTGTGGTTAGGGTTTCTCCTTCAAAATTCACCTTACCTAATCCGATAAGGGGCAAAAAGAGGTGGGAGAGGGGAGCGAGATCACCCGAAGCACCTACCGACCCCTGGGAGGGAACCACAGGGATAGCGTTGTTTTCGATGTGCCAAAGGATACGTTCAAGTGTAGCAAGGCGTATACCGGAATAGCCTTTAGCCAGGGCATGAGCTTTAAGGACCAGCATTAGTTTGGCAAGCATATTGGAAATAGGGGGCCCTACCCCAACGCTATGACTTTGTAAAATGTTGGTTTGCAATTTTTGGGTAGCTTCCCTGGAAATTTTAGTGGTGCACAAGGGGCCAAAACCGGTATTAATACCATAGACCGGGGCACCGTGTGCAACGATCTGCTCAACATACCGAGAACTTTTTTGAATACGCTTTTGGGCAGCTTCGGAAAAAGTGCCTTTTAATTCACCTCGGACCATCTGCAGTGCCAATCCCGCAGACAAAGTAGCTTCTCCCAGAAGGAAATGTATTGGTGGTTGTGGCATTAAGAAATCGTTTTCGTAAGATTAAAAGTAGGGCGAAAGTTTGAGATTAGGTATACCTTTATACCAAGAAAAAACAAAAGATTGTAAATGGATATTTTTGAAGTAATTCCAAAAAGACGTTCTGTTTTCCCCCCACAATTTAATGATCGGTCAATTGCTAAAGAAGATTTGGAGCAAATATTGGAAGCCGCCAATTGGGCACCTACGCATAGAAAGACCGAACCCTGGCGCTTTAAGGTGGTGCAGGGCGATGCAAAAACCAGATTAGGCGAGTTTTTGTCAAAAAAATACCAGGAAACGGAACCAAAACCAAAACAGATTAAGATTAAAAAGCTACTGGAAAATCCGCAACGGTCGGCGGCGGTGATCGTTATTTGTATGCAGCGGGATCCAAAGGAAAGCCTTCCGGAGTGGGAAGAAATTGCGGCCACTGCCATGGCGGTGCAAAATATGTGGCTCTGTTGCACAGCTTTGGGTATAGGGAGTTATTGGAGTTCTCCGGGACTTATCCGATATATGAATGAGTTTTTTCAACTGGATGAGGGAGAGAAATGTTTGGGGTTCTTCTATATGGGGTATTATGATGAAACCCCTCCACCTGTGGAACGTAGGCCTGTATCGGACAAAGTTAGCTGGCTGAACTAAGAAAAGGAGAATAGCTCGGGGCCGTATTCAATCGCTTTCCACAGAAATAAACCGGCATAGACAACTGCGATTAAAAATTTAAGGAAAGTGCCGGTTAAAAAACCAACAAAGGACCCGAAAGCCGCTTTTAATGCCTTTTTCTGGTCCGCATTGTTGGCGAGCTCACCCACCAGTGCCCCCACAAAAGGCCAGATGATGATCCCAAAAGGGCCTAGAATAGGGAATATGATGGCCACCAAAAGCCCGATGATGCTACCCCACATCCCGGCTTTGCTCCCCCCGAACTTCTTGGTCCCCGCAGCCGGGATAATGTAGTCCAGTACAGTTACCACAAGGGCAATAGCTAAGGTAATACCCAAAAACCACCAATTGTCAGGAACTGCTTTAGTAAGGTATAGCAAGAGCAATCCAATCCAACTTACCGGAGGCCCTGGCAAAACAGGTAAAAAGCTTCCTAAAATACCAACAAGCATTAACAAAAATCCAATGATGAGCAGAACAATATCCAAGGCTTCTTTTTTTAGGGATTAGTCAAAAGTAACAGGAATTTGTTACAATCGTGTTTCTGGGATTTAAGCTGCGCGTTTAGATTTAGGTTTTCGAAAATATTGTAATTTCCACCAAATTCTAAGGATGGTATGTACAGATGGGGGTGCTTTTTTCTTTTACTTTCTTTGGTTTCCTGCGACTTTTTTTTGTCAAAGGAAGAACAGAAGGACCGTTTGGTAAACAAAGAACTTTTGACCATTGATTGGAATGATGTAGATCAATATCCACTTTTTGAGGATTGTGATGAAACGGCCGCTAAAACGGTGCAAAAAGAGTGTTTCCAACAAACTATGGGTGTTTATTTTGGTGAAGCTTTTGAAGGACTGTATTACGAAGTAGAAAAGGAGGTAAACGACACAATATATATTGATCTGTTAATTGATGAACACGGTTTTATCACGCTGGTAAATATACAGGGTGAAGCTGTTGCAGAGCAACACTTGCCAAACCTCCGAAAGGAATTGGAAGAGCGATTAAATGATCTCACCACCGTTGCTCCGGCGCTAAAGCGAGGGGTCCCGGTAAGTGTTAGGGTACGTTTGCCACTTATTTTAAATACAGAGGACTGATTTGACGAAAGAGAAGATCATATTGGGAATAGACCCCGGAACAACGATAATGGGCTTTGGGATCATCAAGGTGGTCAACAAAAAAATGCAGTTTGTGCAGATGAACGAACTTCATTTACGGAAATACGATGATCCTTACACCAAATTGAAGCTCATTTACGATCGCACATTGGAATTGATCGATACCTATTACCCGGATGAGATTGCCATTGAAGCCCCCTTTTACTCCAAAAACGTGCAGTCCATGCTCAAACTGGGAAGAGCCCAGGGAGTGGCTATGGCTGCGGGCCTATCCCGGCAAATTCCAATAACGGAATACCTACCCAAAAAAATAAAAATGGCTATCACAGGCAATGGCAATGCCAGTAAAGAACAAGTGGCTAAAATGTTACAGGGCCTTCTGGGACTGTCTTCCTTGCCCAAAAATCTGGATAGTACAGATGGCCTCGCCGCAGCGGTCTGCCATTTCTATAACGAAGGAAGGATAGCTATAGGGGTGCAATACACAGGTTGGGAGGCCTTTGTGAAACAGAATGCGGATAAAATCAATAAAAAATGATCGTTAAGCGCTAAACTCAATGCATAAATGGTGAATCCATTGTTGTCAACATTAAAGGCGCAACGCAATACATACTATGGCCGGAATTTACCTTCATATTCCCTTTTGTAAACAAGCATGCCATTACTGCGATTTTCATTTTTCCACAAGTCTTAAGCGAAAACAGGAGATGGTACATTGCCTGGCTCAAGAGCTCATCTTACGAGCTGAGGAAATGAAAGATACCCCCATAGCTACCATATACTTCGGAGGAGGTACGCCTTCCCTTTTGGAGGAGAATGAAATTGTCTTTTTGCTAGACACTATCTATAAAAACTACGCTGTGGTGGATAGCCCGGAAATCACGTTGGAGGCCAATCCGGATGATTTATGGCCTGGCCCGCGTGGAGGTTCTTCAAAAGTATCCCGTTACAGCACCGTTGGTATAAATCGCATGAGTATTGGCATTCAGTCATTTTTTGACGCCGATCTGAAGCTAATGAACAGAGCACATACGGCTCATGAAGCAGAAAACTGTATCAAAGAAGTAATGCATTATTTTGACAACATCTCCATTGACCTAATCTATGGCATTCCCGATATGGGAGACGATAGATGGGAGCAAAATATTGGGAAGGCGTTGTCTTTTGATCTGGCGCATATTTCCAGTTATGCACTAACCGTGGAACCAAGAACAGCCCTATCCAGTTTCATTCAGAAAGGAATTATTGCAGATGTGGACGACGAACAAGCGCAGCGCCAGTTTTACCTGTTGGAGGAACGGTTGACCACCGCTGGCTATAGCCACTATGAAATTTCAAATTTTGGAAAACCGGGCTTTTTTTCAAAGAATAATACTGCCTATTGGCAGGGCAAATCGTATTTAGGTATAGGACCCTCCGCCCATTCGTTTGATGGAAACCGAAGAGGGTGGAACATCCGTAACAATATCAAATACATACAACAACTTCACAAAGGAAAGCTGCCTATAGAATATGAGCTGTTGTCCAAAACCGATCGCTACAATGAATATGTTATGACAGGGCTACGTACTATTTGGGGAGTTTCCCTGGAAAAGTTGGAAGCGGAGTTTGGAAATACATATCGTTCATATTTAGAAAGACAAGCCAAAAAATATGTCGATGAGCATTTGTTATTTTGGGATAATTCGGTCCTTCTGCCGACTAAAAAAGGAAAGTTCTTGGTAGATGGTATTGCAAGTGATCTGTTTATGCTTAATTTAAAAGGATGATTGCCACCCTGTCTTATAATGCGGTCTCCTATCAAATTGATCTGTCAAAACCATTAGATCTATCTATTGCACTAAGGGGAGATGCGGATGGCGTAAATGCCTGGGATATCTCCCCGCCAGAAATAGCACCCTTCCAGGAGGGTAATTTTGTTGGGAGTGTAAGAATGGGAGCTGCTGTAAACTTTAATATGATCCATTTTAATCCACATTCCCATATAACCCATACGGAGTGTGTGGGGCATATTACGGAAGAAGTATATTCCATCAACACACAACTGCAATGCTATTTCTTTTTTGCAGCGCTAATCACAGTAGCACCGGAGCAATCCGGGGATGACCTGGTAATTTCGAGGAAACAGCTGGAATATGCTCTTGGCGATAAGCGTGTGGAAGCGGTAATTGTGCGTACATTGCCAAATACCGAGAAAAAATACCATAAGAAATACACCAATACAAACCCACCCTATTTCCTGGAGGAGGCCGCTGAATACTTCAATGATATAGGGGTACAACATTTATTGGTGGATTTACCTTCGGTGGATAAGGAAAAGGATGAAGGAGCACTATTGGCCCATAAGGCTTTTTGGAATCTTTCAGGGGAGATGAGAATGGGAGCTACTATTACTGAATTTATATATGTGCCGAATACTATTGCTGATGGCACCTATTTTCTAAACCTTCAAGTAGCTCCAATGGAGAACGATGCAAGTCCCAGTCGACCAGTGATCTACAAAATTCTAGAATCGTGAAAACACTACTACAACTTGAAGAGCTTGCGTTATTACTATTTGGGTTCATGATTTATCTGGATTTAAACTATCCTATCTGGTGGTTTTTCGTTCTGCTTCTAGCTCCGGATATAGGAATGCTGGGATATCTGTTTAACAATCGAATTGGCGCCTGGAGCTATACTATTTTTCACCATAGAGGAATAGCAATTGCTTTGTATATAAGTGGAATGTTCTTTTCAAACGGAGGTGGGCTACAATTGGCCGGGATAATAATTTTTTGCCATATTGCTATGGACAGAGCATTAGGTTATGGGTTGAAATATGAGAAAGGATTTAAGTATACCCACTTGGGGAATGTAGGAAAAGCTAATGGATAGTATTATTGAAGCCATATTGGGACTTATTTTAGGGGCCATCCTGATGTATTGGAGCTACACCTTTTTTAGGAGAAAAAGAAGAAAGGAACTGGTACAGCATCAATCCACAGTAATCCTGGAGCGGATAAAAAGTGTATGCAAATTGGTATCGGTAGAAGGGGATTTTGCCGAGATATACAAATATGAGAACACTAAAGAAGGCTTTATAAGTAGTAAAAAAAAGGCGCTGGTGGTGATCAATGCAAAAGCTCAGGTGGGATATGACCTGAAAAAATTGGTGTTGCGAGCGGACAATGAAAAAAAACGAATAATATTAGATCGATTTCCGGAACCAGAGATACTCTCCATAGAGCCAGACATCCAGTTTTATGATATCAAAAATGGACTGTTCAATTCTTTTTCGTCAGAAGATCTTACGGATTTAAATGCAAAGGCCAAAGAACAAATAAGAGCCAAAATCCCGAAAAGTGGCCTTATTGATACCGCGAAAAAAGAAGCGCTTCAGGCAGTACAGCTCGTAGAAAAAATTGTGGAGACCATAGGTTGGAAATTGGATTATTCGGCGCTGGAACTATCGGATCGAGATCAAGAATTGTTAGAAAATAACCCATGAAAAAAGCAGCTTTTATATTACTGTTTACATTACCGGTACTGGGAATGGCACAAAAATCGACTGCAAAAGAATTTGATGCCAGTTTTGCCCATTCCGTTTATTTTTGGTTGAAGCATCCTGATAGCAAGGAGGATCGTGCTAAGTTTGAAGCTTCTCTCGAGCAATTCCTGCAGAATTCGAAATACGCTAAAACTAATTTTTTAGGAACACCGCCCAATGCTGTCCGTGAGGTTGTGGATGACTCGTTTACCTACAATTTGATTGTCACTTTTGAATCTGCAGAAGCACAACAGGCGTATCAGGAAGAGGACGCCCACCTGGTTTTCATTGAAGAATGCAAAAACCTATGGGAAAAGGTAGTAGTTTACGATGCCATAGGGGTTACACCATGAATGTAGAAACACTTCGAGAATATTGTTTAGCCAAAAAAGGCGTAACTGAAACCTTCCCCTTTGATAGTGAAACCCTGGTATTCAAAGTAATGGATAAAATGTATGCTTTGGTTCCCCTGGAGCGGCAACCTGCGCAGATTAACCTGAAATGTGATCCGGAGTGGGCTATTGAGCTGAGGGAGACCTACGATGGGGTAGTGATCCCGGGCTATCACATGAACAAAAGGCATTGGAATACCGTATATACAGAACAGCTGGCTCCGCAAATGGTGACCCAATTAATTGACCATTCGTATGCGCTGGTGATGGCCAAACTTCCCAAACCCGTAAAAGAGGCGCTAAAAGGTTTATCCGGAAAGTAATCAATAATTGTAAGAAAAAAATTACTAATTTCATCGAAGTTTAACTTCCATTCACCGAAGGAAAATCACATTTTATCCCCCAATCACCTTTATTTGTAAGGGTTTAACCGAATTTTGTACGACTAATTAAAACATTTACTCGTGAAAGTACTGTTTATAGAAGATGATATGATCGAATCCATGAAGTTGCAGCGGGCTATTGAAAAGTTCCAGTTGAAACATACGATCGTGGAAGCAAAAAATGGGGAAGAAGCGTTCGAGGTATTGAGAAATGGTGATCTTCCTGATATCATCCTGTTGGACCTGAACATGCCCAGAATGAGTGGGATAGAATTTCTGACGATCTTAAAGGCAGATGATCGCTTGAAATATTTGCCAACCGTTATTTTAACCACATCTGAAAATAGAGCAGATCTGTTGGAATGTTTTAAAATTGGGATCGCAGGTTACGTGATAAAGCCCTTAAAATACGAAGATTACGAAGCTAAGATTAAGAAAGTCTTTGATTATTGGGAAATCAGTGAACTGATCAAAGGCTAACAAAAAACAGCATTTCACAACATTCTTTTTTTGTAAAGTAGTCCAATTCCTACTTTTATTTCATAATATTCTGTATTGTGAAAGGAATTGTATTCACCGAGTTTTTGGAGATGGTAGAGACGCAGTTTGGTTTAGAGACTGTAGATACCATTATAGATGCTTCGGACTTATCTTCAGGTGGGGCTTACACTGCAGTGGGTACTTATGAGTTTGGGGAAATGCTTCAATTGGTTACCCATTTAAGCCATATTTCGCAAATTCCAGTTAATGATCTGTTATACACTTTTGGACTATATCTATTCCAAGGGCTTTCCAAGGCCCATCCCGAAGTCGTACAGAGCTACCAAAATCCATTGAGTTTATTGTATTCTATAGAGGATCACATCCACATTCAGGTAAAAAAGCTGTATCCGGATGCCGAATTACCCACTTTTAAGATTTTAGAACGTACGGATCATTCGCTCACAATGATCTATAGCTCTTCTCGGGGCCTTTATGCGCTTGCACATGGGCTGATCGAAAAGACTTTTCAGCATTTTCAAAAGCAGGTCAATGTAGCCATGCAATTATTAAATGAACAAGGAACCGAAGTCAAATTTACCATTGTCCAGCAAGAGTAGTACGGAAGTTGGGGTATTACAGCGTGCCCTGGAACGGGAAAAGAAGGCTAGAAAAGCCGCTGAACGTTTGTTGGAAGACAAATCCAAGGAACTCTATGATGCTTCTTTGCATCTAAGGGAAGCCAATGGCAGGTTAGAGGCGCTCCTTAATCAAAAAGATGCCGCTATTGATGGGGCCTTTGTAAACATTATCGATCCCTATGTAGTGATGGACCTAGAAACCAGGGTGCTGAATATGAACAACAGCGCAAAGGAGTTTTTGGGCTATGATCATACAAAAGAAGAGATCATACTCTCCAATCTTGTACATAAAGAGTATGTAGGTTACACCATAGCCTCATTTAAAACATTACTCCAGGTAGGCATTCTTAAAAACTATTGTGCCAAAATCGTTACCCGAAAGTTGGGGGAAAGATTTGTGAATATCAATGCCAGTCTCATCTACGATAAGGAGGGAATTCCTATTGCCGCTCAAGGTATCCTGAGAGATATCACCAAGGATGTTGAGATTAGGGAGCTTTTGGAAGATCAAAAGAAGCAGCAAGAAATCATTGTTGAAAATTCATCCTTAGGGATCCTGTTACTTGTAGATGGAAAAATTGTTCGTGCTAACAAGGCAGCTGTTGAGCTTTTTGGATATGCTGAAACCGAGCTTAAGAAGATGTCCATTGATACCATATCTACTATTGAGGATATTAGTCTATATAAGGACCTGATCGAAAACAATCAAAAAGGGAAATCGGATCGATTCTCAATAGTCCGAAAATTCCATAAAAAAAATGGACAATCCCTTTACGGAAAGACCTCGGTTAGTACGGTAAGAAACCAGCAGGGTGAAGCGGCGTATAAAGTTGCTATGATCGAAGATATTACGCACGATAAACTGTCTGAAGAAAAACTTCGCGCTTCGGAGGAACGATTGACCACATTGATCAGCAACCTGCAAACAGGAGTGTTGTTGGAAGATGAAAATAGAAAGATGGTATTAGCGAATCAAGAATTCTGTGATCTATTTCAGATACCCTTGGCACCTGAAAAGTTAATTGGGGTGGATTGTAAGCGGTCTTTGGACAAATACAAGCATTTGTTTGTAGCTCCTGACCAAATGGTGGAAAGAATAGAACGCATTCTTGAAGAAAAGCAGGTAATACTTTCGGATGAGTTGGACCTGGTTGATGGCAGAACCTTTGAAAGGGATTATATCCCATTGTTCATTGATGATGAGTACAAAGGCCATTTGTGGACATATAATGACATTACTTTCCGTAAAAATTATCGTAAAAACCTTGAAATTCAAAAGGAGAAGTATAGCAGCATCATTGCCAACATGAATCTTGGATTGGTAGAGATTGATAACGGGAGCACAATTTTGCTGGCCAACCACTGCTATGCCGAGATGATAGGGATTCCCGAACATGAACTTGTGGGGAAAAACGTCCTGGAGTTGATGCGGCTGGACCAGGATAATCTTAATAAGATTAAAGAACAGTTTGAAAAACGAAAAAGGAATCAGTCAGATTCGTATGAAATTGAAGTGGTCTTGAATACCGGAGAAAAACGGTATTGGCTCATTAGCGGTGCACCGCGATACGATGAAACCGGAACGATAGTAGGATCTATTGGAGTACATCTGGATATTACCAAACAAAAGGAGTTGGAATTTCAAAAGCAGGATCTGGTTAACGAACTGGAAGATAGCAATAAAGGGTTACAGGAATATGCACACGTAGTTTCTCACGATCTAAAATCACCATTGCGTAGTATAACGGCCTTGGCTACCTGGTTGTTTGAGGACTACAAAGACGTATTGGACGAAAAGGGCAAGTACAATCTTCAAATGATGTTGGAAAAGGTAGAGGGGATGGACAAGTTGATTGATGGGATTCTTAAATACTCGACCGTGAATAGTGATCGATTGGACAACACAAGGGTGGATGTTAATAATGTTATCCGCGAAATTAAAGAGATCATTTACATCCCGGACCACGTTACCATCGAGATAACCAATACACTGCCGGTAATTCAAGCCGATAAAGTTAAAATCCATCAATTGTTTCAGAACTTTTTAAGCAATGCTGTGGTGAATATAGATAAGCCGGAGGGCTTGGTGGAAATCACCAGCCATGAAAATCCAACACATTGGGAATTTAGTATCAAGGACAATGGGGTAGGCATCCCTAAAGAATATCACGAAAAGATATTTAAGATCTTTCAGTCCATTGGCAACAAAGAGCGTTCCACTGGAATCGGATTATCCATCGTTAAAAAAATTATCGATCGTTACCAGGGTAAGGTCTGGTTAAAAAGCGAAATAGGGGTGGGGACCACCTTCTATTTCACCATTAAGAAATAACAAATACGGCAGTCATGAAAATTCAACAGGCAAAAAGATTAAAAAACGGAACATGGGACTTCTTGCAGTCCGGGAAATTGCAGCGGCCCCTGGTATTAATATTCGGGGATCGGTTTTTGTTAGAAGATGAAGCCATATATAAGGAAATAAGGGGCTTTTATCCCGACGGGGAACTGGTTTTCGGTTCCACTTCAGGGGAAATCCTGGATACGCATGTCTATGAAGGGATCATCGCTGTAACGGCTATCGAATTTGAACAGGCTTCATTTAAGATTGTTCGGGAAAATGTATCCGATTTCGCTTCAATAGAAGCCATGGGAGAGGCGATTTCAGATCAATTTGTGAAAGCCGAATTACAACATGTATTTGTCATTTCAGATGGGAGTTTTGTAAATGGTAGTGGCCTCATAGAAGGTTTGGAGTCCAATGACAACTATTTTGCTTCCATAACCGGGGGGCTCTGTGGTGATGGTACACGTTTTGAAAAGACATTGGCCTCTTACAATGAGTTGCCCAAACAAGGAGAAGTAGTAGCCATTGGGTTTTATGGAGAAAACCTGGAGATCTCCTATGCTAATTACGGCGGATGGACGCCTTTTGGACCGGAGCGTACAATAACCAAATCCGAGGAGAACATATTATATGAGATTGATGGTCAGCCGGCCCTGGACCTGTATAAGAAGTATCTAGGGGACAAGGCTAAGGAATTGCCCCAGGCTGCCCTATTATATCCACTTACCGTGCAACAAAACGAGGATACGGAACCGCTGGTCAGGACTATTTTGAATATCGATGAGGAGACAAACTCGATGATTCTTGCCGGAGACGTTCCTGAGAACTCTAAGGTACAACTAATGATGTCTACCATGGACGATATTGCCAATGGCGCCTATCATGCAGCACAGCTTGCCATGCAAAACAGGAAGGATAAACCGGAATTGGCGATTTTGGTAAGTTGTGTTGGCAGGAGACTGGTCCTGGCTGAAAGGACAGAAGAAGAAATAGAAGAAGTATCCGAAGTGGTAGGGGATCAGGCAAAACTTACGGGATTCTATTCTTACGGAGAAATGGCACCCTTTGCCGGTAAGAGTGAATGCCAGTTACATAACCAAACAATGACTTTAACCTTAATGAGCGAGTAAATGCATTCTTTGCTGAAACGTCAAATCAAAAAGTTCTTACCGCAACAGCTTAAAGAAAGTCCGGAGTTGGAGCAGTTTTTTGAATCGGTAGATAAATCCTATACCGATTACGAAGATAAACTCGCAATGATTCAACGGGCCACCTCATTGAGTTCCAAAGAGCTTTATGAAGCCAATAAACGCCTGAACAAAGAAACCGCAGGACAGCGAAAAATTCTGGAGTCGTTGAGCAAAGCTGTTTCGCTTATGGAACATGGGACAACCCAACAAGAGGGGAATCAAGGATTTGATCCTCAGCGCTTAGTGGAAAATATAGGAAATCAGGCGAACAAGATCTTGGAGATTACTGCGGAAAAGGATGTGCTGCTTCAAAATTTGGAACGTCAGAACGAGTCGCTGAACAATTACGCCCACATGGTTTCTCACGACCTAAAATCACCTATCCGGAATATTCATTCCTTGCTCACCTGGGTATACGAAGATAGCTGTGACGATTTTAAATCGGAGTGTAAAGGGAGCTTTGAACTCATCTTTCAAAACTTGTCAAAAATGGACAGCTTGATCGATGGAATCTTAAAACATGCCACAATTGACGCCCTGGAAGAAAAGGTCAAAGAAGTGGACCTAAACCAATTGATAAAAGAGATTGAGCGAACCATTTTTGTCCCAGATACGGTCAAAATAAAGATTAAAGGCAACCTGCCTACCCTCACCACGGGAAAATATAGAATAGAGCAGCTATTCAAGAATATGATTACTAATGCAGTTACGGCTACCGAGGGCAATAAAACCGGCTTAGTGACTTTGGAAGCCAGGGAGCAGGAAGATCATTGGTTATTTTGTATCGCTGACAATGGTAAAGGGATTCCCAAGCATTTACAGCTCGGGATCTTTGATATGTTTAAAAAGCTTGAAAATGACGCTAATGCAACAGGGATAGGTCTTGCACTGGTAAAAAAGATCATCAATCATTATGAGGGCGATATTTGGCTCTCTTCGGAAGAAGGGGTGGGAACCACCTTTTATTTCACAATAAAAACAACAAAAAATGACAGAACTCCCAAATTTGAACTACATCAAGGAGATAGCAGGAGGTAATGAAGAATTCGAGAAAAAATTTCTGGCCATTATCCAGTCCGAATTTCCGAAGGAAAAAAGTGATTACCTAAAGTATTTGGAAGATGGGGCACTGGAAGAATCTGCTAAAGTGGTGCATAAGATTAAGCACAAGTTTGGCATTTTAGGACTTACAGAAGGGTACAAAACAGCAGTACAATATGAAGAAGACCTAAAAGGGGGTAATACAGTGCTAATGGAGGAGTTTTCTGGTATTCTTAGCGCAGTGGAGGACTTTATTTTAAAAATAACCTAAAGTGAAATGTATAGTTGTAGATGATGAGTGCTCAGCAAGGGCAATAGTGACTGAGCTTTGTAAAAATAGCCCGGAACTTCAAATAATCGCGGAGTTTCCTAATGCTGTTGAAGCACTAAAGTACTTGAATCAGCATTCCGTTGACGTCATTTTTCTGGACATCCACATGCCCTTTCTTACGGGAATCGATTTCATACAAACCCTTAAGAACCCTCCAAAAGTGGTGTTTACTACTTCTGATAAAGACTTTGCAATTGCCGCCTATGAATACGAGTTTATTGTGGATTATTTAGTGAAACCTATTACTCCGGAGCGGTTTAGAAAGACCCTTGTAAAGTTGAAAAATGCTTATCAGCCTGTGACAGCAAATGGGGATTTAGGAACTGAAGAAGGTGACGGGGAAGACAATCTGTATATTAATATTGACAGAAGATTGATCAAGTTGCATTTGGGAGAGGTGCTAATCGTTGAAGCAAAAGGAGACTATATTGAGATTAAAACAACAACTACCACCTACAGGGTACATGCAACCCTAAAGAAAATTAAGGAGAAATTACCAGAATCCCGTTTCATGCAAATCCACAGGTCCTATATCATTAATTTTAAGAAAATAATTGATATTCAGGACAATAGTGTTTTAATAGAACGCAGTGTAATTCCGATAAGCAGATCGCATCGTCCAAATTTGATCCAACGGTTGAATTTATTGTAATAGGGTGCATTTTAGGGTCATTATGGGATGAAAGTTGTACATGATGATTCTGAAAAAAATAGGGTTGAATTTTCGGAATTTAAAATGTTATATATGTCAAATTAGGCTAGAAATACTATTCCAGATAGCAATGGACTGGAGAAGTAAATATACTCCAACTATCGTTTATCTTTTAAAGGCTAGAGATAGCCAACACCCATTTCATTCTTGTTGGTAGCGCTGTTTTTAAGTAACTTGCTTTGGCAGTAGTAATAGGAGGTTGCTATTATGACACTACAATTTCCGTTTAATTTAGAGTTATTTCGGGAGCGTTTGGAGAATATTGAATAGATCTGGTGCGAAAATTAAAAATAAGTAATTAGAAGAAACAACTACCAAACAGGAGAAGTTTAGAACTCCAGGAAAAACCTCAGTTAGAATGTAAAATAGTTTCATGAAGCACATAATGGTGACCGGAGGAGCGGGTTTTATCGGCTCTAATTTTATTCCTTTTTTTCTGGCCAGTAACCCTAATATCCATGTTGTAAACCTGGATGCGCTAACCTATGCAGGAGATTTGAAAAACTTGAAGGAGCTGGAGGGACATAAGCGATATACTTTCGTTAAAGGGGATATCTGTGATAGACCATTAATTGAGACTATATTTGATCGATTTGATATTAAGGGGGTAATTCACTTTGCTGCGGAGTCCCACGTAGACAATTCCATAGCCAATCCTGACGCCTTTATGCAAACCAACATTATAGGCACCTTTAATCTGATTGATGTAGCAAAAAAACATTGGATGGTGGGGCCAGGGATCTACAAAGAAGCCTATGGAAATTCCCGTTTTCATCATGTTTCTACCGATGAGGTTTACGGAACTTTGGGAAAAGAAGGATTGTTTTCGGAGCGAACGCCTTATGCGCCTAATAGTCCGTATAGCGCTTCAAAAGCCTCTTCCGATTTTATCGTAAGAAGTTACTATCACACCTATGGGATGAATGTGGTAACCACTAATTGTTCTAACAACTATGGACCAAAACAACACGACGAAAAACTAATCCCAACCATTATTAGAAAGGCTTTGGATAGGGCCCCAATTCCTATTTATGGAGATGGGTCCAATATTCGCGATTGGCTTTACGTGCTGGATCATTGTAAAGGAATAGTCCTTGCCTATGAAAAGGGCAAATTAGGCGAAACGTACAACATTGGTGGAGATAATGAACGTACTAATCTATACATTGCTACCACTGTTTGTGAAATTTTGGATAGAAAACATGCCAGATCCGATGGTGCTTCTTACAAAAAGCAGATCACATTTGTAAAGGACAGGGCAGGGCATGACTTTAGATATGCTATTAATGCTTCCAAAATTGCGAATGACTTAGGATGGGTAGCCGATGAAAACTTCGAAACAGGAATTGAAAAAACCATTGACTGGTATCTGAACAAATATGTCGAAAATAAAGACTCAAGCTTAGCATAGTATAAGCAAAACCTACTAAAGCATAAAGAATGAAGGGAATCATCTTAGCAGGAGGCTCGGGAACACGATTGCATCCATTGACACTTGCGGTAAGCAAGCAATTGATGCCTGTATATGATAAGCCTATGATTTATTATCCCCTTTCCACTTTATTGGAATCCGGGATATGGGAAATATTGATCATTTCTACGCCCCATGATCTTCCTTTATTCAAAAGACTGTTGGGGGACGGCAGAAAATACGGATGCCGTTTTGAATATGGGGTACAGGAGCAGCCCAACGGCCTGGCTGAAGCATTTCTAATTGGCGAGGAGTTCATTGGGGATGATAAGGTAGCCTTGATTTTAGGAGATAATATTTTTTATGGTACGGGTCTGGAAACGTTATTGCAATCCAATAACGATCCCGATGGAGGTATTATCTATGCCTATCATGTAACCGATCCGGAACGATATGGGGTAGTGGAATTTGATGAAAACGGTAAAGTGATTTCTATTGAGGAAAAGCCACAACAACCCAAATCGAATTACGCAGTACCGGGGATTTATTTTTATGACAACGATGTGGTTGAAATTGCCAAAAACATTCAACCAAGTGGTCGGGGAGAACTGGAGATCACGGACGTAAACCGGGAGTACTTGAAGCGAGGAAGATTGAAAGTAAGCATCATGGACCGGGGAACCGCCTGGTTAGATACCGGTACCTTTACGTCGTTAATGTTGGCTGCACAGTTTGTACAGGTCATTGAAGAACGTCAGGGACTTAAGATCGGAGCTATAGAATCTGCAGCCTACAAAATGGGGTATATTACCAGGAACCAGTTTAAAAAGTTAACCGAACCCTTTCTGAAAAGTGGGTATAGCAAGCGATTGCTTGAAGTTATTTGAAAGCCATGGATATTAGAACTACAGCTATAGCAGGATGTTTTGAGATCGTCCCCCAGGTTATTAAGGATGAGCGTGGTTATTTTTTTGAGAGCTTTAATTTGAAAAAGTTTGCAAATGCTACCGGGGCAAAACCTTTTTTTGTGCAGGACAACCAGTCCTTCTCTACCCAAGGTGTTTTAAGAGGGCTACATTTTCAGAAGGGAGAACATGCCCAGGCCAAACTGGTAAAAGTCTTAGATGGTAAAGTACTGGATGTTGTAGTGGATATCAGGCCGAACTCTGAGACCTATGGCCGGGTAGTACGAACCATTCTGTCTTCTGAGAATAAAAAGCAATTGTTTATCCCGAGGGGATGCGCTCATGGATTTGTCACCTTGAGTGCCACTGCTGTTTTCTTCTACAAATGTGATAATTTTTACAACAAAGCGTCGGAGGGAGGGATTGTATACAATGATCCTGCCTTTAATATCGATTGGATCCTGGATACTTCGGAATTGATTATTTCGGCCAAGGATTTGGGCCTCCCAACAATAAAAGAATTCGCTGCAGGTTAATAGAAGTATATGAGAATTTTGGTCACCGGGGCCACCGGACAGTTAGGAAGCATGTTACGATCCATGGTGGGGTCCAATACCAATGGATTGGAATTTGTTTTTAAATCTTCTTCTGAATTGGATATTACAGACATTGATGCGGTAAATGAGGCCCTATCCCAGCAGCATTACGACTATTGCATCAACTGTGCGGCCTTTACCAATGTGGACAAAGCTGAGACTGAAACTGAACGCGCAAAAGAGGTCAATATCATAGGAGCGAGAAATATGGCCATGGGTTGTGCCCAACAGCATACGGTACTTATCCATATTTCTACGGATTTTGTATTCGATGGCTACCTTAATGTCCCTTACAAGGAAGAGGATATTGCAAGACCCATAGGGTTTTATGGTGATACCAAGTACAAAGGTGAACGGGCTATCATCAATAACCTGGAGGAACACTTCATCATCCGAACATCATGGTTGTATTCCGAGTTTGGACACAATTTCATGAAGACCATGCTGCGGTTAGGAAGTGAAAAAAAAGAACTTTCGGTGGTGTACGATCAGGTAGGGACCCCTACCTATGCGGGAGATCTGGCAGCGCTGATCCTAATGATCATCAAGGGAGGGAGCAAAAAGTATGGGGTGTATCATTATAGTAATGAAGGCGTTGCCAGCTGGTACGATTTTGCAAAAAGCATTTTCGATCTCCAGAGAATTCGAATCGAATTGCATCCCATTCTTTCGGAAGAATATCCTACTCCGGCAGAGCGCCCTAAATACAGCGTCCTGGACAAATCGAAAGTAAAAAGGACGTTCAACATTGCCATACCGTATTGGAGGGATAGTCTCGGAATAGCACTAAAGGCAGTTTCTGAAACACCAGTCTAGCTCGCTCGGATCGCCTTTAACCTTTGCAATTTTCTTTAAAAAAAATCGATGGTGTAATGGTTATCTTTGGGTTTTCGCTGCTCTATGCAAAAGCTTCTTGATTTTTATACTACTACCTTAAACCGCTATGTGCTGGCGTCCGATAAGGTGCAAAAAAGACTAAAGTTATTATCTATTTCTCGTCTGATTGCTTTCACCGCTACGGTACTGGCCATCTACCTTTTTAGAAATGAGGTGAAATGGGCCGTCCTCTCAGCTCTGGCAGGCATGAGTGTTTTTCTCTTTTTGATCCGGTATTACGAGGATATCAAGATCAAATATCGGTTACTACACGCTTTAGTAAAAATCAACGATACCGAAATAGCGGTAGTACAACATAACTTTTCTGAATTACCACAAGGGAATGCATACAAGGATCCCGATCACTATTACAGCCATGACCTGGACCTCTTTGGAAAA
>JANQHL010000140.1 GCA_028277085.1 Flavobacteriaceae bacterium
CAATGGGGGAAGGACTTTTCCTGGAAAACAGTTTTAAAGCTACTTCCTGAACAATGTCTTCGGCATCACTTTCAATGGTTCCCCCAATCCTGGACCGCACATATCCATTCAGGTTCTGGTATTCCTGGGTAAAAAAATCTGTTAGTTGTTTATTGTTTTCCTTTTCTGCCGCCATTTCATCGCTTTACGCCAGGTTGCATTTACAAAGACGAAAGTTTTTCAACCTATTGCATTTTTTGAAAAAAAAGTACTCATTTGACGTAGGATCCTGCCATTTGTAACAATGGATGTATTTTTAACCAAAATTGAGCTATGCAATCCCTGGAATTTTATCGTAAGGAGTTCTTGAAGTACCTGGAAATGAATATCAGGCCGAGAGAACCCCGGAACTTGTATGATCCCATTTCCTATATTTTACACCTGGGAGGGAAACGACTACGGCCGATACTGGTATTGATCAGCGCCGAGCTTTTTGGCGCCGATTATAAAAAAGCATTGGATGCGGCTATGGCTATTGAGGTATTCCATAATTTCTCCCTGGTGCATGACGATATTATGGACGAAGCACCTTTACGCCGGGGAAAACCGTCTGTACATAAAAAATGGGATGTGAATACCGGGATCCTTTCCGGAGATGCCATGCTCATAGCTTCCTACCAATTTTTGGAGTCTTACGATGGGATGCTATTACCACAACTCTTTGAGTTGTTCAACACAACGGCTATTGGCGTTTGCGAAGGACAGCAATTTGACATTGATTTTGAAACCCGCAAGGATGTCCAGGTTGTGGAATACTTACGGATGATAGAATTGAAGACTTCTATTTTAATTGCAGCGGCACTAAAAATGGGAGGTATCATTGCCCAAACCACTGCTGAAAACCAAAAGTTGATCTATGAATTTGGGCGAAACCTGGGGATCGCCTTTCAACTCCAAGATGATTATTTGGATGCTTTTGGAGATCCGGAAACCTTTGGGAAGCAGGTAGGAGGGGATATTCTTGAAAATAAAAAGACATTTCTCTACTTAAAGGCGTTGGAATTGGCTTCGGCCAAAGATCGCGAAACCTTATGGGCGCTATATCATACAAAAAATACGGCAC
The DNA here is from genome assembly GCA_028277085.1 of Flavobacteriaceae bacterium. GTDB lineage: Bacteria > Bacteroidota > Bacteroidia > Flavobacteriales > Flavobacteriaceae > Croceivirga. Next base: position 1,103 of record JANQHL010000140.1, read on the forward strand.
CGGAGGACAAAGTAAATACAGTAAAAGCAATTTTTACTGCCAGCGGGGCTAAGGAACTCATTTTGCAAGAGGTAAGAAAATACACAGATTTGGCTTTTGGATGTCTTGAGAACATTGAAGCCCCCGAGGAAAAAAAGCAAATACTTTATGATTTTGGAAGGTCACTATTACATCGGTCGCGTTAAACGAGCCGCCCCGTCAATGCTTTTATAAAAGGCCAGGGTCTGGGGGCCGCCATGATATACAAATCTTCCAAAAGTGTAGTTTCCTCATCCAAAAATTTAAAGATAAGTTGCGGTTTTCTACGTTTAAATAGGGATTCGAAAATTCCACTCCCAAGCTGATTGTGTTTGTGTAGGATGTCTAACAATAACAAGTCGTAAAACCAAAACCTGGTCTTCGGGTTAAATGTTTTCAGGGGTCTTCCTTTTTTTATATGTGCTACCAATTGTGGTACCTTTTTCACTGAATTGTAAAAGGTGTAGCCCGTACTGGCTTTGGCCCACCCTCCGGCAATACCGATACGGAGCAGTTGATCCGTATTATCTTTTGAAAAATCGTGGCAGGTCATTGGAATATTGCCTTGTTCGGTCTCTGTTATGGTATACTCCCTAACTCCAAGTTTGGTGGAGAGGTACTCACGGATTGCCATCTCATATGCTGATTTTTCCAAAGGCGTTTCTGAAAAAAGGGTGTATTCCACTAATGCTTCTGTAGCTGAAAAGGGCAACACATACATGAAACGTGTATTCCCTTGCTGCGGAATTGAAAAGTCCATGAAAGTAGCCGCATCTGGACTAAAAACAGACTGGTCTGTCTTAACAAACCATCCCAGAAAATGTTGCTGGAGAATGGGATACTTGGATTGCTCCCTAATCGTATTATAATTAAATCGGCTATCAAATAGCTGTCGGCCATTATAGGTGTTTTTTTCACCTACTACCACGATTTGTTGCCCCGAATCTTGAATGGTAGCTATGCTGTCATTGACAAAATCGACATTAGGATAACGATCTATTTGGGTTAAATAGTATTCATAAAAATCAATACCCCGCAACATTTTATAGCGATACGGTTCGATTTCCGGGGTAATGTCTATTGCTTCTCCAGCGAAATGAATTTTGGGCCAAGTTTTATAAAGAATATGGTCAAATGGTCCCTCGCCTTTTTCCCAAAAGCACCAGGTACGGTCATTTTGTTGTTTCGTACTCTTATCAAGTAATAGGATGCTTTTGTTTTTGAAAAAAGGATCAGTACCTAAATGATATCCCAAAAGTAATCCTGATGCTCCGGCACCAACTATGATGTAATCGTAATTGGACATTGCTCAAAGGTAATGATTTCGTAAGGGTATGGCCACTACTAGGGGGCATTGTTTGGACGCCAATGCCACGGGTTTTGGTTTTTAGAATGTTCAGTATTAGGGGGTAAATAAAATAATCCTTACTTTATTATTTGTTTCCAAAACACCGTTGTTAAGTCCAAGAAAAACT
>JANQHL010000187.1 GCA_028277085.1 Flavobacteriaceae bacterium
TGCTCCTTGGAAAGTACCTTATCGAGTTCCGCTTTTTTGTCCTCGGCAATTTTCTTCATATCGCTCATTTTACTGAACATTGAGCCTTCTTGGTTCATCAATGTTGCCTGTTTTTTGGAATACTTGAGATTGAGTTCAGCTACTTTGTCCTGCTGTTCTTCACTCAGGTTCAATTGTTCGATCATGGTCTCCGTTTGATAGTCGGCCATTTCCTGGGCGTCCATCTTTTGGGCATTGCCCCATTGCATTACAAAGAGAAGTAGTGCTACCCCTACAAGTTTACTTTTCATCGTCAGAAGAATTTTTAGTATTGTTCAACGGTGGTTTTCTGTTCAAAACAAAACTGAGGCCCACCCTAAAATAGGCTCCGCTCCCTGGATCCAGATCATATATTTCTTCGTTCTCATCGTCCAATACTTTAAGTGTGGCCGCCGGAACAAAGCCTCCCCTGGCGGTGAAGGCCAGGTTTTTTGCAAATCTGAAACGATAGGCCAAACTGGCATTAATACCATTAAATTGGAGCTTGGTGTTGGTCAGTGTCCGGTTACCCGTTGTACGCACTTCATTTGAGTTGTTGCCAAAAAGACCCTCTGGCATCAACGAGGCCATAAAAAGGTGCTTATCGTTAATACTGTAATTGATTCCGGTGATGGGCAATCCCAGAGAATAGCTCCAATGTTCGTTTAGTTTCTGCCGCAATGAAACAACCGGCAAAATAGCAGGCTCTCCGAACTGAGTTCCATACAGCACACCCAACATCAATGCGGTATTACGATCAGAATTCCCCCATCTTTTGGTCACCGCACCTATCGCGTTAAACACAAAATCCTCGGAAGTTATACCATCTCCAAGATTTGACATTAGTGATGTGCCACCGGAAAACAGCAACCCCCATGAGTTTTCCAGAGGTCGTATAAACATAAGGCTCACCCTGGCCACGTGCATATTCTCATAGGTGGCTAAGTCAATTACGTTTGTGGATTCATTGAAGACAAAATCAAAGTATTGGTATCCTATGTTAAGCCCAATAATGCTTTTACCCACGGGTCGGGCTATATTCAAATTAACCCGATAATTGGTAATCTCAGTACCTCCCAAATCAGGGAGACTTCCATATTCAACAGAGACAGGTTGTATTTCGCCAGGAGTGGTCATTATGGGCATTTGTGCAGAACATGCCAAAGAGACCAACAATAGAAATGACGATATTCGAATCCCCATAATATTTCTTTCTCGTCAAACTTAGTCCATGGGTTTGCTTCACGGCAACAATATTATACTGTTACCAGAAAAGACCATACGAAAGCTATTTTTTTGTCTACCTAATCCAAAGAGATGATTCATAGATAAAAAACGCCAATTTTCATCTAAAAAAGATGCTACAAAAGTTGGCATATTGATTCTTAAGAAAATAAGAGAAGTGAAACCTCCGAACGTATCACAGCAAAAATTAAACAGTAGGCAAAAATTATCTTGATTAAGGTATCTTCTGACTGTAAACAGATTGTACTTTTTGAATTGTCATTTACTTTTTTCGGCTTCTTTGTTTAATAGTATTAGCGTTGTTATTCGCCCAGGTATTTTTTAAGAGGAATTTTTGTTAAAAAAGGTACTAGCCCATGGGCATCGTTTTTTTTGGGGTTCTTGCCGTTGCAAAAGTACTTTAGCCAACGGGCTTATGAATTGTTTTGTTATGCAATTGTAAAGGTAGGGCGGTGAGAGGCCTTACTTCTAAAAAACAAAAGATTCCATTTACGTTTTGTTTACTTCCAAGAAGTATTATTTGAATTAGCTATCATCTTTCTCTTTCCCGCCCGCCTTTCTCAGTTGCACTAATTCATTTAATCATTTACAAAACTTTAACTCGTATGAATGTAAACAAACTGTTTGGGGCCTTGATAGCTGTATGCTGTACCCTGGTATTTACACAGGCCCAGGAAAAAACAATCACCGGAAATGTGGTGGACCAAGCAGGGATTCCCTTACCTGGGGTTAACATTGTTATTCAAGGTACCACTACTGGAACTCAAACTGATTTTGATGGCAATTATTCCATCATTGCATCAGAGGGGCAGACCTTACTCTTTACCTATATTGGTCAGAAAACAGAAAGCAGATTAGTAGATACTTCAAGTATCATCAATGTTCAAATGCAGCAAGATGCTGAAGCCCTGGATGAGGTGATTGTTGTCGGTTTTGGTACCCAGATAAAGAGAAAGGTCACTGATAATATCGCCAAAATTGAATCTGAGCAAATAGGTGGAATTGCCACCCCCAGCTTTCAGGGTGCACTTATTGGTAAAGCTCCGGGAGTCCAGATTACGCAGACCAACGGTAAGCTGGATGGTGGGTTGAATATTGTTATACGAGGGCTTTCTTCGGTTACAGCTTCACAACAACCACTTTTTGTAATTGATGGTATTGAAATGAACAATAACGACATCTCTTCAACTACGGCACCAACCAATCCTTTATTGGCGCTGAACCCAAATGATATTGCATCCATTGATATTCTTAAAGATGCATCTGCGGCGGCCATTTTTGGTGCAAAAGGTACTAACGGAGTGGTTCTAATCACTACAAAAAGAGGTGCCCAGGGCAAATCAACGGTCTCCTTGGATATGTCAACAAGCTATGGGCAACCTTCCAACAAAAGAGATTGGTTGAATAGTGCAGATTACATTACGCTTCTGGAAGAAGCCGAAGCCAATAGCGGGTTTTTAGCTTCAATTGGCCTTACGGTTGATGGACTTTTACAGGGTTTTGCCGGAGATCAGGACTTTAGAGACGTCAACACAGATTGGCAAGATTTCGCTTTTCAGGATAGTTATATTCAAGACGTGAACATATCTGTTTCCGGTGGTAATGAGAAGACCCAAAGTTTCATATCTGGGGCCTATACCAATAACGAAGGTATTGTTAGAGGTAACGCATTACAACGTTACACAGTACGGGCTAATATAGACCATAAGGTCAATGATTGGTTAAGTCTTGGGTTGAATTCCAGCTATGCGAGTACGATTATTGATAGAATTGCTAATGATAACGCTTTTGTGACCCCGATGCAGGCTATTGCGCAAATTCCAACCTCACCAGCCTTTTTATCTGATGGCGAAATCAATACCAATACTTTGTATGCCAACTTCTTGTTGCAAGACAAATTTTCATTTCGGGAAACAAAGCGCAGAAGGTTGCTGGGCAAGGTATTTGCCGAAATCAAATTGCATGAAAAATTGCGCTGGCAAACGGAACTTGGCTATGACTACCTGAACCAAACCGTTGACCGCAATACAGGTAGATTGGCCCCTTTTCAATCTACCAACGGGCAGACCTTTGCTGCAGACAATGGCGCGGAGATCATTTCAACGAACAATTATATAACGTTTGACACCACACTTGGCGAGGCCTCTAACTTTTCATTTGTTTTAGGGAATAACTATACCAGGTTCAAAAATAGAACCACCTCCGTTACAGGGGACGGTTTTCCCACAGATGATTTTCGTTCAATTGCCAGTGCAGCTTTGATTTCAGCAGGCGATGGAACATTTACCAATTGGGCCCAACTCTCTTATTTTGCGAGGGCGACCTATGATTATAGGGGGAAATATTTGTTCAAAGCAAGTATTCGGCGTGACGGCTCATCGCGATTTGGATCGGAAAATCGATATGGATACTTTCCTGCGGCCTCTGCGGGGTGGATTATCTCGGAAGAGAGTTTCTTGTCAGGCAGCTCAACGCTCTCATACTTGAAGCTAAGGGGTAGTTGGGGGATTAATGGAAATACACCTATTGCTAACTTTGGAAGTTTGGGCCTTTTTGGAGGCGCGAGTTATAATGGCGAGTCAGCGTTGGAGTTCACGCAAGGGGAAAATCCGGATTTGAAATGGGAGGAGACGGAACAGATCAATTTCGGAATCGATTTTGGATTCTTGAATAACCGCATCTCAGGAGAAATCGACTACTACAAAAAGAATACCGAAGACCTGTTGTTTAATACAAGGGTTCCGTTTGAGGCTTCGTTGCCATCACATGTAGTATTGCAAAATGTAGGAAGTTTGGAAAATGAAGGTTTTGAGTTTTCCTTGAATACTACTAACATTCAAAACCCGTACATGACCTGGAAAACCAATTTCAATATTGCCATTAATAAAAATAAGATTACCAATCTGCCCAATGGTGAGGATTTGATTACTGTGCGAAACATTCTTAGAGAAGGGGAACCCATAAATTCCTTCTTCTTAATAGAGTATGCTGGTGTGGATCCGGCAAATGGGGATGCGCTTTATGTATTGAACACTGAGAATCCCGATGGTACCTTAAACAAGAATGCGACGAATGACCCTACGGAAGCAGAGCGAATTGTAGCAGGCAATCCGAACCCTGATGTCATAGCCGGGTTTTCGAGCAATTTCAACTTTAAAGGCATTGATTTCTCATTCACTTTTCAAGGGCAGTGGGGCGGACAACGTTACAACGAAGCGGGGAAATTTCAGGAATCAGGTTTGGGGAATGGACTGGATAACCAGGATCAGGTCATTTTTGATAGAAGGTGGCAAAATCCAGGCGATATCACCGATGTGCCACAGGCAAGATTGTTCGTAAACAACGGACACTCGGAAAGCACCCGTTATTTGCAAGATGCCGATTTTATTCGTCTCAGAAATGTGGCCTTGGGGTATTCGCTGCCTCAAAACGTATTGGATCGATTAGGAATGAGTAGGGTTCGCGTATATGTCAGTGGTCTAAACCTATTGACGTTTACCGATTATAGAGGGTATGACCCTGAATCGTCGGATGATTCGGCAATTTCAAATACAAACTCGGGGACCACTTTTTACTCTGCACCTCAAGCCCGGGTATATACATTGGGTTTAAACTTAGCATTCTAAATAAAAGGAGTTATGAAATACATGAGAAATATAATAGTGTTACTAGTATTTGCAGGTTTTGTGTCCTGTGAAAATGAATTGGATTTAGAGCCCCAACAAAGCATTAGTATTGGGTTGGCTACGGATACTCCTGAAAATATCAACGCAATATTGCTTGCAGCCTATGATATTGGAAGGAATACCAGTCCGGATAATGTGCTACCCTTGTACAATGGTAATTATAGTGGTGAAATTAGTGTAGCCGTTGATTTGTTGGGTAATACCGACCAGGTAAGCTGGAACGGAACCTTCTCCAATCTTAGGGATTTATTCAACAAGGCTATGATTAATGATAACCTCAGCGCTTTAAATATTTATGCTGATAGTTATTCTATAATAGGGCATGTAAATACCGTTTTGGCAAATCTTGATAAATTCGAAGACGCCTCTGAGGGTAACCGGGTTGAGGGGGAAGCCAAGTTTTTAAGAGGTTTGGTTTATTTTGATATGGTTCGCCTCTACGGCCAGCAATACAATGCAGCGGGAAATAATACCCAGCTTGGTGTTCCCATTGTACTTTTACCGCCCGATGTCAGTAGGGCAGTGCCCAGAGATACCGTTGAGGATGTTTACGATCAGGTAATCAGTGATCTTACCGATGCGGCTGCTTTGTTGCCGGAAAGCAATGGGGATAGGGCAGATAGGTATGCTGCACTTGCCGTTTTGGCAAGAGTCTACTTGCAACAAGGCAATTTTGCCGGCGCCAGGGACGCTGCAAATGAAGTGCTGCAAAGTAGCGGACATGCTTTAACCACTACTTATGCGGAGGCTTTTGATACGGATGGCAATTCTAATGAAACTATTTTTTCGTGGGTGGTAACCGTACAGGAGGGCAGCAATAATTATAATGTATACTATGCTACCCAGGCGCTAGGAGGTAGGGGCGGTGATATAGCCATAACACAGGCCTATCTTGATAAGTTTGATTCGCCATCAGACGAAAGAAGAAATTTCACCTATTTGGGAGAAGGTGTTAGCGAAGGATTTATCCTGACCTCAAAGTTTAGGCGGCAGTTTGCCAACGTAAGCCATATCAGAATTGGAGAAATGCACCTGATCCGGGCAGAGTGCAATTTTAGATTGGGCACCTCTATTGGATTGGCACCACTTGCTGAAATTAATGCCCTTAGAGGACGATCTTCCGCACCTGCATTGGGAGCACTTACGTTAGATTTGATTCTCAATGAAAGGGAATTGGAGCTGGCATTTGAAGGGTTCACCTTGCACGATTATAAAAGAACGGAAAGAGCTATTGGAGGACTACCTTTTAATGATAATGCACTGGTATTTCCCATACCACAGTCTGCAAGGGACAGAAATCCGCTATTGGAGCAGAACCCCGGATATAATTAGGGAATATTCAATGGATATACTGCATTTGAACAATTAATAAAAATAAGCGTTAACTAACTCTGATTTGAATTGTGTGTAACGTGATAGGGGGCAGCCTTAAGGTTGCCCCTTATTAATTCGTACCAATTGCAGATAATCCGAATTCTTCGCTAAGACCAGGTATTCTTCGTCCTGAATTTTCAGTTTACCGACGTCCTTTACGTCACCAGGTGCGTAGAAGCCACTACTTAAGGCCGGAACCGGTGCAAATCCCCCTTTCCCGTTCCCTTTTAGGAAAAGACCATTACTGGCATCATTTCTTGGAGTTTCTACTTCTGAGGCATATAGATTGCCCACAACAAGGGCGTCTAAATGCCCGTCAGTGTCAAAATCCTCTACTTCAATCTGGTTGATACTGGAAAGTTGTGCCAAATTGGGTAAATGGTGAAGGGCAAATCCATTTCCAAGGTTCTCCATAACAACACTGGCAAAGGACTTTATTTGATAATGCAATGAATTCTCCAAAACCTTTGTGGTATACACATCTTCCAGCGTGGCATTGGAAAAAGATTCGTAGTTTTTGAATTTTTCCTTGATAGCGGGCATTTGTTGGGAAGAACATTCCCGTCCTCTAAGCGGATATTTTTCTCCTTCGTTATAATAGCTTAGCACAATATCCCCTGTATTGTTTTGATCAAAATCGTTGAAATAGATATCAAAGGTTTCCGTGTCATTGGCTTTGTACTTATAATTCAGGCCTAAATTTCCCACGATAAAGTCCAGATCGCCATCTTCATCAAAATCCCCTGACTTAATGCTAAACCACCATCCCCTCGAATCTTCAAGGCCCCATTGTTCGGTGGCATTGGAAAAATAGCCCTGATTGTTCTTTAAAATGGTAATGGGCATCCATTCTCCTATTACGATAAGGTCTGTCCAACCATCCTTGTCAATATCGTCCCATATAGCGTCAGTGACCATTCCAATTTCTGCAAGGAAAGGCGCTATCTTAGGTGTAGCATTAACAAATTTCACCTGCTCATCAGTACTTACATTTTCCAACAGATAGCTATCAGCAGGTAGAGGATAACTACCCGGTATTAAGCGCCCACCAACAAAGAGGTCCAAATCACCATCCTGATCAAAATCGTGGCTATGCACCCTGGAGCTACTGGTTAACATAGCCGGTAATGCCGAAGGGGCTTTTGTAAAATTTCCTTTTCCATCGTTCAGATACAATCTATCCTGAAGCGCCTCATCCTGCGGAGCAAATTCGTTTCCCCCGCTGGCAAGGTACAGATCATTATCCCCATCCCCATCCGCATCAAAGATATGGATCCCCATATCTTCACTTGGAATGTCATGTGCAAAGGGTGTTTCAGACATTTTCAGGAAGCCTTGTTCCTGTTGCAGATAAACCGAAGTGGTTTGTTGTGAAGCTCCCCCTACCACGAGATCTTCCCTGCCATCCCCATTCAGATCGCCAACCGCAATATTGGGACCGAACATGGAAGTTTGATGCGGTAGTAAGATCTCTTTTTCAAAGTCGTTGTAATAATTTTCGATATGAAGGTGTTCTGCGAGCGTATTGATATCCATTGCGGTTTCGAATAGTTTTGAACCGTCAGGATGCCTACTTTCCGGTGCTATTTCCGCTTCAGTGTGTGCCAGGGTAATGGTTGTATCTGCTTTAACCGCAATGATACGTTGTGTTTTTTGGTCTGGCCATTGTACGACAATAGAATCTACAATATCGTTACTTCCCAGTCCAAAATGCATCTTTGGGGCAACAGAGGATTGAAATCCCCGAGTAAGGGTCAACTCCTGGAATTGGGATTCACCGTTAGCATAGAGTGCCACTTTTGTGCCAATCCCCATTGAATTTAGTGAAGGTCCTTTAAAGTCTATAGTGATATGATTAGTAGTTGAAGCACTGAGATTTTCAAAAACTGTAGCAACGTCATCGATATTATTGGTAACAATTTCCAAGTCCCCATCGTTGTCAAGATCCACGTAGACTGCACCATTCGAGAATCCCGGATGCTCTATACCCCAATCCTGGTTCATCCTGGAAAAGGTAAGATCCCTGTTATTTTTCAAAACGTAATTGTCAATTTTTTCAGAGGGGATTTCCAGTGCTTTTTGTAACAGGCTATCCTTGGGAATTCCCTTTTTTTCGATGGCTAAAAAGAAGTCACGGTTGTTGATTTCCCTGCGCGTACCGTTGGCTATGAAGATATCCTTCCAGCCATCATTGTCCAGATCTACGAAAAGGGGGCCCCAACTCCAATCAGTTGAAGAAACTCCTGCAAGTCTTGAAACATTGCTAAAGTCTGGTAGACTGTCTAAAAGATTGCCATTATTCAATTGAAGGCTGTTCTGCATGTATTGATAATGGAAGCCCGAGTTTACGGTACTCCAAAACAGCTCGGGATTCATGCTGGCCATATTGGCCTTGGCCCTCCTATTGATCTGGGCTGTCATGTCTACCTGTAGAATGTCTAGCAAATGATCATTGTTGAAATCGGCAATATCCACCCCCATCCCATAAAAGGAAGTGTTTTTAGTGGAGGTTTTCACTTGTTCGGAGAAGGTACCATCCTGATTATTGATAAACATATAATCCGGGGTGCTAAAATCATTGGAAACATAGAGGTCTGGCCAGCCATCCTGATTCAAATCTCCTACTGTAGCACTCAAAGAAAGGCCAAAGGTGGTCAGTCCCGCTTTATCGGTAACGTCAACAAAACGATCATTTACACGTTGGAACAAACGATCCGTGGTAAGGGGTTTGGGATACTTTTGTTGAAACGCATAATAGTAGTTAGGGGCATTAAAAGCTGTTGGGGGATAATTGGCCACATAAAGGTCCAGATCACCATCCAGATCATAATCAAAAAATGTGGCCTGCACACTGTTGCTGGGATCCGCTATACCGTAATCTTCAGCTTGCTCTGAAAAGGTATTGTCGCCATTGTTAATGAAGAGTTGATTCTCCTTGGGGCCAAATTTTCCCCCTACAGAACAGTAGATGTCCAGATACCCGTCGTTATTAATGTCCACCATAGTAGTTCCCGTATACCACCTCGCATCTCCGGATATACCGGCGGAATCCGAAATATCCTCGAATTGTAAATTTCCCTTATTCAGGTATAGTTTGTTGGGGACCATATTACCGGTAAAGAACAAATCGGTAAGCCCATCGTTATTAATATCACCTGCCGAGACCCCTCCACCCATATAGATATAGGCATAAGTGAAATAGTTCAGGGAATCACTTTCGGTTAGGGTATTGGAAAACGTAATACCTGAGTGCTTTGCGGGTGACTTCTGGAAAATTTTAGAAGGGACAAAGGATTCTTTTTCTTGCTGTTTGCTACAGTTTATGGACAAAACGGCTACAAAAAGCATTAGTACATACTTCAATAATTTCACCATCATTACTCTACTATTGAACGGCTTTAAAGGTACGAATGGAATGGATTGAAAGCAAAAACAGGGCAATTAATTGCCCTGTTCTGCAGCTAAATTTAAACTAATAAAACTCAACTAAACTTATCTGTTAGTACCCAGGATTTTGTTGTAAAATACCGTTACTTAAGTCGATTGAGGTAAGCGGAATAGGTAACAAATCTTGTCTTGCTTGGTACGCATTTACCTTAGGGCCAAAATTACCAATAGTACGGGTCTCGTTAGCATAGTATTCCGTTAGTGTCTGTTCGGTAATCCCCCATCTGCGTAAATCAAACAGACGATGGCCTTCCATACCCAACTCTACACGACGCTCAAAACGAACGGCATCACGAGCAAAGCCCGCATCCGGGAAAGCGGCGTATGTCCCTATCTGATAATTCGCAGCAGGACCACTTCCGTCAACGGCTTGTACTACGGATGAAGCTGCGGCTCTTGCCCGGACCTGGTTAACATAATTCAATGCTGTAGCCAAATCCCCGGTTTCTACAGCAGCCTCTGCGGCCATTAATAATACGTCCGCAAAACGAATAATGTTGTAATTAAGTCCGGAATGCGTTTGTCCCCAGGCACCAAGACCTGATTCGCTATTAAACTCACTAGATTGATATACATTCTTTTTGGGCAAATAGGGACCGGAAATATCACTAAATCCAGCTCTGATCCACTCCTTACCGATATGTTCTCCGAAACCATTGTAATCGATACCACGTCTCCCTACAGTATAGTCTAATCGCGGATCTACTGGTGTAGTGGTATCCGGGGTAAAGGCTTCATCACTATTAATCCCGTAATCATTTAAAAAATCATCGTCGTTATACGCATCAAACAACGGTAGGCCATCCCCATCTACCCGGAACGCATTGGCCAGATCAATGGTGGGTTGATAAAAACCACAACAAGAACCAAAAGGCCCTCCACCCGGAAAGTTCAAGGTACCCCCTCTGTTCCCGTTAAGCGATTGTCCGGTATCTTCTGCAAACTGAATGGCAAAAATCGACTCCGGACCGTTTTCACCGGCTGCGGTGAAATTATTAAGATATTCCGGATCCAGAGAATACTCTCCACTGTTGATAACGGCATTCAATTCGGTTAAGGCAGCGGCCCAGTCTGCTTGGTACAGGTGTGCTTTGCCTAAATACGCTCTTGCCACCACTTGTGTAGGGCGTCCCGGATCGGATTGATCAGCCCGGGTAGCCGGAAGATTTGTTATGGCCACCTGTAAATCAGCTTCAACTTGCGCCCAAGCCGGCCCTTCATTGGGCTGACTAAATTCTAAATTTTCATAGTTTTCGACACTTACGATGGAAACATTTCCAAAAATCTTGGTCAATTCAAAATAAAAGTGTGCTCTAAGAAAATGCGCCTCTCCTTCCTGAACGACAATGGCAGCTTCTTCAACAGGAAGGAGCGTAGAACGGTCTATACCATTTATAACAGACAATACGGCATTACAACGATTCACTCCAGCATATAGGGCTGTGAATTTAGCTCTGAAATAATCGTTGGCCGTTTGCCAATCGTTGACTTCAATTTGTAACAACTCAACCTGGTCGCCATCATTACTCCCCTTATGGGCGTCATCCGAAATCACGTCAAACCACCAGTTATCCCCTCCAACAGCAAATTGATTCCCTCTGTTGTTGCCTTCACGCCAGCCATCCAGCATACTGTAGGCTCCCGTTAATAATAGATCTACTCCTTGCGGATTAGCCAAGGCTTCATTACTTAGGGCACCAATAGCTGGTGTTTCGGAAAATTCATCGCCACACGAAATCACTCCGAGCAGCACTAAAAACAAATAAACAAACTTCTTTTTCATCTTTTTACAATCTTAAATTTACACCTAACAAAAATATCTGGGGCACCGGAAAGGTATCTTCATCAACACCAAGGGTAAAAGCGGAGTTGACCTCACCAGAGGGTAAGATTTCCGGGTCAATACCATCGTATCCCGTTATTGTAAACAAGTTACTGGCATTTGCGTAAATACGCAAACTAGTTATTCCCCAGCTGTCCGTAAGCTGACCTGGAAGGGTATAGCCTACAACAAGGTTCCGTAACCGGACAAAAGAACCATCTTCCACGAAGAAAGAGTTGGCGTTTGTTTCCCCATTTAACAAGGTAAAGCTTAACGCGGGTTGTGACCCGTTAGGATTTGTTGTTGGATTAAAGGCATCCAATACCCGAGTGCTTCTATTTCCATCCGGGAAGGTGGCGAAATCCGTATAGATCTTGTCGAAATTATAGATATCATTTCCAGCTACGCCACTAAAGAAAGCACTAAAGTCCCAATTCTTATAATTCGCATTTAAGTTAAGACCAAAGGATACCTCCGGAGTTGGATTTCCAATATAGTCACGGTCATCGTCAGTAATAACCCCATCACCATTCAAATCCCTGTAGCGTATTCTTCCAACCCCATCTGCAGGTGTTTCAAAACCTTGGTCAGGTCCTGCGGCCACCTCCGCTTCACTTCTGTAAATGCCATCGGCAACTCTACCAAAGAAAGAGGAAATAGGTTGTCCTTCCTCTGTTCGTGTGACGGGTCCACCCCTAAATGATTCACCTACAATAAAGCCTTCCAAATCGGTTACTTCGTTGTTAACCGTAGAAACATTCAAATCCACACCAAAAGTGAAATCGTTTCCAATATTTCCATCATAGGTAATGTTTAGGTCGATCCCCGAGTTTTCAACACTTCCCCGGTTTATAAAAAAGTCACTGGCATCAATAGCGGTGTCGCTAAGCACAGTTTCGTCTCTTACGATGAGGTCTTGCGTAGTGATTTGATAGTATTCCAGGGAGATACCCAGGGAATTGTTAAAAAGACCGAGTTCCGCCCCGATGTTGAAGGTCTCACTGGTTTCCCATTGGATATCCGGATTGGCCACACCTACCAAGGCTGCCCCTTGTCTTAGATTCGTACCCCCATCAAAAGCATAATCTGCTATTGTATTATTCAAACGGTTGACATTAATGCCGGGGTTATCTGCGGGGAGTTCCTGGTTCCCTAATTGCCCCCAGGAAGCTTTAAATTTTAGGCGGTTGACCCATCCATCTTGTGGAAAAAAGTCTTCATTGCTCATGACCCAACCCCCGCTGAAGGCAGGAAACACTCCAGATTGGTTGTCCCCCAAAAATCGTGAAGAACGATCTCTCCGTACCGTAGCACTTACCAAATACTTATCTGCATATGAATAATTGACTGATCCGAAAACGGAAGACAAGGTGTTGATAAAATCAAAAGTATCCTCCGCATTTACCAGCGGAGTACCGGAAGCGTTGCTTAGTAAATAAAAGTCCGGGGTTTCAAAAAGAAAGCCGGTAGCGGATACTTCCAGGCTCTTTCCGGTATTTTCAACCGCTTCTAGACCTACTACAGCGTTAATGTTGTGATCCCCAAAGGATTTGACATAGTTTAAGGTATTGGTCCATATCCAGCTTTGTGTTTGTTGGTTGCGTTCCGCCAGCGTATTGGTTGCCCTGGGTTCCGGAGATTCTGGATCCAGCGCCGTAAAGTTACGTTGCGCTAAAATGCTGATGTTACCACCAATACTGGTTTTAAGGGTAAGTCCGTCGGTAAGCAACAGACTGGCATAGACATCTCCAATCAGCCGCGTCTCTCTAAAAAAGTCATCGGCATTCCTTGTTAAATTTGCCACGGGGTTTTCCGAATTGGAAAGTCCGTTGGCATTGTTGTATCCGCCTGCAAAACGGCCTAAATTATCACGTACAGGTACCAAAGGGCTTGCACGCAAGGCCATTTGGGTTTCGGACTCTCCAAGCTCACCTTGCGTATTGCTGTAGGCAACATTAAAGTGTTCTCCTATAGTAAGACGTTTCCCAATTTTAAATTCTGAATTTAACCGCAGCTGCCCTCTTTCAAAACCGGTGTTCTGTTGAATACCTTCCCGATTCAAGTAGCCGAAAGTAGCCGAGTATTTGGAAGTTTCATTACCATTTGAAAGTGTGGCTGTGATATTTTGGGTAGGCGCACTATTAAAGATCTCATCCAACCAGTTGGTGCCATTAGGCTGGCGTACCGGGGCAACAACCTCTTCGCCGGAGCCTAAAAAGCTAACCCCTAATAATTGCGAAGGTACTTGTGGTGAACCTCCATTAGGAAAGTATTGCGGGTGTCTGATATCAGCTGGAGGTTCGCCATTTCGAATAGCGTCATTGGTCAAACTTTCAAAGATGACGTTTCCTAATTGTTGTGCATTCAAAATATCTGGAAGTCGATTGGCTCTGGAGAAACCGGTTGAGATATCCACATTAACAGACAGCTTATTCTGGTTGTAATTTCCGCTTTTGGTGGTGATAATAATTACACCATTGGAAGCCCTGGCTCCATAGATGGAAGCTGCACCATCTTTAAGTACGTTAAATTGGGCTATATCCTGCGGGTTAATTGTATTTAGGATATTGGGATCCTGTGTTTGAGCTCCATCAATAATGTACAATGGATTGTTGTTATTCGGTGTTCCCAAACCACGAATACGAACAATAGGTGCTGCACCCGGGTTACCGGCGTTTACTACACTTACACCGGTTGCCCTACCTTCTAGTGCTTCGGCAACGTTAACCAAAGGCTGTTTGGTGGCTTCTGCCACGTCTACTGATGCGACCGCACCCGTTAGATCCCCTCTGGTTTGGGCCTGATAACCTACAATGACCACTTCATCCAGCCTATTGGCGTCTTCGCTCATTTGTACGTTAACAGTAGTTTGTCCGCTAACCGGAATTTCCTGAGTAGAAAAACCGATATAGCTAAAGACAAGGACGGCATCATCCGCTACAGTAATGGTAAAATTTCCATCAAAATCGGTCTGTGTACCGTTAGTAGTTCCTTTCTCCACGACGTTAGCTCCTGGAAGAGGGGCGCCATCGGCGTCAGTTACGGTTCCGCTAATTACGGTTTGCATCGCAGGGGGAGCGTTCTTTCCGGCATAAGTGCCGGCCGCCATCCACTGCATGCCAAAAACCACGGCTATTGCCAAAAGGCCTTTTTTAAGACCGGAGAACAATATCCGTAATGGTGTTGGCACTAAAAAAGTGCCGGAGTCAGTTGATTGCTTCATAGTCATTAAGTTGTAATTGAGAGTTGTTAATTTATTGGGAATTCACACTTTTTTTTCAAGGCGAAGTCCAAATGATTGATAAAATTATACATTCATTGTGCATGCAAAGTGTATTATTTTGTCATTCTATAATACTATTCTTCAAGAACGTAAATTTTATGTTAACTGAAGTGTTAAATAGCTCGTTAGCATGATTTTATAGATTTCTGCCCCTAAATACACCTATGAAGTAGGAAATAGCTAGGTATACCTATTGAAGATAGCATAAAATTTTAACACTTTAATTGTGTAGAATACATAGCGCTAAAACCAACATTTATGTGAGATTTTATTTACTTGATAAAATAGTATTATATTCATGTGATTTTTTGCCATTGTGTTAAAGAAATATCAAAGGGAAATTACGGCCTTATCTCCGCAGGATAGCTTTTTGGTTATGGATCGGAACAGGGATACCTTTGACTATCCCATTCATTTTCATCCGGAATTGGAACTCAATTTTATCTTAGACGGGAAGGGAATGCAGCGTACCGTGGGGTTTAGTATTGAGGAAATTGATGATTTTGAGTTGGTTCTAGTAGGCCCTAATCTAAACCACGGTTGGAAAATGCATAACTGTTCTCATGTGGTGCATGAAGTAACGATACAATTTCACAATGATCTTTTTTCGGATAATTTGATCCGACGGAGTATTATGAAACCCTTTCGAGAAATGCTGGAGAAGTCTATTCATGGGATACTTTTCGATAAAGAAGAGGCCCAAAAAATATCACAACGATTGCTGAATGTTTCCAAGTTGGAGGGAATAACCTATTTTTTGGAAATGTTCTCCATATTATATGACCTATCAATTACTCCTAACCAACGGCTATTGTCCAGTTCCCGGATCTCCAGGGATGATTTTGACAATAGCGATAAGATAAAACTGTTCTACAATTTTGTGCAGGAAAACTATGCTAACAAAATTACCCTGGATCAAGTGGCCAATCTGCTAAATATGAGTAAGGTCTCCTTTAATCGATTTATAAAGAAAAGCACAGAACGGACCTTTGTAGAATATCTCAATGATGTCAGAATTTCCCATGCCTCAAGGATGTTGGCAGAAGAAGAAACTCTGGGGATATCTGAGATCGCCTACCAGTGTGGTTTTCATAACATGGCAAATTTCAATCGGGTGTTTAAAAGAATAAAAGGATGCACACCAAGTCAATACCGAAAGGAGTTTTATCGATTAACCAGAATTCAATAATCCAAAAAGTAAGGAAGCTTAAATGCAAATTATAGAGAACGGTACTATTTACGATGCTATTATTGTGGGTTCCGGTGCGGGGGGAGGTATGGCCACCAAGATCCTGGCCGATGCCGGGTTTAAGGTAGCGGTGGTAGAGGCCGGCCCATTTTTTGACCCGGCAGACCCCAAAACGATGACCCAATTGAAATGGCCCTATGAGTCTCCAAGAAGAGGGGCAAATGTGGATCGGGCGTTCGGAGAATGGGATATGTCCTGGGGGGACTGGGAGGTAGAAGGGGAACCCTATACGCATGCTGAAGGCACTAATTTTATGTGGTGGCGCTCCAGGATGTTAGGAGGACGTACCAATCACTGGGGACGCATCTCCTTGCGTTTTGGCCCCAAGGATTTCAAGGGAAAAACAAGGGACGGTTACGGAGAGGATTGGCCAATAGGCTATGAAGATATCAAGCCGTATTACGATAAACTGGATAAGCTTATAGGTGTTTTCGGGACCAAAGAAGGTCTGGAGAATGATCCGGATGGATTCTTCCTTCCGCCCCCTAAACCACGACTACATGAATTGTTCTATATCAATGGAGCCAGAAAAACGGGGATTCCCGTAATACCCTCAAGAATGTCCATGTTAACCAAAAGGATCAACAAGGACCGTGGCGTTTGTTTCTACTGTGGGCAATGCAGTCGCTCATGCTCCGTGTATGCTGATTTTTCTGCAGGGAGTTGCTTAATATTTCCTGCTCAAAAAAATGGAGGGCAAGTAGACCTTTTTGTGAATTGTATGGTGCGGGAGGTAACCACCAATGAAGAAGGTAAAGCCACCGGTGTTTCGTACATCAATAAAGAAGATAGAAAAGAGTATAAACTAAAAGGGAAGGTGGTGGTGTTGGCGGCATCTGCCTGCAGCTCTGCACGGATCTTGTTGAACTCCAAAAGCAAACAACATCCCAATGGTTTGGGGAATAGTAGTGATCTGGTAGGGAAGTACCTGCTGGATTCTACAGGCGCAAGTGCTGCAGGTTTTATTCCCGGGCTAATGAACAGAAAAGTCACCTACAACGAAGACGGGGTAGGAGGGATGCATGTGTATTCTCCCTGGTGGGGGGACAACTCTCAATTGGATTTTCCAAGGGGGTATCACATTGAAGTATGGGGTGGTATGTGGCAGCCCAACTACGGCTTTGGGTTCAATGTCAATGATTTCAACAGATTTTTTGGTTTGAAAGTAGGGGGATACGGGGATCGTTTGCGGGAGGATGTCAAAAAATACTACGGATCAGTCATCGGATTTGGCGGCCGGGGCGAAGGTATTGCCCGAAAGGAAAATTATTGCGAAATAGACCCTACTACCGTAGATCGCTTCGGCATACCGGTATTGCGGTTTAACTATAAGTGGTCTGATCTTGAGATAAAACAGGCCAAGCACATGCAGGATACTTTTGAAGAGTTGATCCATAATATGGGGGGGCATTTGCTGGGAGAAAAACCGGGTAAAGATCAGCAGTATGGACTGCTTGCTCCGGGGCAGATCATTCATGAAGTAGGGACAACGCGCATGGGGGATGATCCCAAGACATCGGTCACGAATAGATATCAGCAATTGCATGATGTGGACAATGTCTTTATTACCGATGCCGGGCCCTTTGTATCGCAGGCAGATAAGAACTGTACCTGGACCATTCTGGCACTTTCCTGGCGTGCCTCGGACTATATCATTGAACAACTGAAACAGTTAAATATCTAAGGAGTGGATCGAAGAAAAAGTATTCAGACCATACTGCTAGGTGCCGGGGCATCTGCCGCGGCTTTTTATGGTTGCAGGGTAGGCAAGGAAGAACCGGAAATCCCCGCTTTACAAAAAAACAACTATTTTGGCCGGACTCCCGAAGAGTTAGAACGGCTGGAAAAGTTAAATGCTGAACAACTATTCGATGCCCACGAAATGGAGACCATTGGAGTGTTGAGTACGGTCATTTTACCACCCAGGGAACCTCATGGAGGACCTATTGAAGCGAAAGTTCCTGAATTCATTGAATTTATGGGCAAAGACATCCCGGAACTTGAACTTACCCTTTTAGGCGGGTTAATGTGGTTAGACCATAAATGTAATACGGAGTTTGGGACGGAATTCAAATTCGCTACTTTGGAACAGCAACAAGCGATCTGCGATCAGATCTGTTGGCATGACCCTGATGTTCCTTTAGAAGAACAGGCCCTTGAGATCCAGTTCTTTGTGTTGATGCGGAACCTTGTGGTCTGTGGGTACTATACCTCCAAGGTGGGGATTGCGGATTTGGGATATAAGGGGAATATGCCAAATATTTGGAATGGTGTCCCGCAAGATGTATTGGATCAACATGGGGTAGCATACGATCCGGAGTGGATCACAAAATGCGTGGATCAAAGCAAGCGGAACGTTATTGCAGAATGGGACGAAAATGGCAATCTATTGACCTGAAAGGGTTATCCGTTTAAAATAAAGCATTCTAAAATCTATAGCAGCATTACCGGGTATGGAAATAGCTTTTAGGCTTACATTCCCTGGGCCCTTATTTGCTGTTATCTCGCCCAATTTTAAAGGCTTAAACTCCTTTACAAAGGATTCCATTCTTGGATACCGATCCTGTTCTTTACCAAGCAAAGGCGGATCATGGGCTTCGGTTATTGTGGTCCTAATAGTTGCATCATTCAATGAAAGCTCTAGGGTTGTCCCGGTATTTTCCGGTTTGCAGGTGTAATAGAGGTAAACTTCAAACCGGCTATCGTTCAATACCTCCACGTCCCAGGTGATCGCATCCTGTTCCTGTACCCAATTGGTAAAAAACGAATCGTTAGGCCAACGGTTACTACGTTTGATCTTTCCATGGGCGATCCCATCCCTGGCGGGCAGGAGTGCGAAACCGTGTGTATGATCCCCTAAAGGAAAACGTCTTTTAGTTGTTGGTCTTTCTAAGGCGTTTACTTCTTTCAACCATGTTTTCTTAAGAGCGATTAAGGAATCTCTGGTTTCGGGAAACTTTGTTGTGATATCTTGCGTTTGCCCTGGATCGTGGAGGATGTTATACAACCGGTTTTCGTGATCCAGGCGAAAATTTTGGATACGAACACTGGTTTTATCGTTCCAATGGTTGTAAACGATCTTGTCCTGTAGTTCAGTGGCTTGGTTTACCAAGTGTTTACTCATATCCATCCCATCGATGGCCAAGGAATCCGGTAATGAGATTTGCGTTAGGGCGGTAAGGGTAGGTAGCAGGTCAACAGCACCCATAAGTTGCTGGGATCTGGTCCCTGGAGGTATCCTTTTCGGCCACTTTATAAAAAAAGGTGATTTTACTCCACCCTCATCGGTAGCACCCTTTTTACCTTTAAGGTTGCCATTCCATCGCCAACCAGCAGGGCCATTGTCTGACATGTAAACGATAATGGTGTTTTCCTCCAGGTCATTTTCGCGTAGGAATTGAGTCAAACGGCCTACGTTCCAATCAATGTTTTCCACCATAGCCAAAGCCGCCTTCGTAAAAAGTTCGTCCTCTTTTTCGTCACCATGGTAGGGCATTTCCAAGGTTTGGTCCTTTACACTATTCCAAAACCTGTCGGGCACCTGCATAGGGCTGTGAGGTGTGTTTACCGGCAAGTAAAGCAAAAAGGGGGGCGTCTTTTGTTTTGAAATGAAGTCTATAGCATGCTCAAAGAGATCATCAACCAAAAAGCCTTTCCCTTTTACAATGGCGCCATTGTGTTCCAGCATGGGACTGAAGTAATTCCCCCAATGGCCTGAGCAGAACCCGTAAAAATCATCAAATCCCCGGGAATTCGGGTGATACGGGGGTTGGGTGCCATTATGCCACTTACCATAAGCTGCCGTGGCGTATCCCGCATTCTTATATATTTCTGCAATTGTGGGTACACCAAGGTTCATACGCTCACCTCCAGCCGAGGTGTCATACACCCCTAACCTGGGGAAGTATTGCCCGGTTAGCAATTCAGCTCGGGTAGGGGAGCACACCGGTTGCACATAGAAATTTTCCATAACTGCACCTTCCAAAGCGAGGCTGTCAATATTTGGGGTGGAGAGATTGGTGTTACCGTGAAAGCTTACATCGCCCCAGGCTTGATCATCTGTGAGAATTATGATCACGTTTGGGGCCTGATACAAAGAAGTATGGGTGTGTTCAGCACAACCGCAAAACGCTAGAGCTACGAATACGAAACAGGGAAAAAGGGAACGCTTTGCATAGGACATAACTAAAAGATGATTTGCTCAAAATATAGTGCATACTCGCTTTCCATTCAAATAGTATTTTGTCAAAACAACAACATACAGTAAATTGATTTTGAAGTAACTTTGCACAGTTATAACGTATACACATGATTGCTACAATTTGCAGGAAAGCGCATTTTAATGCCGCCCACAGATTGCATAATCCGAAGTGGAGTGATGCGAAAAACATTAAAGTTTTTGGCAAATGCAATAGTCCTTACTATCACGGACATAACTTCGATCTTGAGGTGCGGATACGGGGAGAAGTAGATCCGGAAACCGGGTTTATCATGGATCTGGCCGTATTGGGGAAATTGATCAAAGAAGAAATTGAAGAGCGTTTCGATCATAAAAACCTCAATGAAGACTGCCCTGAATTTGAAGGGGTATTACCCTCAACGGAATATTTTGTAAAGATCATCTACGATATTCTAAAGCCAAAACTGCAACCCGGACAGCAATTACACATTACCCTTCACGAAACACAAAAGAATTCTGCAGAGTATGGGGATTGGTAACAATTTCCGATATTGCGACACTTTTTGATTGGAGTGTTAGCTCAGCTGGTTTAGAGCACCGCCTTGACAGGGCGGGGGTCGTTGGTTCGAATCCAATACACTCCACTAGCGGCAGGGAGTGCTGCCTTAACAGCCTGCCTACCTCTGGTAGGGGTAGCCATCACTGGTCTGCTTGCTGCAGATAGATTCGAATCCGGTATGTTCCGCCACGATAGGGTAGTTGTCTTATAGGTTTTCCCTTGATTTTTAAGATGTTAGCTGCTCCAATGTTAAATCTTCACTTCCGGGAAAAACTTAACATTGCAATTTGTTTACGTTAAATTAACTTAGCAGCCAATTCAAAATCGTTCCCCTTTTGAAAAAGTTTACCGAGAAAGAGATCAAGAAAAAGATTGGCAAGGAAGAAAAGGAAATACGGGAAAAGGTCTTCCTGCTTGCTAATGGTATGATTGATGTCCATGGCTATGAAAAAGACGAAGCTTTTGCCAAAGCTTTAACAATAGCCAGGAGTTGGAGGGACAACGGGGGCAAATATCCTGTTAAACGAACCTAAATATTTCTTTAGGGGTACTACCCATTAAAAAGTGAAGTGTTGCTTAAAGACTAATACTACACGCATTAGATTTTCCAAACCAGCGTACGCGATTTCGGGAAGCCAGATTATAAATGGTATCCCGAATAATTCTAGGAATATAGGCTAACAAGGCTGCCACTAACCGCCATTTTGGAATTTTAGCTACGATCTCCAGGAAACCGTCGGAATGGGTATGTGGCCCATTCTCGTCAAATAGGATAACTGTGGTAAGTTCTTTTGTAGGAAAGCCGTGTTCTTTTAGCAGTTCCTGTCCTTTAGGGGATTGAAACGGTACAAACTGGAACACATCTTCCGGAGCAAACCGCATAAGCCAGCCTACGACACCGTTGCACAGATTGCATTCCCCATCAAAAATTATAATGCTCTTTTCCATGATGATTGGTTGTATTGCCCTTTTGGTCGGGGGTTGGGAACCATCATTTCATAAGTGTCAGGTATTTAAGAAAAGTTTATGAGGCTACAACAGGTCCAGGATCCGCTCCATAGCCATGCCCCGGGACCCTTTTATAAACAACACCTCTTTTTCCAATGGGTGGGCGAGAAGGTGTTCTTGTAAGGATTCAAAGGAAGAGAACTTTTGGAATTTGGAAACCACCTGATAGAACTGCTTGCCGACCAGGTACACATCTTTAAAATTCAATTCGGCCACCAGATCTGCTATACCCTGGTGTTCTTCGTGACTGGATTCCCCCAATTCAAACATATCCCCAAGAAAGACCACTTTGGGATGACCCTTGGCTTTTGCAAAGCTTTCTAAAGCGGCCTTCATGCTGGTAGGATTTGCATTATAGGCATCCAAAACGATGCGATGCCCTCCTTTCGCTACTATTTGGGATCGGTTGTCTGAGGGAACATACGCTGCTATTGCAGCTTTGATGGCTTCGGGAGGAATGGTAAAGTATTTGCCCATGAGTACCGCTGCACAACAATTGGGAAAATTGTACGCACCCACCAATTGCGTAGTAATTTCGGTATGCTCAAACCCCAACCGTATAAAAGGATCAGTATCCAACAAGTTGATGTTAAAATACTTTGGATCGCTTTGGCTAAACCCGATTTTTTTGATGTAAGGGGATAGTTTTTCTTTTTGGATAGGATCATCTGCATTTAAAAAGACATGCTTGTCGTGTTGCAGGAGATAATCGTAGAGTTCGCTTTTCCCCTTGATGACCCCCTGCACGCCACCAAATCCTTCCAGATGGGCTTTCCCGAAGTTGGTGATATAGCCAAAATCCGGTTGGGCTATTCCGGAAAGAAAAGCAATCTCCTTTTGATGATTTGCGCCCATTTCTACCACCGCTATTTCAGTAGCTTCAGTGATACGCAATAGCGTTAAGGGCACGCCAATGTGATTGTTGAGATTACCTTGTGTAGCAATGGTATTATACTTTTTAGCCAGCACCGCATGGATCAATTCTTTGGTCGTGGTTTTTCCGTTACTCCCAGTGAGGGAAATTATAGTTGCTTTGGAATAGTTTCTATGATAGGTGGCCAGTTGTTGTAGCGTTTCCAAAACATTATCTACCAGCAGTATGTGTGCTGAGGTGGCGTATTCCGGTTCGTCTACTACCGCATAGGTGGCCCCTTTTTCAAGGGCTTCCGCGGCAAAAGTATTCCCATTAAAATTCGGGCCTTTCAGGGCAAAGAAAATGCTGTTTTGCACTATTTTTCGTGTATCCGTAGACACCCTGGGAAACTGTAAAAACAACTGATGCAATTGTGATAAATCCATGGATCGAAGATAAAAAAAGCCCTTGATGTAGAATCAAGGGCTATTATTTTCTCTAGCAATCTTTTTTACCGCGCCTTCTTGTGACGAACGGTTTTATTCTTGTTTTTGGATTTGCTTCCCACTCGAGACATGGCACATCGGAAACCGATGTCATCTGTGGCCATATATTGTGGCAGGTAACGACGTTGTGCCGGATCTAACCAAAATGCTCTATCCCGCCAGGAACCTCCTTTGTATACCCGAACTTCATCATTGATAAGGGAAGTTCTGTAATTGGAGGTGTCGTATTGTCGCAATAATTTTCCAGTAGAATCCCGTTCCACTTTATGCTTGGGAGAATCATACATTTTACGGTTATCGGAGGCGTCATCACTAAATCGCTCATAGAATCGTGAAGATCCCGGGTCTCCATCACGAAACCCTCGGTTATCACTGCTTGAGAAATTGGTTCGCAGATATGTTTCTTCCTCTCCAATCGGAATCTCTTTGATTTCACCTGGAAGATTTACCGCAACAATTTTTCCGTTTGGAAGTGTATCGTAAACGATGTCATCCCGCAAGATTTCCACTTTTCCGTCTTCCCCAATCGCTTTTTTAAGATAAATATTACCCCGGTAATAGTTAAAGTCACTAATCTCGTCATCTACGATAGGACGGTACACGTCTGCCACCCATTCGCTAACATTTCCTGCCATATCGTACAATCCAAAATCATTGGGTTTGTAGGACTTCACTTCTGCGGTAATATCTGCACCATCATCGGACCATCCTGCAATACCCCCATAGTCTCCTTTTCCTTGTTTAAAGTTGGCTAATTGGTCACCGCGACCTACGCGTTGACCGTTACGGGTGTAATCCCCTTCCCAGGGATATTTTTTTCTACCTCTGTAATTGTTGTATTCCCGAGATCCGATAAGCGCCTGCGCAGCATATTCCCATTCGGTTTCAGTGGGCAATCGATACTCAGGTGAAATTACACCGCTACTGCGTTTGGCAAAAACACTGATGGAATCTTTCTTTTGCTTTCCTTGAAGCGAATCAATTTGTCCACTATACACAGATTCCGGATTATTCAAATAAGCCTCTGTACTGAACGTCCCTTCCACATCGCCGCTTAAAGCGCCATACATGGCATCTTCAGCAAGATAGCCTTCACGGACCAATAACAATTCGTTTACCCGATCTGTTCTCCATTCCGCATATTGTGTAGCCTGAACCCAGTTGACACCTACTACCGGATACTCCGCATAGGCGGGATGCCTTAGATAATTATTGGTCATGGTCTCGTTGAAGCCGAGTCGGTTTCTCCAAACCAGGGTATCTGGCAACGCACCTTTATAAATATTTTCGTACATGGGATTTTCCGGAGGGTAGACCCTTTTTAAGTAATCCAGGTACTCCATATACATTTTATTGGTAACCTCAGTTTCGTCCATGTAAAAGGACTGCACATGCTGCTGGGTGGGACTATTGTTCCAATCGTGCATAATATCGTCCTGCACTTTCCCCTTGGTAAAGGTTCCTCCTTCAATAAACACCGTACCTGGAGGGGTTTCCTGCTCCTTAAAATCAGAATTGTATTGAAAACCACCTTCTTTTGCATTGATCTTCCAACCTGTTGCCCTGGAAATATTCTTGGAGGACGAAGATCCGGAAGAGTTTTTACAGCTGGATAAACTTCCCACAACCAAGGCAGAAGAAAGTACAACTTTTACAAAGTATTTTTTCATAAGACTTGAGTTCAAAGCCGATTTGGTTTACGGATCGGCACTTTAGTTTCAATTTGATTTAAATCAGTTTTGGCAATAGAACGGAAATAAAGCGACAATATTTTGCAGAACGCAAATATTTCTATTCCGTATCTTTTCCACATCGTAACAAAGGAATAACGCATTTGATGGTGATATAGTATGAGTCTCGGCCATATTAACATTGAATGGGGATTTTTCTTTTTTTGTCGAAAAATCAAGATGATATATAAGAATTGTGCAAAATGGCCGTTAATCTGTAATACGTCTAAAATTTTTTGAGTCTTGGTCGTTACATTTTAGACTTTTGACCGCCACAAACTTAAATGAGCACAATGAAAAAATCCTTTCTTTTGGTAGCGCTTGTCTGTGTTGTTGAAGTATTTTCTCAACAGGAACGTGCCATTACCACAGCGGTACCGTTTTTAAATATTTCAGGAGATGCACGCGCTTCAGGTATGGGAGACATGGGTGTAGCTACTTCTGCAGATGTGTTTTCCCAGCAATGGAACCCTGCCAAATATGCTTTTGCCACTCAAAAGGTAGGTATCGGTGTGAGTTATACCCCGTTTTTAGAGAGTATTGTTTCAGATATTGGCTTATTGTCCGCAAATGTCTATAACAAGATCAACGATAGAAGCGCGTTTGGCTTTGGCCTGCGGTTTTTTAGTTTAGGCGATATTGAGCTTCGGCAGACCATCGATGATGAGGGTACAACAGTAAGCCCTAATGAATTTGCCATTGATGCTTCCTATTCCCTAAAATTGAGCGAAACCTTTTCTATGGCAGTAGGTGGACGATTCATAAGCTCTAACCTTCGCTTCCAGGATGCTACCCAGGATTCCCAGGCGGCTAATGCCTTTGCAGTGGATGTTGCAGGGTTCTATCGGTCCCGGGAAATTGCTTATAACTCCTTTGATGGTCGATGGAGAGCTGGATTTAACGTCTCCAACCTGGGAGGCAAGATCCAATATGACGAAGGGGGCCAGGAAAACTTCCTGCCTACCAACTTACGATTTGGAGGAGGATTCGACTTCATTTTCGATGCGGATAACGTACTTGGAATTTACACGGAATTCAATAAATTATTAGTACCTACGCCAAGGGATTTTGATGGCGATGGCGATATAGACTCAGAAGACAATGACGAATACCAACAGATCAGCTTTTTCAATGGGGTTTTCGAATCTTTCGGTGACGCCCCGGATGGATTTAGCGAAGAGCTACAAGAGTTTACTTGGGCGTTAGGGGCAGAATATAAGTTCCAGGAAGCTTTTATGTTGCGTACAGGATACTTCAATGAAAATGAAAATAAGGGGGCAAGGCAATTTTTTACCCTCGGCGCCGGATTTAAGTTTAAGGCTGCCCAGATCGACTTGTCTTATCTGTTCTCAACCTCTCAGGTTCGAAATCCATTGGAAAATACATTGCGTTTCTCTTTGACCTTTAATTTGGGAGAAGAATATCTCAATGATTAAGGAACTACAATCACATAAAAAATCCTCGGTAAATGCCGAGGTTTTTTATTTTTACATGCAATCTGTTTTTCCCGCCTATGAAAAAAAGGAATGTGGGCTTTGAACTTTTGATCTTTGAAAAGCTCGAAGAAATGACCCATGAGGACCAAATGCTATTGCGCCAGGCGGATATTGCTTTGGAAAGTTCCTACTCCCCGTATTCTAATTTTAAGGTAGGTGCAGCAGTGCTTTTAGAAAGCGGGACAGTCGTTTTAGGGAGTAATCAGGAAAATGCTTCTTATCCTGCCGGGCTATGTGCAGAGCGCGTTGCTGTTTTTAGTGCAGGTGCCCAATATCCTAACGTCCCAATAAAAGCCATCGCCATCAGTGCAGCCTCCGTACATGACTTTGTTACCCAACCTGTAGGGCCATGTGGAAGCTGCAGACAGGCCATTTTGGAGTATGAAGTGAAACAAAAAAGCCCAATTACTATTTTAATGAAAGGGCAATCAGGACCTATTTACAAGTGCGGCGCTATCGCACAGCTTTTACCACTTTCTTTTGACCATACTTTTTTAGGGGATTCTTAAAACTTTTTTCCTCAAAAGAGATATATATGTATTTTTGTTTTTCGCTCGTCCGAGCGTTGTTTTTTAACAACTGGTATTGATGAAAAAAATCACGAAAGAGGTTTACCTGAAATGGTATGAGGATATGTTCTTCTGGCGCAAGTTTGAAGACAAACTAGCAGCAGTTTACATACAGCAAAAGGTGAGGGGGTTCCTACATCTGTACAATGGGCAAGAAGCTGTTTTAGCGGGCGCACTGCACGCCATGGATCTTACCAAAGATCGTATGATCACCGCTTACAGGAATCACGTGCAGCCCATAGGAATGGGGGTTGACCCACGAAAGGTAATGGCGGAGCTTTTTGGCAAAGTGACCGGGACCTCCAAAGGAATGGGAGGTTCTATGCATATATTTTCAAAAGAACATCGCTTTTATGGCGGACATGGAATTGTAGGGGGGCAGATACCCCTTGGTGCTGGTTTGGCATTTGCCGATAAATATTTTAATCGGGATTCAGTTACATTGTGTTATATGGGTGACGGTGCTGTACGGCAAGGTTCCCTTCATGAAACATTTAACCTGGCTATGCTTTGGCAGCTTCCTGTAGTATTCATTTGTGAGAATAACGGTTATGCCATGGGAACCTCTGTAGAAAGGACAGCCTTTTCCACGGATATCTGGAAACTGGGTCTAGGGTATGAAATGCCTTGTGCCCCTGTTGACGGTATGGATCCGGCTATTGTGGCAAAAGAAATGGATAAAGCTATTGAGCGGGCCAGAACGGGGGGAGGACCCACTTTCCTGGAGATGAAAACCTATCGATATCGTGGACACTCTATGTCGGACGCACAACATTACCGCACCAAAGCGGAAGTGGAAGAATACAAAAAAATAGATCCGATTACACAGGTGAAAGATGTGATCCTTGAGAAAGGGTATGCTACAGAAGAAGAACTAAAGGTCATCGATAAACGGGTAAAAGATCTGGTATCTGAATGCGAAAAATTCGCTGAGGAATCTGCTTTCCCCCCTGTGGAGCAATTGTATGATACAGTGTACGAACAAGAAGATTATCCATTCTTAAAACACAAACTCTAGTTACATGGCAGAAGTAATTAACATGCCGAGGCTGAGCGATACCATGGAAGAAGGTACCGTGGCCAAATGGTTGAAAAAGGTTGGAGACCAAATTGAAGAGGGGGATATTCTAGCCGAAATAGAGACGGATAAGGCCACAATGGAGTTCGAGTCCTTCCACTCGGGCACCTTATTACATATTGGTATTGCCGAAGGAGATGGGGCACCTGTTGATGCGTTATTGGCAATCATAGGTGAACAAGGAGAGGATATTTCCGGTTTGTTAAATGGAGGTGCTTCCGCACCCGAGAAAGAAGAAGAAACCCAGCCGGAACCACAAAAGGAAGCAGCAGCGACCTCATCGGTGCCAACTCCTTCATCTGGGGGAGCCATCCCAGAAGGTGTGGAAATAGTTACGATGCCTAGGTTGAGTGATACCATGGAGGAAGGTACGGTTGCTTCCTGGTTAAAGAAAGTTGGTGATACTATTGAAGAAGGGGACATCCTTGCAGAGATCGAAACGGATAAGGCCACAATGGAATTTGAATCCTTCTATTCCGGTACCTTACTACATATTGGGATACAAGAAGGCGAAGGAGCTCCGGTAGACGCCCTTTTGGCGATCATTGGGCCGGAAGGCACCGACGTTCAATCGGTGTTAAGTGCGGGCACTGCCACAGTTGAAAGTATTTCCACAACTGCTGGGCAACCAGCGGTAGCCGGGAAGGAAGCAGCTCCGGAAGTGAAGGAGACAGCGGTTACCGCTACCGCCGACGGTAGTCGTATTTTCGTATCGCCCTTGGCACGGAAGATCGCCATGGAAAAAGGAATTGATCTTGCCAGGGTAAAGGGAACTGGAGATAACGGTCGCATCATAAAACGGGATGTGGAGGAATTTACACCTCAACCCTCCACTGTTGAAGTACCCGCAGTTCCAACCGTTGAAGCAAGCGCAGCCCCTGCAGCGGTTAGCCCGATGCAGCTTCCCGTTGGAGAAGAACATTCGGAAGAGGTGAAAAACTCAACGATGCGTAAGGTGATTGCCAAGCGTTTGGCAGAATCCAAGTTTTCAGCCCCACATTATTATCTGACCATCGAGGTGGATATGGAGAATGCCAAGGCATCCCGGGTGCAAATAAACAATTTGCCTGACACCAAAGTATCCTTTAACGATATGGTAATGAAAGCCTGTGCGATGGCATTGAAGAAACATCCCCAGGTAAACACCACTTGGAATGGCGATACCACACGCTATAATCACCACATTCATATGGGAGTAGCGGTAGCTGTAGACGAGGGCTTAGTAGTACCTGTATTGAAATTTGCGGATCAAATGAGTCTTACTCAGATTGGTGCGGCGGTAAAAGACCTTGCCGGTAGGGCAAGAACCAAGAAAATAAAGCCGGATGAAATGGAAGGAAGCACGTTCACCGTTTCTAATTTGGGCATGTTTGGCATTTTGGAGTTTACCTCGATCATCAATCAACCCAACTCGGCTATTTTATCCGTTGGAGCCATTGTAGAAAAGCCGGTGATCAGGAACGGTGAAATCGTACCCGGCAGTACTATGAAAGTAACCCTGGCTTGTGACCATCGTACTGTGGATGGGGCAACAGGAGCGCAGTTTTTACAGACCTTAAGGGCGTTTTTGGAAAATCCGGTGACCATGCTCGCGTAAACTAGAAAACTGGGTAACCTAAGATGAAACTCCATAAACAAAATCAATAGTGAAAAGCATCCTGTCGGGATGCTTTTTTTATCTTTAGTACTATCAGATCGGACAGCACGGCATGAAAAAAACAATTATTTCTATACTGACCCTAGCACTGTTGGCTTGTGGACCTACGCAAACGGTTTCTGCTCCCCAGGGAAGTTCTTCAGTAGATGAAACCATTTCCATAGCTTCTGGTCCGGACGGGTTAAAAGCGGAAATGCCTGCTGATGAAGCGCCATCGCAGTTTACTTCGGCCACTGTTGTTGGTGAGATCATGGAGTTTTTAGCGTCGGATGAATTGAATGGCAGAGATACCGGGAGTAAAGGCATCGAACAGGCGGCAAAGTATATAGAACACTATTTTCAGAAATACGGGGTAGCTCCTTACTATGCCTCTTACAGGGATACCTTATCTAATTACAATCGTAGGAAACCTGCTTACAATATTGTGGGTATGGTAGAGGGGAATGATCCTGATTTTAAGGGAGAGTATATAGTGATTGGCGCCCATTACGATCATATCGGGACCATAAAACCGGTAAATGGCGATTATATTGCCAACGGCGCTAATGACAACGCTTCCGGAACAACAGCAGTAATGGAAATTGCCAAATACTTTGGGCAAAAAAGGTCCAATAGGAGAAGTCTTATTTTTGCGTTATTCAGTGCTGAGGAAAAAGGACTGTTAGGGTCAGCACATATGGCCAAGAATATGAAAGCTGAAGCGTTAAATCTTTATGCCATGCTAAATTTTGAAATGTTGGGGGTGCCGCTTCGGAACGATAGTTATTTCATCTTTATCACCGGATACCAAAAATCCAATCTGGCAGCCGTAAGTAATGCCTATGCCGGGGAAAACCTTATCGGTTTCTCGCCTACCGCTAAAAAATATGGCCTGTTTGCGCGCTCTGACAATTACCCCTTCTATAAAGAATTTGGAGTGCCTTCCCACACCTATTGTACTTTTGATTTTACCAACTTTGCGTACTATCATAAACCAGATGATGAGGTTGCCCAAATTGATCTGGAACATATAGCACAAACGATCAACAAAATGCTACCGGTTGTGGAAGGGATTGCCAATGGTCCTGCCCAAGAACTAAAAGCGACACAATAAGAAAGTTGTAGTAAACTCGAAAATCGGAAACTCCCGAAGGACAGGATTTCCATTTCGTTGGAACCATTGCAAATGTCAAAAAATATTATCATTACAGGAACCAGTCGTGGGATCGGCTTTGAATTGGCCCAGCTCTTTGCGGACCAAGGCCACCGGGTATTGGCTTTGTCCAGAAACCCAAGACCTGTTTTGGATCTGAATCACAATAATATTGCCACTTTTCCTTGTGATTTGGGAACCCAGGAAGCCTGTGCCGAAGTTGAAGCCTTTATCGCGGACTGGGACAAGGTAGATATCCTGATCAACAACGCAGGGACACTTTTAAACAAACCTTTTGTGGCAACTACCATGGCGGATTTTGAAACGGTCTACAAGGTAAATGTTTTTGCCGTGGCTGAGCTTACACGAGTGGTAGTCCCTAAGATGCCCAAAACGGGCCATGTAGTAACAATTAGTTCTATGGGAGGAGTACAAGGAAGTGTCAAATTTCCAGGCTTATCGGCTTATAGCTCCAGCAAAGCTGCGGTGATTACCTTAACCGAACTCTGGGCGGAGGAATTTAAAGAAAGCGGACCGTCTTTTAACGTATTAGCCATTGGGGCCGTACAAACCGAAATGCTGGCTGAAGTTTTCCCGGGCTATCAGGCGCCTATTACCGCTTTGGAAATGGCGCGTTACATTAAAGATTTTGCGCTTACCGGGTACAACTACTACAATGGTAAACTGCTGCCGGTGAGCAACAGTACACCCTAGATCTACCGGGAATGGCGTATTCCTGGAATAATGATCTTCAACCTAACTTATAAAACAGGGATATAAAAGTCTACGATCGCCTTTTTCTGAGGGTGCTCATTGAAGTTGTTGTGGTAGATCTCGAAAGGATCGCAGTCCGCCTTTTTATATCCGTTTTCATTCATCCAAACAAAAAGCCCCGTCCATGACTTTTCAAATTCCTCCGGGCGAATTTCAAAACTACCTACAATATATTTCCCTTCGGCAATGCTACCTGGCCCTATCTCTCCTTCGGTAGCCACGAGCGCTTTGAGCAAGATGCCAGCACTCATCCGCACCTTGTGCTCCGGCGTAACCTTAAAGCTGTCATGATAAATGGTAGTCATTTTTGTTTCGTCATTCATCAAGCCTTTAGGGGTAGCCCATTGCATTAATTTTTGAAAGGCCGCTCCCAGATTTTGGGGTCCGATAACGGTGATATAAGCGTAATCCCTTTTTGGCAATTCCTTTACTTCAATTTTTGCCTGCATTGTGATCCAGTTTTTTAGAGTATTAATACCGCTAAGGTATTTTTCAGCTTCCGGATACTTTTGGCCATTCTTGCGCTCTAGTTGGCGGATCTTGCTAAACCGATAGGGGTTCTGTTTTTTAAAGCCCGTTGGGGATACGCCATAAAACTTTTTGAAAGTGCGTGTGAAGGAAGCATTATCCGTAAAGCCATATTGTTGCCCAATTTCCCCAATGCCCATAGCGGTGTGCAAGATCGCCAAGGCTGCCTTCTCAACCCTGCGCCGGGTAATGTATTGCAATGGTGTCTCACCTATTAGGAATTTAAATACTCTATGAAAATGAAAGGGGGAGAAGGCTGCTTGTTCTGCAATTGTATTTAAGGTGAGTTCAGTATCAAGGTGTTCATCAATAAACCGAAAAACAGCATTGATCCTTTTTTTGTAGTCCGTTTCCAGTGAATTGGAGGCTGATTTCATTTTTGATGACCGATATAGCGTTGTTTTAATTAACGTCTATTTTCAATTCCATTTCAAACTGCTCCAAATAGGGGGCTAGGCCAATGCCTTTTAGAAACGCATTTAAGCTTTCTGAGTTGTTATCCACGTTAAGCAGGGAAATGGGGTTCCCATAGCGTTGCACTATTTCGAAAACAAGAGCAGTTCCTATGCCTTTTTGCCTGAAATCCGGATGCACCGCGATTTGTTGTATACGTTTGCTGGTTGGGTTATAAATGACATATCCGACAAGCTGATGCCCAAGATATGCCCCTATGGAAATTGTGTGGTCCCTGGTCGTCTCAATTGCACCAATTGCATTTTGCCAGGTGGGAGAAACCTCCCAAAAAGAAACCATTAGTGACCAGTTGAAGTTTTGCAATTCCTGGAGGACTACCGTAGTATTTATGGCTGCTCCCCGGACTTCTCCTTTGTAACAAATTAATTTCCGTTTCGTGGTGAAGCCACATCGTTTATAGGATGTAATGGCCGGACTATTTTTTGTGATGACCTCCAGGACAAGGCGTTGTATATCGTGTTGCTTCAAAAGGGGTAAAATAAACCCATACATTTGCCGGGTTAGTCCGAAACCTCTTTTTTTGGGAATAACTCCGGTACCTCCGTTATAGCCTACCCGTTGATCATTTACGGTATCGATTCCATGTAGAACAAACCCCACTAAGGCTCCATTTTCAAAGGCGCCAACAGATAGGCTGAAATCCGTTTTATCCGCAATCAGCTTTGAGGTAAATTGAGCCTCGGATAGCTGCAGGGGAACAAAATAATCCGAGAAGGCCAAATTGAAGGTTTGTAGCACTTCTTTAGGCTGTATTCCGCTTAACGTTTTGAATTCCATTGCTTTGAATTATGCACCTTGTTGTGTTTAGTGTTTTTTAGCGTAAACCAAATAATTGCAATTCCTAGGACGGTCCAAAAAAGTCCAGTTATCAACATTCTTGTCCTAAGCTCGTCACTGAATACATCTCCAATGTGATTTACAATCTGATGGGTGACTCCAGAATTGAAGAAACCGAGTGGAAAAAGAGCAAAAACAATTGTAAAAGCCAAGAGTGTGTCCAGAAGTCCTTTTTTTAATTTCCCCGAAAGTTTAAACGTCCCGATTAAAACGAATACGACCAGAAAAGCTCCAAAGCTCCACCAAAAAGTATCCATCATTAATTCGCCAATACTACTCACTCCTAACTGATTAAGTTTATCGCCGTCCATTTTAAACATGGCTTCATATTCCTTGGAATAGACTGAAACCTGGATTTTTTCAATTCCAAGGACAATAAGAATCATCGCAAGTGATTCTAGTAGTATGTTTTTCGATGTGATTTTTAGATTTTTCAACATTAAACACAACGGTCTCGTATAACCGTCAGTTGCGGGTTTTTAAGTTAGTATTTTTCGGTTTGGCACATAACTCTCAATTGCGAGTGGATTCAGCACGCCCTGAGCGCAGTCGAAGGGTAGTCGAATCCGCCGTAATTGCGGTTATACATTGTTAGGCAAAGTGCTTTATTCATTAAAAATCAAGTTTAATATTGAGTCAGTTTTATACTTTGGATGCTTTAATTTTTCTGCTGTTTCGTTCTTTATTTTCTTCCACCCATACTGATACTCAAATATCCAAATTGAATCGGTTTTGGAATTTGTCTGTAAATGTAAAAGAGAAGCTTTATTTTTTATCTCAAACCACTTCATATACCCAAACTCTAGACTATCGGCAGGAAAGTTGGATTGTCTTGGTAATTTTGCAAGCTGGTACAACTTTTTTGACTCTTTCCAATATTCTTTATACTCTGAAACTTGATTTCTAAAATTAATTTCTTTTCCTCTTAATTTTCGATGATAACTAGTTAAAATAATACTCGACATATCATCAGGGTGTTTAATTCCTTTTCGTTTGAAAAAGCGACTTAATCGTGAACCTTTCCACAAATTCCAATTGTTTCTTATCCAAAGTCCTGTTCCAAAATGATAATCACCTAGAAAGTCATTTTCGTCCAGCTTTTTTATTTCTGTTTTTAATGAGTCACTGTAAAATTTATCAACTTCCAGAATAGCATCATCTAAATTTTTTGGAATATAAACGCCATCAATTTCCGATTTGTAGGAATCGAATAAAACTGAACAACTTATAAAGGTAAGTGAGACTGATAATATGATTAAAGTTTTTTTCAGCATTTTGCCTAACTTGTTTATATAGCTGTAAAATACATCTATATACCCCCAAAATTGGAATAAAAGCGCTGCTTTTTAGCACCTTTTATTTTGAGGGATTGCCTAATCGTATCGCTTCTCCTTTACCCTTAACCTTTGCTCCATTCGGCCCTACCAATACCAACTCCCATTCCGGATTCGTCTGGGTCACCCTGATGTCCAATTCACCTCCATTTTTGGAATACACTATAGAAATTTGGTTATCGCCAATGGCCACATTTTCCAGGGAAGCTTCTTCCCATTTGTCGGGCATCTGCGGTCGGACTACTACGGTTTGGTTCGCGGCATCCGGTTGTATACCGAAAAACTGCTGCACAATAGGGTAGGCATAGCTGTAAATGTTCCAGGCCTGGACCATCATACCAAAGTCCGGGGATACTTCGTACATACTGCCGGGAAGCGCGTAGCTGAAGGAACGTGTCATTCGTTCCAGGTAATTCAATGCTTCATTAGGGCGGCCATAATTATTTTCCGCCCGCGCCTGCACACCGGTGGGTAAGGTCATCACGGCACCGGTATAGGTGAAGATAGGGGGTGCTTTGTAGGCTCCTTCGTCCGAACCAGCCGATTCGTCCCTGTCAATTCCGGTAACGAAGACCCCAAAAGGATTCACAAACTGTTTTGCGGTCTCCAAAGCTTTTAGTGCTTTGGTGGTATCTGCGATACCAACCTCCATGGGGGTGTTCACCACCCAATTGTGGTGTAATACAAAAGGCCTGGGATGTTCCGAAGGATTTTCCCGGATAAATTTCCGTGTCGCCTCCATTTCTTCAATAGCCCAGGGCTTGTCTAGAGTATCTGCCCGAATTATAGCATCTTCGATAAGATGGAGCGTTTGTTTATCTGTACCAATAAAATCTGCATAGGAGTTGAAATCCTCGGACCAGAATTTGGTGTTGATCTTTTCCTTAAGATCATCGGCAATTGCGGTGTACTTCTCCGCCAGCGCTGTGTTGCCCAGCGCTTCGGCCATTTGGGCAGCATCTATAAAACCTTTTTGGGAGTAGGCTGCTACATCGATCATCTCACTATCCAGCCCGTGAATTTCCATCATCCCAAATCCTTCAGGAAAGCCATTGCCGTCTGCATCATTGGCTTCCAGCAGCCATTGCATTCCTTTTTCCACAGTTGGGAAGTATTGCTCCAAAAAATCACGATCACCCGTCCATTGGTAGACACTCCAGAGTAAAGAGGCATACTGGGGGGTCTCATTAATATTGCCCGGATTGAATACGGTGCCATTGGAAGACATTTCATGAATGATCTTGCCGTTACCATTTACCGCATTGGATACGCTATCTAGTAGCGCAATGGTCGTATAAACGATATCTTTTTGACCTATGGCCATATAGCCCTGCAGCGCATATTCGCTGTCCACGCCAAACCACCAGGGGTAATCCGGAATACCCGCCCCAATGCCCGTACCTACCTCAGGAACGGTCCGCACCAACCAGTCACAATTGTATTTTAGCCATTCAAAGGTTTGTTCCATGGTCTTATCAGGGATAGTGAGTTTCGATTGATTGGCCAGGGTAGCATAGCGTTGTTGCTTGGCAGACAACAGCGTTGTGTATTCCGCTTTTAGGCGATCCATGGTGGCCAGCGTCTCATCCTTAGAAGTATAGGATCCTGCAATAAAAAAGTTGAGGATAGTTGTCGAATTAGGAGCAATTTGTAGGGGATAGCTAAGCCGATCCGCGCGGCCCAGTCCGCTGTATTTTTTCTGTGCTTCCTCGTAGCTGGAAGGAGGGGTATCCGACCCAAAACCTACAAACCATGGATTATCCTTGTCTTTCACCAACCAGCCTTGGAAATCAGTAATGAACTCCGAGCTGTCTTCGGCATCGATCATTTCAGTACGTTCCCCAAGCCAGGTGGGGCGTAGATCGGTATGGCCAGTAAATTCAAAATCCAGAAGTTGTTCGGAGGTGCCATTGTTCTTTAGCAAAAATTGTATTACAACTCCTTGTTCCCCATCCGGAACGAATTGAAGGCGCTCTACCGTGATTTCCTTTTGGGGAATTTGAAATAGATGCGAATTCGCCATGGGGAAATTAGTAAAGCGTTCTGCCTTATCCAGGGTGGTGGAGAAGTCCTCCCAACTCAGGACAACCTCAAAACCATCCATAAGTTTTATGGGATGGTTCCAGATACCGCTCATCTCCCCTTTGATATGCCAACCGAGTTCTGGAAAGGAACCATCCTGATGACCTACCATATACAATCGGTCGCCGGCGGTGACAAAGGGGGAATTGAGGTATGCTGTTTTGCCTTCGATTTTAGGTGCGGTTTCAAGGAGAGCAGCCAGGGTTTCTTCTTCTTGTTGTGCACAACAGCTAAGCAAAAGAATAGAAAATAGTGGCAGGAATGTTTTCATTAACGCTGGTTTTCCTTCAAAAATACAAGATTCGAACAAAGATGGATTTGGAACACAAAGAATCGGCTATTTTTGTGTTGTGGATGCAATCTTGCGAAAATACCTGCCGGAAAGGGCAGTGGCTCCTTGTTTTGAGCTGATCCGACATCATGGGGTACATTTAAAAATCGTAAATCATAGGGTAACCCGACATGGGGATTACAGAAGACTCCCCAACGGCCAGCATCAGATTACAGTAAATGCCAGCCTTAACAAATACCGTTTTTTGCTCACATTGATCCATGAAATTGCCCATCTTGTGGCATTTGAACGTTTTGGGAAGGGTATTAAGCCTCATGGACGCCAGTGGAAAGAAACCTTTCGCGAGCTAATGTTACCGCTATTGCGTCCGGAAATATTTCCTTCAAAACTGCTTCCTATACTGGCAAACCATTTTAAGAACCCAAAAGCCAGTAGCAGTACGGATGCGCAATTGTCGATCGCGTTACAGGCTTTTGACCCCAAAGCCAACAATGAGAAGTCTTATGTTTTTGAATTACCCAAGGGGAGTACTTTCCGGATTTATAATGGGAAACTATTCCAGAAAGGGAACAAGCGTGTTAAGCGCTATGAATGTGTTGAACTCGCCACGGGAAGGCTCTATTTGTTCCAGCCCAACGCCGAAGTAGAATTGATAACCAACCAGACAACATCATGAACAAAAACTATTATGCTGTGTTAATGGCAGGGGGAATAGGTTCCCGGTTCTGGCCGGTAAGTACTACTGCAAATCCGAAACAGTTTCATGATATGTTGGGGACTGGAAGCACGCTTATACAAAAAACCTTTGATCGGCTGAGTCGGTTTATTCCAACGGATAACATTCTTATTCTGACTAATGCCCGTTATAATGATCTTGTGTTAGAACAATTACCGGTACTGAAGCCCTCTCAGGTAGTACTGGAACCTGCTATGCGAAATACAGCGCCATGTATCCTGTATGCCGCTTTAAAGATCCAAAAAATGAATCCCGAGGCCGTAATGATTGTCGCACCCAGCGATCATTGGATAGCAGATGAACAAGCCTTTGAAAATGACGTTACCAGCTGTTTTGAAAAGTGTGAGCAGGAAGCGGTACTGTGTACCCTCGGAATTACACCAAGCTACCCAAATACAGGTTTTGGCTACATCGAATATGAAAAACAGGATCCCAACCCAGTGAAGAAAGTAGTACAGTTTCGGGAGAAACCAGACCTGGAAACGGCCAAAACCTTTATAGCGCAGGGGAATTTCCTCTGGAATGCCGGAATTTTTATTTGGGGGGTTAATACCATTGTTGACGCTTTCAAGGCGCATCAACCTACACAATTTGAATTGTTTGATGAAGGGATATCTTGTTACAACACCCCGGATGAGCAGACTTTTATCCAGGAGAATTATGCCAAGGCAGACAACATTTCCATAGATTATGCTATCTTGGAACAGTCCGAAGCCATTTACACACTGCCGGCCACTTTTGACTGGAATGATTTGGGCACGTGGGGTGCACTCTATGAAAAATTGGACAAAGACCCGGATGGGAACGCCGTGGTAAACGGAGAAACCCTACTCCAGGATACGAAAGGGAATATGATCCGTACCCCAAAGGGCAAAGTGATTGTAGTGGATGGCCTGGAAGATTATATTATTGTTGATAAAGAGGATGTGCTCCTAATCTATCCTAAATCCAAACAACAGGACATTAAAAAAGTTCGAGCACAAGTACAGGAAAAATTCGGCGATAAGTACGCATAACTATGGGGCAAAATTTATTTCAGGACGATGAAAAGCCGTTACAGAACGGGGGAGACGAGGTAAAAAAGGATTTTAAGGGACTGCTGGGCAGCGTTACCACCTTTGTCAGGGATTTGCTAGAAATTAGGAGTAACACCGATCCTGCCGCTACAAAAGAATCCATTATTGCAGATATCCCTTTTAAAGGGCATACTTCATGGATTTTGGTGTGTTCCATTTTTATTGCTTCCGTAGGGTTAAATGCAAATTCTACAGCGGTCGTTATTGGTGCTATGTTAATTTCTCCCCTAATGGGACCTATTTTAGGGATGGGAATGTCCCTGGCTATTAATGATATTGACCTTCTCCGTCGTTCGCTGAAGAATTTTATCGTAATGGTGGTGTTAAGTGTGCTTACGGCCTATTTCTTCTTTGCCATTTTCCCTATTCGTGATGAATCTTCGGAGCTGTTAGCGCGGACCAAACCGGATATTCGGGATGTGTTGATTGCTTTTTTTGGGGGCCTCGCCCTGGTAATTGCCCGTGCTAAAAAGGGTACTATTGCCAGTGTTATTTTTGGGGTTGCCATTGCAACGGCACTGATGCCTCCTTTGTGCACCGTGGGTTTTGGTTTGGCCATTGGTAAGCCTTTATATGCACTGGGGGCGATCTATTTGTTTATTATCAATACTATTTTCATTGGATTGGCCACTTTTTTGGTGATTAAGTACCTTCGATTTCCTATGGTGCGGTACGCCAATTCCAAGAGAAGGCAATTTATTGCCCGTGTTGCGTCTATAGTGGGTCTGGCGGTAATGATCCCGGCGGGGTATACCTTCTACAATGCCTTGTTGGAAGCGCGTTTTCGAGAACAAGCCCAGGAATTTCTTGCTCAGACCGTTGAAAGATATGAATTTGCGGGATCCGGGAGATATGTAGACAACCTAACAGATATCGCCTATGTTGACAATACAACCGCTTTTATAGAGGTGGTTTTTATGGGAAATGAAGAAGTGCCCGAAAACATCCTGAATTCCTGGCGTGCGCAAAAGAATGAATTTAACCGTTTAAAAAATGCGGAATTACGGGTGCTACAGGGCGGGAGAGACGACTCAGAAGAAAAGTTTACCTATGTGAGCGAATTGTATGAGGCAAAAAAAGCGGAACTTTTGACCAAAGATGAACGTATTCGGGTATTGGAAGAAGAATTAGCGAATCTAAGCCTAAGTGCTGCTCAACAAATTCCTTTTGCGGAGGTGGTTGCGGAAGCTCGAATCAACTACGAAAACCTGGCAGGGTTAGGATTTGGATACCGCATTCAAACCGATTTTAAGAAACTGGATACCCTTCCTGTCTTCGAGGTGAAATGGGACAATAACCTTAGCGCATCCGAAAAAGAAAAAACTACCCAAAAACTACTCAGTTGGCTGCGCACCAGACTTCAGGACTCCACGGTCGTACTTGAAGTGGCACAATGATCACTTTTTAAATAGCATCCCCGAACCTGGGATATCTTCATTTCCATTCCATGCCGGATACCAAAAGTGGGTTGTAGCACCTTCATCTTCCGTGTCATAATCGTAGTAGCCTAGACCGAAACGAAGGCTTGACCAATTCTCATCACTACTCTGTGTAATATAGTCCAACGGTAATGCGATCTCCATAGTAGCTCCAGATGAGGTCATTTGTACACTCGTTGTTACGGGAACGGGTAAACGCTTCTCGTTATATACCGGGTTTTCTTTTTTGAAGGTTCGCATATAGGCTAACCAATCCCTTCCTCGTCCTTCGCCGGCATTAAATGCACTTAGGTGCGTCGGACGTGCGTCAATACCCAGAACAATTCTATCCTGGTCCCAGTAAGAACCTTCTTCATCAATAAGAAAATTGTTGTCGGTGAGATCTATGGCCACGTAAAAGTTGTCTTCGTCATACGCCGTAGTAAATTTTAGGGAACAGTCTTCATCCCCATCGAAATCAAAAGGACTTCCCTCGACATTTTCTAAAGTTGTCCATTGGGCGTCTTTCCATTCTTTTAGGTCCCCATCCAGTTTGATTTTTGTCACTTTCCGAATCGTATTCTTGAGAAAAGGTTTGTAATTCAAGACCGATGAAAAACTAACATGAGGTTGTGTTTCAAATTCATACGTAATCGCTGCGTTTATTTTGAGAGGAGATAGTTCGGAGACAGCAGCCTTATTTAAATTTTTAAGGGTCAAATCAAAAGTAACTACGTCATTGGGTTCCACAATAAATGAGGTCTGTTCCATCTGATAAAACAACTGATCATGGGCCTGGCCGGTCAGGGTAACCCTCATTTTAGTATCGCTGTGATTGGTAGCTTTTATTTGCGCAGACACCTGCTCTGGAGTTGTTTCCTCAAGATAAACAGGACGGATCCGAATTGGAAACGGTTGATTTCGAACTAAATCTACCAGTTCGTCGGTAGCCACATTTTCGTCCCAAATACCATCCAAAAACAGGTTGGCTAAAATGGGGCCTTCATCCGTCATTGTCGCCCATACCACGTGGTCAAATTCCCCATACGCTTTGCCGCGCAAACGGCTTCCCCCTCCGGTAGTTGCCAGCGCAATGTACTTTCCATTATTCCTTTCGCTTTTCCAGTAGCGGTGGTAATGCCCAGCAAAAACATTGTGGTTTCTGCCGCTCAAAAGTGTTTCTACATCCTTCCATCGTTTGGTATCTTCCTGAACCCACAAGGGTTGATGTAAAAACACAAGGGTCCATTTTACAGCCGCGTTGTCTTCCAAAGCCTTTTTTATGTACTCAAATTGGGCATCATCAATGGTGCCGCGACCTGCCCCGCGGAGGTTGTCTTCGGAATTCAGGCAGAGAAAAAGGACATCCTTGTACACAAAATGATAGTAGGAAACTCCAAAAA
>JANQHL010000098.1 GCA_028277085.1 Flavobacteriaceae bacterium
GATTCCAGCTGAAAATTTCAAGGCATGCAGATTTGCATCTACGCTTTGGTCATTGGGAAGGTCATTTAAAGGCCCACCCAAGAAGGTATAATCAACACCGGTAAACAAGGTAGTCTTATCGTTTTTCAATTTGAAAGGTGCCAAAAAGAACGCTCTGAATTCAGATATGTTGATTTCTGTTTCCCCAAGCTCTGGATTTGAAGGATTATCCAAACTTACCGCCGGATTAAAAGTGTATGATATTCCTGCCAGGTTAAAGTCTTCCTCTTGAGCGTTCACCTGAAAGTATGCAATCAATAATGTCAATACGGTTATTAATTTAGTTTTCATGATATTGTGTTTTAGGTTGTTAAATATTTTTTCTGGTCAAACTTACCGCTGCTAAGATCTTTATGCACTTGAGAACTTCCCATCGTGGCATTTGGCTTTCCGAATGTATTAGCCCCTATTTCTAGCCTTATTTTTTCGGGTTGACCAATTTCCTTTTAGCTTATCGTTGTTTTTGAATTGCTCGTAGTTTCTATCTTGGGGAACCTTTTCTCGGAAATCAATTTTTGGGGAATTCCCACTTCTTATTCCTTGATTTGATCTATTTGGTTTTGCACGTTCCACATTATCTCTGGAAAGACCAATGTTCTTGTCCCGTTCGATTCTTAAGGCAGCGCTAAGCCCACTTCCACTGCGGGGATGTCGTCTGTAATGGCGATGATAATGAGCATGCAAATGAACATGTCGGTGGGGATAATGGACGTAATGCCAATGGACATAGTGATAACTTGGAAGTCCAATGATGATTACCGTACCCCCTGGTCCGTAATAGAATCCTGTATAGTAATAATAGGGCATTGGCCTCCAATATGGATAGGTGTACCAGTAGGGGTATCCATACCAATAGGAATAGCTGTAAGTTATCTTTACCGTGGTTGGCTCTTTATATTCCTTTTCACGAATGTCGTTGTCCTGAGCGTATAAATCTGCCGCTTGTTGCATTTCCTGAAAAGCCTCAGGATCTTCTTCAAGTTGTTTTTTGTAATCGTTCAGCTCCTCGGCTTGTTTGCGGACCGCATCCAGGTTTAATTCCCTTGCTTTGTCAGCAATCCATTCAGGGTCCTCTTTATAGATATCTCCAGCTAGAATGGTCATATCAATATGGTCAACCAACAGACTTAATAATTCTGGATTTTGAACAAGCTCTCGAATACTGGCCTCGGCCTTTTTGGGATACCTTTCAACGGTTTCTTTGAATTGTAATCGAGTTGACTGGTTCAATGAAGCGATTTCTTCTAAGGTTTTCTCCTTTTTAAGTACATTGGCAACATCATCCTGAATTTCCTCTGGATAGGATGCTATCAATGTTTTCCTGTTGTGCTTGGAGTTGCTTAAATAAGCCAAAGAATCAATTAGCCTAGGATATCGGGTCAACTCGTAAAAGCTTTCC
Source organism: Flavobacteriaceae bacterium (assembly GCA_028277085.1). GTDB lineage: Bacteria > Bacteroidota > Bacteroidia > Flavobacteriales > Flavobacteriaceae > Croceivirga. The sequence goes on from JANQHL010000098.1 coordinate 1,439, forward strand.
TGGGTGTCACGATCAAGATCCATTACTACATTAAGAAAAGCTTCTTGCGATGTTTTCTGGAGACTTTCAAGACGAATCAATAAGGCTGGATGCTGCGCCACTTCAAAGATGTGATCCCTGGTTTCTTCAGGGTAAAGCACAATTGCATCAATAACATCTTGCTCTTGTTTTGCTAGAGTTCTAAGGGTGATCCTGTTTTCCTGAGCAAAGGCGGGTGTAAACAATTGCAGTAGGAATACCGTGATTATCAAGTTGAATATCCGTTTCATAACACCTATGATTTATAGTGATCGGTCTTTTCTGTATTTGTCGAAGATGGCCTTAACGGCATCATTTATTTTTTGCTCCAATTCAATGGAATTTGTTGTGATGGCCCCCGTTGTGCTACCATGCCAAACCACTTCCTTGGTTTTGGCGTCAATGAAGTCTACAATTAGGGTTCCTTGGGTATATTCCCTCACTTCCACCTCTGTTATCTGATATCGCCACCTTCTGCGGCCGTAGTAGTTGGTATAGGTGTCCAGATCTCTTTTAGTATCAACCACTACGAAATAGTTAATCAATACATCAGGACCCGTGACTCCAGAATTGTTCTTCACGGTTGAAATGGCCTGGGTCTGTTCTTCTATGGCTTTCTCCAGTTGCATCTTTTGGGTAGGATTTACATGGGCTAAAAAGCCCTCTTCGGTGTCAGCAAGCGTGTAGGAACTATACTTGTTCAAATCGGCTTCATTGGCCGTTTCACTGGATACCTGCAAACTGGAGCAGCCAATTAAGAACAAAAGGAATGTTGCAAATACTAATCTAAGGGTCGTTTTCATGATTATTAATTTTAGGTTGTTACACATAATTTCATGTCAAAATTATCCCTGCAAAAGCCCATAAACACTAGAGAACTTCCCATCGTGCCTAGTGGGTTTCCCAACGGGAAATGGTGATTTTGACCATAAAAAAACCACCTGCAATCCGCAGGTGGTCCAAACATCAAACTCAAAAAACTAACTAATCTCCCATATAGTTTTTGAACTTATTCTGGAAATCGTGAAAAATCCAGCTTAGTGT
>JANQHL010000211.1 GCA_028277085.1 Flavobacteriaceae bacterium
CAAAACACCTCTCCGGATTTTTGGAATACTTATGTCCAATCCTTTGATAATGGTTTTCCGGAAACAGTCCAGGAAGCAAATTTTGTGGTGTTGGATACGGAAACCACCGGATTTGATTTTAAAAAAGACCGGATGTTAAGTATTGGGGCCTTGCGGATAAAAAATGGGGTCATACACCCCAAAGACGCCTTTGAAGTTTTCGTAAAGCAGGAAATCTTTGCCTCCCAAACCGTGGAAATCCACGGTATTATTAAGCAGGAAAAAACACAACAACTCCCAGAAATTGAAGCGCTAAAAGTGCTGTTAGCGCTATTAGAAAACGCAGTGTTGGTAGCGCATCATACAGCCTTTGACGTGGGAATGTTAAATCATGCTCTACAACGAAATGGTTTGCCCAAATTAAAGAACCCTACTTTGGACACCGCCATCCTGTACAACAAAGTCTTAAACAGAAACGAGCGGAAAACCGAAGGTCACTATTCTTTAGATGCTCTGGCCGAAAAATACAATATCCCCAAAACCGATCGCCATACTGCATTAGGGGATGCTTACATCACTGCTATCGCCTTTTTACACATACTGAATAGACTACGGCCTGTCACACTCAAGCAATTGCTCAAAAAGGACAGGCCTTGGGAGTTTTGGAAGTCGTTCTAAAGGAGTTAAAGTGCTTCTTGCATAATATCTTCTACCACTTCCGGATTCAATAAGGTTGACGTATCGCCCAAATTGCTGGTATCTTTTGAAGCTATTTTTCTCAGGATCCTACGCATTATTTTACCACTTCGTGTTTTAGGTAAGCCGGGTACAAATTGAATTTTGTCCAATTTGGCAATAGGCCCTATGTGTTCTGTAATTACCTGATTGATTTCCTTTCTCAGATTATCTTTTACTCGGGTTTCACCGGTTTCCTTAAGAATTACATAACCATAAAGGGCATTCCCTTTAATATCGTGCGGGAACCCTACAATTGCTGATTCCGCTACTGCCGGATGCTCATTAATAGCGTCTTCGATAGGTGCCGTTCCCAGGTTATGCCCTGAAACGATGATCACATCATCTACACGGCCGGTTATTCTGTAATACCCCACTTCATCGCGCAACGCCCCATCCCCGGTAAAGTATTTATTCCCATAGGCCGAAAAGTAGGTGTCTTTGTAGCGTTGGTGATCTCCCCAGATACTTCGTGCCATAGATGGCCATGGGAATTTAATACAGAGCCTTCCGTCTGCGGGGTTACCTTTAATTTCTTCTCCATTTTCATCCATTAAGGCGGGTTGCACCCCAGGCATGGGCAAGGTAGCATAGGTGGGTTTAGTAGGTGTCGAAAACGGGATGGGAGATATCAGTATGCCTCCGGTTTCTGTTTGCCACCAGGTATCTACAATGGGGCATTTCTTTTCCCCAACATGGTCGTTATACCAGTGCCATGCTTCCTCATTTATGGGTTCACCTACGGTACCCAGTACCTTCAAACTGGAAAGGTCGTAGGTATTCACAAAACCCAGGTTTTCCTTGGCTAAGGCGCGAATCGCAGTGGGCGCCGTATAAAACTGGTTGATCTTGTGTTTCTCAACAACTTCCCAGAACCGGCCAAAATCCGGATAGGATGGAACACCTTCAAACATCACTGTGGTAGCGCCATTCGCTAAAGGGCCGTAGACGATATAGGAGTGCCCGGTAATCCAACCAATGTCCGCAGTGCACCAATAGATATCTTCTTCGCGATATTGGAACACATTTTTAAAGGTATAGGCCGTATACACCATATAGCCACCAGTAGTGTGCAACATGCCCTTAGGCCTACCGGTGGAACCAGAAGTATACAGGATGAACAAAGGATCTTCTGCATCCATAACCTCAGCACTGCAATCGCTGTAGGCCACATCTAAAAGCGGTTGAAGCCATTCATCCCTGCCTTCTTCCATGTGAATATCGGAATTGATACGTTTGGCCACCAGGACTTTTTCCACGCTTTTACAACTTTTTAAGGCTTCATCCACGATACCTTTTAAATCTATGGTTTTACTACCCCGGAAAGAGCCGTCCGAAGTTAAGACCATTTTTGCACCACAATCGTTAATACGTGTTGACAGTGCGGTGGATGAGAACCCGGCAAAAACCACGGAATGAATCGCACCAATACGGGCACACGCGAGTACAGCAAATGCCAGTTCAGGGATCATGGGGAGATAAATAATGACCCTATCCCCTTTTCCAATTCCTTTTTCCCGTAAAACATTGGCAAACCTGCATACTTTTTCATGCAGTTGCCGATAGGTAATATGCTGAGCTTCTTCCTTCGGGTCATTTGGCTCAAAAAGAATGGCTGTTTTATTTCCCCGGATATGTAAATGACGATCAATACAGTTTTCCGTGATATTTAGCTTAGCGCCTTGAAACCATTTTATCTCGGGTTTGGTGAAGTCCCAATCCAACACCTTATCCCAGCGTTTCCGCCATTCAAAGTGTTCTTCCGCCACTTCTTCCCAAAAGTTTTCAGGGTTTCGCACCGACTTACGGTAAATTTGATAGTATTCTTCCAGATGTTTTATGTGATAATTACTCATAACACTAGTATTAGTTAGATTTTATATACTATTTTTTAGGTGGTGATCATTTCTTCAACATTTCCAACCACTTTTTTGATTGAAAACGGTTTGGTAATATAACTGTCTGCCCCCATATCCAGTCCTTTCTCAACATCCGCCAACTTACTTTTCGCAGAGAGAAATATGACCTTAGTGTCCTTTAACAATTTATTTTCTTTGATTTTTTTCAGTGTTTCATAGCCGTCCATTTTAGGCATCATAATATCCAGTAAAATAACATTCGGTGTTTCCTGCCCTGCTATCTCCAGTGCCTCCGTGCCATCCCTGGCAATAAAAACCTCAAAATTCTTCTTCTTGAAGGCGTATTCCAGCGACATCACAATGTTTGGTTCATCGTCAACAATCAATATTTTTTTTGTGCTCATTTCCCTTTTGGAATAGTAAATACCAGTCGTGCCCCTTGTGCGTAGTCTTTATCCGCCCAGATCGTTCCTTTATGACTTTCCACAATTTTCTTGCAAATGGCCAGTCCAAATCCACTTCCCTGGGGTTTTTTGGTATTCTGATTTTTAGATTGATAGAACTTTTCAAAAATGTAGTTGAGGTCTTCTTCCGGGATACCGCGACCATTATCCTCAACTGCCACGGCAATTTCTTCCTCTTTGTCTTCCAACAGAATGCGAATGATCCCTTTTTCCGCCTGTGTAAATTTTAGCGAATTAGACAATAGATTTGTTAACACTTGAAGGATACGATCCTCATCATACAACCCATTTAAATATGCTTCCTCCGTAAATTCGATACGAATTCCTCTTTTTGCAGCGATCTGTTCTATTCCCTTTACCGCTTTACGAATGGTAGCGCTAATTTTTCTGCTTCTAATATCCAGTTCCGCCCGTTGCGAAGAGAGCTTCTCCAAATCCAGAATGTTATGGATTAGCTTTGTGAGCCGATCGGTATCCTTGCTGATGTTTTCCAGGAATTGTCGCCTCAATGCTGCCGGCATTTCCTCGTCCTCCAGGACTTCCGAGGAAGCCTTTATAGAGGTAATTGGTGTTTTGAGCTCATGGGCCACGGTATCCAGGAATTCATCCTTTAACCGGTCCTGCTGCAACAATTCTTCGTTGGCCAATCGTAGTCGTGTAGCCATTGCAGAAAGTTCTTGCGATTTCTCTACAAGCAATTTGTTATTGGCTTTAGTTTCTTTGTTTTCCTCTAAAATACTCAGCACTTCAACCAAGCTGATCGGCTTTTCCTTAGCCACCGAAGCCAATAAAATTTTTGCAGAAGCACTACCTATAGTTCCGGTAAGCAGCTTTTCCGAAAAATTAATTAAACGCGCATCTGCTTTTTCTTCGCTTTCCGAAATATCATGTTTCCTATTAAATAACTCCAGCGCCCGGGTCGTACGGGATTCCCCTAAAAATCGGGTAAGTAGTCGTTTGATATCCGTTACATAGGCCTCGCCTTTCCAGATAAAGGCTCCTTCCTGGAGGTTTTCATAATTCTCATTATTCACAAACATCTCTGCATAATTCCGCTCCCTGTAGTTCCCTTTTGTCATCAAAGAAACTCCAACGAATGTCAGCGCGTTACCGCTAATGCTCCACAGAAAGGCATTGCTTTCAGGAGAGAGATATTCTAACCTCAGCAATTGTGAGGGGGTTAGCCACCAGTAGGCCTCCCCGCCATTTAGAATGTTAGCATCAGGTGCAACGGCATTAACGATGATTGGCAACAACAAAAGATAGGCCACCACCAATAACCCAAAGGCGATACCTATTTTAGCTGCCCTGGCGGTACCTCTTCGCCAAAAAAGGCCTAAAAAGAAGGAAGGCGCCAGCTGAGCGATAATAACAAAGGAGATCAAACCAATTGAAAAAAGGGAAAGTTGCAGGGAGAATTGAATATAGAAGAAATAGGAAATCATGATCAATAGCACAATAGCCAACCTTCGGATCGTCTTTATACTGTTCGCATTTTCTTCTGGATTGCCCTCAACCAGTTTTTTAAGAAATCCATAAGGAATGACAATATTGTTACTCACCATGGTAGACAGCGCCAGAGTAGAAACTACAATCATTGATATGACTGCGGAAAATCCGCCTATAAAAACTAATAGCGAGAGGAAGAGATTTCCTTCTTGAAGCGG
>JANQHL010000239.1 GCA_028277085.1 Flavobacteriaceae bacterium
TTCAACAGTAATTACACCTTCCTTTCCAACTTTATCAAAAGCCTGGGCGATTAAATCACCAATAGTCTCATCGTTATTAGAGGAAATAGCAGCAACCTGTTTGATTTTTTCAGAGGAATCTCCGACTTTCTTCGACTGCTTGGATAAGTTAGCAACAATGGCTTCAACAGCTTTGTCAATACCTCTTTTCAGATCCATAGGATTTGCTCCTGCGGCAACATTTTTCAGTCCTTCTTTTACGATAGCCTGGGCCAAAACGGTCGCAGTTGTAGTACCATCTCCTGCCAGATCATTGGTTTTAGAGGCCACTTCCTTCACCATCTGCGCGCCCATGTTCTCCAAAGCGTCTTCCAATTCAATTTCTTTGGCTACAGTAACCCCATCTTTGGTTACCTGAGGAGCCCCGAAGGATTTACTCACAATTACGTTTCTTCCTTTAGGGCCAAGTGTGACTTTTACAGCATTGGCTAAAGCATCAACGCCTCTTCGGAGACCATCTCTTGCTTCAATATCAAATGTTATATCTTTTGCCATTTTTAGTTTTTTAGTATTGAGAAAATTAAACTTCTAAAAATGTTATCTCCCAGGAGAAAATGGATTTGTGAAGTTCAATTTGAATGTTATTATTTCGATTTATAATTGAATTAAATTTTAGATGATTGCCAAAATGTCGCTTTGCCGCATGATCAGGTAATCCACTCCTTCAAATTTTAAATCAGTTCCGGCATATTTTCCATAAAGTACAGCGTCACCAACTTGCACGGTCATATCTTCATCTTTTGTTCCGGGGCCAACCGCAACAACTTTTCCTTTTTGTGGTTTTTCTTTTGCGGTATCCGGAATAATGATTCCTGAGGCAGTTTTAGTTTCTGCAGCCATTGGTTCTATAAGCACCCGGTCTGCTAATGGTCTGATATCAACTTTAGCCATTTGTATAAATTTTAGGTATTAGTTTTAAGAATTCTGCATTGCACGGGACAGAAATTGTGCCATTCCTATAAACCTGACAAACTGTTAAAATAAAAATGCCAGCTTGTCATTATAAAGCTGGCACATTATGCTATTCTTCATTTTTTATTGAATCGTATCTGCAGAAGTATCACTATCCGCAGGGGGCAATGCTTCAGGTACTTCATCAGGAAGGGTTTCGGGTACAGTTGTCTCTATGTCATCTCCCTGAAGCAACTTGGAATCCGTAGTACCGTAATTTCCTTTTAAGGCAACGTTAGATAGCAATATCAAAATAATCAGGAGCCCCGCTAATGTCCAGGTGCTTCTATCCAGGAAGTCTCCTGTCTTTTTAACACCTCCTACCACTTGGTTGCCTCCTCCTCCAAATGAAGAAGACAATCCCCCACCTTTTGGATTTTGGACCATAATTACCAGGACCAGAAGCAAACAAACTATGATGATAAGGACTAAAAAAATTGTAAACGTACTCATGCTATCCCTCCTTCTCTTTATTAAGGTTTTTCACCGCTCTGATTTGGTCGGCAAAGAAACCACTTTTTTCTGGATATTTCAAACTCAATATTTTATAGGCTTGTATTGCCTTCTTATACTTTTTTTGTTCCAAATACACCTTGGCCAAGGTCTCCGTCATCAACTCATTTTTATCAATTTTCAAGGATTCATTGATATCGACTTTTGGGGTGGTATCTTCTTTTGGAACGATCTTAGGATTGTTTTCAATAAATTTATCCAGCAACTCAAACTTTTTCTTTTTGTCCAGGGCCTCTTCTTCGGAAACGGGTTCCCTTGTTATTGGTTTTTGTTGGGTAAGCTGCAACCATTCCGTAAAAGAATGCTTTTCTGTTTTGGTAAATGCCAGGGGTTTGCCCAGTTCCAAATGATCCTGAACTGTATCGGTTTCTTTTTCTTCCGTTAAAGGAGTTTTGTCATCAAATAAGGCAGGATCCAAAATGCGTTCGGCATGCCCGATATTCTGGGGAAGTGGATTTTCGTCGGAACCACCGAGAATTGTAGTAGCATCCGGATTCGGCTCAATTTCCTCGGATACTGTCTCTTTTTCCTTGAGGGAAGTCTCCCTTCCCATAATGGTATTCGCAATATGATTCTGGTCAAACTCCCGACTGGTGATGAAATCAAAAAGTACTTCTCGATCCGTGGTATGGGCAGCGGCAAGTTTTAAAGCGTCGTTGTACTTAAAGGAATCCAGATTTTTTAACCCTTTTAAATGCAATGCCCGCGCCGCTTGAAAATAAGGATAGGCTTCCAAAACAGCCTCCAGTTCCCTGGTCTGCTTGGGTGAAAGGATGGTATTGGCATCCTGGAGTAATTGTATGAAATCCGATACATTCATAATTACCAGTCGGCAAGAGAAGCATTAAAAATATCCTGTGTTATCCGTTCAAAAAGTACTTCATGCGCTTCGCTTTTTACGTTTTCCAGCAACTGGGTTCCTGGAAAATCAAAAAAGAAAGAGAAACGCCGTTCAAAATCGGAGTCTTCCTTGGTTCGGTTATAAAATCGTACCTGGACACTCATGGTGAGTCGGTTCTGTGCTGCGGTCTGATTGGCGGTAGCACTCATGGGAGAAACGCGATACTCCACAATTTCGCCCTCATAGACCAGGTCGCCTCCATTCCCGGTAAGATTTAAACTGGTCAAGTTAGTAATAAGATCCTGTAAGGCATTGGTAAAGTCCCTGTCCAGCTGGGGTTCAATGGTAGATCCAGGGCTTTGGTCGGCATAGTTCTGAAAGAAATTTACCTGTACGGATTCTGCCGTGCCCGTACTTGCTCCGGAAAAATTATAGACGCCACAACTTTGGGTAAATCCCAAAAAACAAACTCCAAAAACCAAGAGTAATTTTCTCATCTTTCTAACATCTAACATCTAACATCTAACATCTAACATCTAACATCTAACATCTAACACTACAAATCGTATTGTTTTATTTTTCGATATAATGTACGCTCGGAAATACCCAATTCCGCAGCAGCGGCTTTTCGTTTTCCCCGGTTACGGTCCAACGATTTCTTAATTAGTTCTACTTCTTTTTCCTGGAGGGATAGGGTTTCCTCTTCTTCTATTTCTTCAGCAAAATGGTAGCGATCTTCCGGAGCGATCACCTTACTGCCAACATTATTTTCAATAACCGGTTCCGGAAGCTGAAGTACCTCTGTAACAGCCTCTTCTGCCTTAGTAGGTTCTTTTTTATCCCCGTAAATTTTACGGATCAAATTTTCATGCTCTTCCTGGACTTTTTCGCCATTATCACCTTTTAGTAATTCCAGCGTCAGTTTTTTTAGATCGTTCAAGTCACTTTTCATATCAAAAAGGACCTTGTACAAGATTTCTCGTTCGTTACTAAAATCTGCTTCCTTTTTTTGGGTATCAACTATAGCCGGAAGATTATTTGCGGCCGCGCTTGGCAAATAGCTTTGCAGTGTGTTCTTAGCAATATCCCTGTTTTTCTCCAGTACGGAAATTTGCTCGGCAATATTTCGCAGCTGTCTTATATTTCCCGGCCAACGGTAGCGCAACAACAACTGTGTGGCTTCTTCTGTAAGCCTAACAGTAGGCATCTTATATTTCTGCCCAAAATCCGAGGCAAATTTTCGAAACAGCAGATGAATATCTCCTTGACGATCACGAAGCGGGGGAATATTGATTTCTACAGTGCTCAGCCTGTAGTAGAGATCATCCCTAAACTTTCCCTTTTTAATGGCCTCGAACATCTGAATATTGGTCGCAGCTACAATACGAACGTCAGTTTTTTGTACCTGAGAAGATCCTACTTTTAGGAATTCCCCGTTTTCCAGTACCCGTAGCAAACGTACCTGGGTGGTAAGCGGAAGTTCCCCCACTTCATCCAGGAAGATGGTGCCGCCATCGGCAACTTCAAAATAGCCACTTCGGGTCTGGGTAGCACCGGTAAATGCGCCCTTCTCATGACCAAAAAGCTCACTGTCAATAGTGCCCTCCGGTATGGCGCCACAGTTCACCGCAATATATTTGGCGTGTTTTCTATGGGATAGGGAGTGAATGATCTTAGGAATAGCTTCCTTTCCTACCCCACTTTCCCCTGTTACCAATACTGAAATATCGGTAGGGGCCACTTGCATGGCTTTTTCTAGGGCGCGATTGAACATGGGATCATTCCCAATAAGTTCGAAACGTTGTTTTATAGCTTGTACGCTTTCCATAACCTAAATCAAGAAGCAAAGCAACATCCTTATGAATGCCTCGACTCTTGAAGTTTTTGCATAGCTTTTATTAATTCTTTTCACTGAAACCAACAGCATTTCCAATTAGGGTTGCTGAAGTGCAGTTTTCAATTTTGACATTAACGAAATCCCCAACGGCATACTGCTCTTTTGGAAATACCACAACAGTATTCTGAGAGTTTCTCCCCATCCAGTGCAAATCCGATTTTTTGGAGGTCCCTTCAATTAACACCTCTTCTACTCTACCCACATGCCGTTGTGTACGGTACAAACCGTGTTTTTGTTGCAAGTCGATGATCTCGCGTAGACGTCTTTTTTTTGTGGCCTCAGGAATATCATCTTTCATTTTTCGGGCAGCGAGTGTCCCCGGCCGTTCTGAATAGGCAAACATGAACCCAAAGTCATACTTTACATATTCCATAAGAGACAGCGTATCCTGATGATCCGCTTCCGTTTCGGTTGGAAAACCGGCAATCATATCCTGACTGATAGCACAATCTGGTATCATTCGTTTTATGTTTGCTATTAAGGTCATGTACTCCTCCCGGGTATGTAATCGGTTCATTGCTTTTAAAATACGATCACTTCCGCTTTGGACCGGTAGATGGATATAGTTGCATATATTATCGTATTGTGACATGGTAGCTATAACGTCCAATGTCATGTCCTGCGGATTTGAGGTTGAAAAACGAATTCGCATTTTTGGTTGTGCGAGGGCTACCATTTCCAATAGCTTGGCAAAGTTGATGGCAGTAGCCTTTTGTATGGGAGTGGCTTTGTCAAAGTCTTTTTTCAAACCTCCCCCATACCATAAATAACTATCCACATTTTGTCCTAGCAAGGTCACTTCTTTGTACCCTTTGGCCCATAATTCGTTTACTTCTTCCACTATGGATTTTGGATCCCGACTTCGTTCTCTTCCCCTGGTAAAAGGAACCACACAGAAGGTACACATATTATCGCATCCCCGGGTAATGGAAACAAAAGCCGTTACGCCATTTGAGTTGAGGCGCACAGGTGCGATATCTCCATACGTTTCATCTTTGGAGAGAATTACATTAACCGCATTCCTACCTTCATCAATTTCCTGGATAAGGTTGGGCAGATCCTTGTAAGCATCCGGGCCAACAACCATATCTACTATTTTTTCCTCCTCTAGGAATTTACTTTTCAGTCGTTCGGCCATGCAGCCTAAAACTCCAACTTTCATGGAAGGGTTTACTTTTTTCACTGCGTTGAACTTTTCCAGTCGCTTGCGAACGGTCTGCTCTGCTTTTTCCCGAATAGAACAGGTGTTGACAAGTACCAAATCGGCTTCTGTGAGTTCTTGTGTTGTGTCAAAACCCTCCTTAGCCAGGATGGAAGCTACAATCTCGCTATCAGAAAAATTCATCTGGCACCCATAACTCTCTATATAGAGCTTACGAGCATGCTTCCGTTGGTTGCCAACTAGCAACACGGAACCTTGCCTATCTTCTTCAATTATCTTTTCCATATGCTATTGCAAGGTTGCAAAGATAGGGCTAAATCAAAATGTATGACAATTTGACAGCTAAATTTTAATTAAAATTCTACGCAACTTTGTTCAACAAATCCCATCTTCAAACCGTTATATAGCCACAATACTTAAACAAAAAACAAACAAATGAAAAAGAATGTCCTACTAATCCTATCGCTGCTTGCAGTCAGCTTTTTTTCTTGTGAAAGTGACGATACTACCGAAGACGGAGAATTTGCCGACTTTCTGGTAGCCCGACCGCTGGTGATGACCAGAGCCGAATTTGAAAACAGTGTTGATATCGTGGATCCGCAGCCTATTGATGAGTCCGGAAAGATCTATGCCTATCAGAATTACATTTTTATCAATGACAAGTACAAAGGGGTACATGTCATAGACAACTCGAATCCGGAATCACCAAAGAAGATTTCCTTTATTAAAATTGCTGGAAATGTTGATATTTCCATAAAGGACAACTATCTCTATGCCGATAGTATCATGGATTTGATTGTGCTGGATATTTCAGACCTGGACAACATTCAGATTGTAAATCGCTTAGAAGATGTACTTCGGGACAATATTGTGTGGCCTGCGGCGGAGATTTTTGAATGGGAGGATATCGACTATGACAATGAAATACTTATTGGTTGGGAAACCACGGTAGAACGACGTCGTGTAGAAGATGTGCAGCGTGAGCTATTTTTTGAAGACGTTGCGGCTACAAATGATGCTGAT
>JANQHL010000292.1 GCA_028277085.1 Flavobacteriaceae bacterium
GGGAGCATTACTTTTTACAATGAAGAGGAGGGCTGGTTAGTAAGTGGCGATGTGTTGTTTCTTGGAAGTATTGGCCGTGTTGATTTACCGGGTGGCGATTTTGAAACATTGGCTTCCAGCATTCGCACAAAACTGTATACTTTGCCCGAGAACACCAGGGTTTATAGCGGTCATGGTTCGGAAACTTCTATCGGACAAGAAAAAGTGAGTAATGCTTTTGTAAGGGGGTAAAATAACATAAGGGTTGGAAGGCTTTACTTTGCCGATTGCTCGACTCCCTGTTTGGTTTTTCTGACAAAGCCACTTCTTATAACCCCCTTTTTCTCTAAGGTATACACGTATTAATCGTCCATGGGCACAGGGCAAATTCGTATCATAGCATTGGTCGCTCTCAGTTGGTCTCAGGAAGTCGAAATGGGAAGCATTTTCTTTAACCATTGGCATATCAGGAACTTTTCCTGGCAAAATGAATAAGGACAAATTTTTTGTGCTTTTTATGGGTAACGAGGCCCTGTTGGGAATGACCATGAAGAATATCAGAATGGACAAGCCAAACCCAATGTAAATGGGTTTAACCCGGTTCATTGAAAAGTAATTTGCAACTACCAGCGAAAACATCAGGGCAGCCCCGAAAATAAGCGCAACATAAACAAACCGTATGTCCGGGGCCGAATAAAACCAAAACAGGTCAATAGCTATTAAGGTGAAAAAGATAATTGCATAGGTTCTTTGTTCTTTAAGCCAGGGGTATACCCCTTGAAACCCTTTTATTATTTCCGAATTTTTGTCTTCGGTAAAGGGTAGTTTGGCCCATTTTACCGCCTGAAGGTGGTACAGCCAAGTGTTGTAGCCTGACACAGCGGCACAGTATAACAAACAAATAGCAGTGAACAATAAAAAACCCAGTCATACCATTTTAGCTTGGAGGCAAAGTCTCGGAATTTGTCAATATCATCTTTTACCTGACTTTTATTATAGATTCAAAAACCTATTGTCGGAAGGAGGATCAAAAAGTTGCGGCAAGGTTAACCGGGGCAAATATTGAATAGAGGCCTGTTATTGCCGTGACAAAGCAAAAACCGGTGATCAGAGTTAAGCCAAAAAGAAGGGAGTGTTATACGGTACTGGGAAAAAATTTGGCTAAAATACTACTTGAGGTTGTTCTGCATAAGTACAGGTAAAGAGCGAGGTACGACCAATACTAAAAATATAGTGAGAAGTCTTTAAACAAAGAAATCTATTCTTTTTGTGCAACGCAAATTACGGATAATCCAATACTGTTAAAGGTGATTAGATCAACAATTTTGGCAATCGGGACCAGCTTATTAAACAGTCTCATTTGTCCTCCGGGGATCGTTTTATTCTTCTGCAATTTACCGGACACAAACCATCCTAATGTACCAATGGCGTTAAAGTAAAACGCTCTTTGAATAGGTAATTCAGCATTTTGGATGATGGCCTTTAATGTTTTTCTTGTATAGCGTCGATAATGTCCCAATTCAACGTCAAACTGGTTGTAAAGGCTTTGGTAGGCAGGCACCAGGATAATTAACTGTCCCCCCTTTTTTAAAAGCTTTTTAAGGTTCTTAATGGTCTGTTTGTCGTCTTCAATATGTTCTATAACATTTAAAGAGAAAATGGAATCGAATCGGTTAAAATAATTGGAGAATTTTTTGTCAAACTCAGGATCAACAATATCCATCTCAAGTACCTCCTGAAGGGTATCAAAACTTCCGTAGTTCTTTTCCAAAAACGAGCAATAATGGGGTCTTATATCGGTAAGGGTAATTTTCTCACCATCGGTCAAAAACTGGCCGGAGATGTTTCCAATGCCTGAACCTAACTCTAAAATATTGCCGGAGCAGAAGGGCTTTATAGTATTATACATCCAACGGTTGAATCTATCAGCCCCGGAAATGACTTCAAGAGTTTCCAGCCCTTCCGAATCCAGCTCTTTGTAGTCAAAACTAACTTTTGCAGTGGCTTTTGCCATAGTTACCAACTTCTGAAAACATTGTACTTAATGATGCAATATATAGCCCTGAATCCATCTTTCCAGTTAATTTTTTTACCCTCGGCATAAGTTCTTCCATAATAAGATATTCCCACTTCGTAGATTCGGGCATTTGTTCTGGATATTTTTGCAGTTACTTCCGGTTCAAAACCAAAGCGATTCTCTCGTAATTTGAGTTTCTGAAGCATATCCGTACGGAAAAGTTTATAACACGTTTCCATATCAGACAAATTAAGATTGGTAAAAGCATTGGACAGAAACGTAAGGAAGTTGTTGCCCAAAGTATGCCAGAAAAAGAGCACCCTGTGAGGTTTACCACCTTTAAATCTCGATCCGTAGACAACGTCAGCAAAACCATCTAAAACAGGTTTTATCAGTAGGTTGTATTCCTCAGGATCATACTCCAGGTCGGCATCCTGAATAACAAGATATTCGCCTGTAGCTTTACTGATTCCGGTATGAAGAGCAGCCCCCTTTCCTTTATTTACTTCATGTTCAAAATATTGAATGTTCAATTGTTGATTACTTTCCATGTAATTACGTATTGCTCCCTTGGTATCATCTCTGGAACAGTCATTTACAATTATAACCTCCTTTTCAATATCGTTAATAAGCTGAACATCCTTAACCTTATTCAGAATACGGTGAATTGTTTTTTCTTCGTTATAAGCGGGAATCACAATAGATAACTTGGTTATAATTGAAGAATCGTTTATTTCCATATATATTCAAGGTTGCCGAAAAAAGCAGATACTATCTTTTCAGAAGCAAAAATAGAAATTATATCTGCTTGACATAGTGCTGCGAATCGCTTTACATTTATTTATAAATGCTTAATCTCGGGGCGCAATTGTTAAAGTCCGTTGAACTTCCCTGCCTGGCATCTTAAATGTTACTATCCGATGTTTGTGCGTTACTGAATAGAAGCACCTGGTACTTCTAGTTTGCAGAACACCAAAACAACGGAGAATGAAAAAGTTGACAATGTGTTTGTGAGAACATAAAAAAACACCTGTAAACCCTTAAAGAATTGGTTCCCCATATTGTTATGATAATTTTACCTTAGCACAACTTAAAAGTAAGGATTAAGTATGGCTCTTCTGATTCTTCATTTTGTATATGTTCTGGCGATTACATTTATTGTTGGTTTTTCCCTGATCAATCTTTTTAAGATTTTCTTTGTTGATCAATCGGAAAACTATGGCTTTAGTATCACCTGTTTTTTAGGATTTGTCGGAGTTAGTACTGTTGCCAGTTTCTGGTCATTGTTTGGTGGGGTTAGTAGTGCCTTTCAGGCTTTCCTGCTTATCGCTGCACTTTTCTTGTATGTGCGACACTTTAAAGCTGTTCGCAGAATTTTTAAAAGCTATTATACGGAGCTCAACCGTCAATTTTTGCTGATAGCTCTAGGTATTATCTACCTTGGTATTGGCTTGTATTTTGGTGTTGCCCCGTCAGGCTACTCCGATGATGGTTTGTATTACGTGCAAACCGTAAAATGGGCTTCTGAGTATGGCGCCGTTCCGGGACTTGCCAATTTAGAAATCAGGCTAGGCTTCAATTCAACGTGGCATCTTTTACACAGTGTTTTTGATCTGCGATTTTTGGGCCATAATTATTACCTGGATCTGAACTGGATATTGTTGGTTCTTTTCTCCTGGTGGGGGCTGATAGGGTTAAAACGGATTTTTAATGGCCAAATACAAATCAGCAACCTGATGCGCATAGGGATGTTGTTTCCCATTTTTTTAATCCGGGATTTTATAGTGCCAGCCTCGCCTGATTTACCAGTGATACTTTTTTATTGGTTACTTATTACTTTACTGGTTGAATTAGCGGAAAACTACAGTGAGGATAGTTTCAAGAGAAAGTCAGTAATTTTTGTATGGCTCGCTGTTTTTTTAGTCACTGTAAAAGTTTCAGCGATCCTGTTATTCATTCCTATTTTATTACTAGCCGTCATTCATGTCAGAGCCAGGAATACGCAATTGGTGTTTTTAACAGGGGTTGTAGGCATTTTCCCTTTTCTGGGTTGGGCGATTCGAAATCTCATCATTTCAGGTTGGGTACTGTTTCCTTCTACTTCTTTTAACTTTTTTGCTTTTGACTGGAAAGTTCCGACTGAATGGGTGGAGCAACAGGTTTGCTGGATTGAGTCGTCGGCAAAAGTAAGGGGTGCTCCTTGTAAGGACGTGATAGCCATGTCGTATAGTGAATGGATTCCGAAATGGTGGGCAGAACAAACTGAAACTCAAAAAATGTTACTTTATCTGGCTGCAATATCGTTAGTGGTATTTCTTATCTGGCGTATTGCGGAGCTTGTCAAAAAGGGAGTGAAGTCAAGGGAAGGGCAATACTTTAATATTGTTGGAATCACCCTGATTACAACTCTGGCTTTTTGGTTTGTGAGCGCTCCGGATGTAAGATTTGGACTGGGTGCCATTCTGGGTGTATCTTTTGTAGTTTTGGCCTTGCTTCTAAGTAAGGGTTTAAAAAGAATGCCCTTAAGTCTTACAAAAGCATTTGTACTTTTACTTTTGCTGGTATCATTTTATAAAACCTATCAGAGCCTTAACTATTATGTGGGTGTTCGCGAGGTATTTAAAACCTACCTTTTCACTCCGTCTAAAATCAATGAACCGATTAACATTGTGGAAACCAGGCACAATAATATAGAAATGATTTATACCAGAGACGAAGGCTCAAAACCTTCCTGTTGGGATGCTCCCTTACCTTGTACTATTTATTTGCGGGCTCCTCTTGAAATGAGGGGTGATAATCTCGGTCAGGGTTTCAGAATGGCAGAGGAACAAAAAGATAATATTGAGTAAAAGCCTTTTTTCCCAGCGAAGATATTGTACTTCATATCACTATTAAATGGCCTTGAAACTATCTTTCCTGTGAACGTCCCTAACTTCATTATGAACACGATAATTGTCCCTACTTCTTTTGAGCAGGAATTACAATGGGCCATTTGGTAATGATTGAAGAATCATTTACGTGCATATAGATATACAGTTACGGGATAGTCCGCACCTGATTTTCCACAGCTAATAGAAGCAATTTTTACATTGAGAACTAGAGCATACGGCTTCCCTTTATTGATAAACTCAAGCGACTTTGTTAAAGTCTGTTAAACTATCCTCTCTTATATCTTAAATGTTACAATCCGGCGTTGATGTATTATGGAATAGGAGCACCTAGTGCATCTATTCTGCAGAACACCAAAACAACCGAGTATGAAAAAGCTCACAATTGCGGTAGTCGTTGTAATGATGATTGCTGGCGGCGTTGTGTTTTTGCTGGTTTCCAAAACGCCGGAAAGCACCCATGAAACCTTTGTATCTGCCGGGAAACCTCTGGCATTGAATGAAGCCCCCGAACAAATGGAAAAAGAGGCACCCGGTATTGATGTGCTGGATCAGGCCTTGTTTGTTAACGGGAAAGACATGCCTAAACCGCCTAAAAAATTTAAAACCGGCCATGTATCACAACGGAAACTGGAGAAGTATCTCAAAAAAACCAAGCTGGGGTTCGAAATAAAACTACCTACCAATACTAATGTACCCACACCCATAGTACATCGCGGAAAACTATACTTAAGCGGAGGCTTCGGTAGCAAACAATACTATGCTTTTGATGCGAAAACGGGTGATTTTTTGTGGGGTGTGGATTTGGATGACGACGGGCCTTCTTCGGCAGCCATCGAAGATGACATTATGGTTTTTAATACTGAATCGTGTACCATTTTTGCTGTGGATATTAAAACAGGGGAGCATTTATGGTCTTACTGGCTGGGCGACCCACTGATGAGTATGCCTACAATAGCCAACGGAAAGGTGTTTACTGCCTACCCTACCGGTGGTAAGTATTACCAGGAAATGCCCTACAACAAACTTATGGAAACTTTAGACGACAGTATTTTGCACGTTCCCCCAACACACGTAATGGTAGCCTTCGACCTGCACTCGGGCAATATTTTATGGCAGCAATGGATTGATGGCGATATTATGACGGCACCGGTTGTGGAAGACGGCGAATTGTATGCCACTACCCTGCCCGGAACCGTCTACAAATTTGACATGGAAGACGGAGCTATATTAACCGCCCGTTCTGCCCGGGCTACCAGCGCACCGGTTTTTGTGAACGGGGACATGGTATTTTCCAAAA
The DNA here is from genome assembly GCA_028277085.1 of Flavobacteriaceae bacterium. Classification (GTDB taxonomy): domain Bacteria; phylum Bacteroidota; class Bacteroidia; order Flavobacteriales; family Flavobacteriaceae; genus Croceivirga. The sequence goes on from JANQHL010000292.1 coordinate 6,185, forward strand.
GAAGTGACCAGGAAGGAGAAGAGGCATCGGAAGTTATTGTGACTACCAGTAAAACAATGAATCAAAACAAATTGCGCTACAATGAAAAGAAGGCGGATTATCTAAACAAAAAGGTACAGGAACAAACTTCATTTAAACAGGAAGCCGCCGATATGGATGCCGGTAATGGCTTTATGGGTGGCGCCCCTGCTACTGCTCAGGCGGAAAGGTCGGCTGATAATGTAGGATATGCTAATGTATCTTCCCTGCAAAGCTACCAGGGGTCCAGAACATTACACTCCATGGATAAGAATTATAACACCATGGGCGATGAACTGGTGTGTAACGATGCCCGCACCGGTGAAGAATTCTGGCGTATTCCGCTTGATGGTGACCTTAAAAAAGCGGGCGGTTTCCTAGGTACGCCGCCAATTTCTGTGGGCAACTACATTATCATTGCTACGCATTCCGGCGAAGTGAAAATCCTGCATGCAACATCAGGAAAAGAAGTGCGGTCTTATAATGTGGGAGAACCTATTCGCTATCAACCGATTGCGGTGGAAGGGTGGATTTATGTAACCACCACACGAGGAAAACTGGTAGCCATAGATACTAAAGACAGCCAGGTAGACGGATGGCCCATGTGGGGTGGTAACCCCGCCAGAACCAATACCACACTATAGCGTATAAGCTCTCAACCTGCAAAACCTTACGCCTTCTCGTGGGAGCTGAAGCCCTTTCCATTTTTTGGAAAGGGTTTTTTAATAATGGTAACCGGGGTTGCCGAAATCATCAAACCGAATAATGAGAATGCCCCATAGATTTTCATACTCGTAAGTTTCTGTAGAGATAACTGTTCCCATTATTTCTGGTTCTTTTCTTTCAAATCTTCCTACAAAGATCTCAACCTCCTCAAGTTCAATACCGGCCGAGCTTAACTCAAATGTTTGTGTAGGTGCTTTTTTGTTCACCTTAAATGTGGACGGCTGATAGCCCACGTAAGATATTGTCAGGGTAATCGAATCCCGACCAGAGTGCTTGTCCGGAAGCTTCAGTTCAAAGTATCCGTTGAAGTCGGTTGCAACACCCAGTGAAGTATCTTCCAGAAAAACATTGACAAAGGGAAGGGGCTCTTTGGTTATGGAGTCGACCACCGTTCCGGTTAAAGTAGACTTTTTAATAGTAACACGTTTTACAAGATCGGTTTTACCGGTAAGTGGCCTGCGTTCTACGATGCCTCTCTTAGATTGGGCTAATACCTGATGCGTTGGAATAAAA
>JANQHL010000009.1 GCA_028277085.1 Flavobacteriaceae bacterium
TTTTGTAACCCAGCAATATGCGAACAAAAAACATGCAATGCTTCAAGGGTTTCAACAGAAAAATGGATAATCAACATAAAATGAAAATACCAAATCATGATCGCAGTTCATAATCTTTCAAAGAAATATGGCCCAAATACAGTTTTGAATATTGAATCCCTGGAAATCCCAAAAGGACAAAGCTTTGGTCTTGTAGGGAACAATGGCGCCGGTAAGACTACGCTCTTCAGTTTGTTGTTAGATTTGATTCCCCCAACCACCGGACATATAGAAAACAATGCGGTCCAGGTAAATAAAAGCGAGGAATGGAAACCATTTACCACGGCTTTTATTGATGAATCGTTTTTGATAGGGTACCTAACACCTGAAGAATATTTTTATTTTATCGGGGAACTTCGCGGGAGGAACAAAGCCGATGTAGATACCCTATTATCACGGTTTGAGGATTTTTTTCACGATGAAATTCTTGGACAGAAAAAATACCTAAGGGATTTGTCAAAAGGAAACCAAAAAAAAGTGGGTATTGTAGCCAGTTTTATTGGCAGTCCGGAAGTGGTTATCCTGGATGAACCTTTTGCCAATTTAGATCCCACTACCCAAATCCGACTTAAAACCATTATTAAAGAACTGGCAGCTACCGAAGGGGTAACCGTTTTGGTATCTAGCCATGATTTGATGCACGTAACCGAAGTTTGTGAACGCATAGTGGTTTTGAACAAGGGCGAAATAGTAAAAGACATCCAAACCTCAACGGAAACGCTAAAGGAGTTGGAAACTTTTTTTGCAGGTTAACTACGGATATACTTCATAACAATCTTCATCGTTGCCAGTAGGAGGACAATACGAGGCCTTGCAGGCACCCCCTTCCCTTTCTTCTGCCAATTCTACACATCTTGATTCTGAAACAAAAGCATGATTGGTAAAGCTAAAGGGTTGACCTGTACGAAAACCACCGCAACTAATACTACAACTACCTAATTCATTGTCGGAAGAACAAGCGTAAAAACAGAATACAGTTAAAAAAAGCAGAAGCTTAAAAAAACGCATGGTATTTGGTTATTTCATAATACATTTTGCAGGCTCCATCAGGCTGGATCGGAGGTTTTCATTACGTATTCCGTAGTCGAAAAATGTCCCCAAATCATCAGTGCCAAATTTGTCCTCCCCAATAGCCTTATCCGAAGAAAAATAGACTTTGACATGGGCAATTGGGTGTTGGGCGAACAATTCCAATTGCGCACTACTTACTTTGTAGTAGGGTTTGTTGATTTCTGTCGTCACGGGCAGCGTGAATTTGCCCATTAGTGTTCTGTCCGGATAAAAGGTTTCTATTTGGTCGTTTTCAAATTGTATGACCAAAGGATTATCTTTTAAGATGTCTATCCTTCTCCCCATCTCTCGTACAAGAACCAATGACAGATAGTAGTTCTCAGATGATTTGACAAAATTTGCTGAGGCTGCTTGGCTGAATTTTGAAAACAAAGCTTTCGGTTTTGTTGCCTTTATGATTTTTTCTTCTGTAAAGTGTTTATTCGCCTTACGCATACCCTTTGAAGAATTCTTGCACTTTTGTCCAACGCCCGAAATACAAGCGCACATTAGCAATGCTACAGTTGTTTGTTTCAATAGCATCATAGTCTCATAGTGATTTTTAGGTTCAGTGAGTTTGTTTGGGCATGGATATCCAGATTAATGGGCATTCGGAAACCAAGCGTTTTTTCGTTCAATGGTATTGATTTCCATTTTGGAGCCAAAACCCCTATCAACGCACCCAATGCTGCACCACTGCCCGCCATTGCCAAATAAAATCCGGCTTCCTTTTTTCTGGGTTGCCCTAAAGGGTCCGTGTCCAAATCAATAACAAGTGCAGAAAGTGATAATGTTGCCGTTCCCATTGCTGTTCCCAACAATAGATGATTTCCTTTGGGAACTTTAATCAGTGAAATGTTTTTTAATGGCAAAACGATTTCTTCATTGTTTTTCGAATCCACAAACTGAGCTGTTGCTTGATTGACCTTTAAGTCACTGGCCTTTAGGATTCGGTGATTGCTCAAGTATATTTTGGCCTTTTTATAATGGGCTCCGGATTCGGACTGTGCAAGACCTTTTATTACAAAAAGGAGTAAGACGAAAACAACAACAGTGTTCTTCATATCGGTTTAAGGTTGTGCTTAAAATGGACTTGAGCTTTATATAGAAAGCTCAATTTTATAATCTGTTAAACACGGAAAGAGGGAGATTAAAACTATAAAGTAAGGTGGCTATGAAACGCTACTTATGGTTCAAATTCTTACACGTATGGGTCTGACAAGTCTTTTTAAATCAGGATTTGTATTGTGAGGGAGGAACCCCGAAGGTTTCATTAAAGCATTTGGAGAAGTAGCCCACATTCTCAAAACCTACTTTAAAGGCTACTTCGGCAACCGAGCCTACACCTAGGTTTAAAAGTTGTGCGGCTTTTTTTAAGCGAATCAAACGAATGAATTTTGTTGGGGAACAACCGGTATAGGCCGTTAGTTTTCGATACAATTGCGATCGGCTCATGTTCATGTTTGCGGCAAAAGAGCTGATGTCAAAACTGGAATCGCTTAAATGTTCCTCCACAATTTGCAATGCCCGTTGGATAATTCTTTGATGTTCTGCCGGGAATTTTAAACGTTTAATGGGCAGTGTGTTAGGGTCATTTTGGTTTTTGACCAAATCGGTTTGTAATACGTGTATTTTTGATTCAAACTGTTGCCTTGTCTGGCGAAGATGCGTAAAATGACGATACAACAGGAGGCCTAAAACACATATTGCTACCGTATAGATACCATAGGCTGCTGTCGATTTCCAAAAGGGAGGAGAAATGATTAAGGCAACTGAAGCTTTCTTGGTCAGATCATCAGTAGTTTTAACGTTGAGCACATAGGTGCCCGAAGCTAAATTGCCCAGAGTGATTTTTTGTTCTTTGCCCAATGGGTTCCAATCCTCACTTAAACCCATCAACTGGTATTCGTATCGACTATTTGTTAAATCGGCATAACTCAATTCTGCAAAAGAAAAAATCATGTTGTTCTGGTCATGACTTAGTTGTATAGTGTCTATTCTTGAAATATGGGTTTCTAAAAAATCGGAGGTCAAATGATTGCTTTCCTCATCGAGCAATTGAAAATCAGTAAACACCATTGGGGCGCTTTTTGTTCTTTGCCCAAAAGCAAGTGGGTCAAAGGCGTTGAACCCATTGATTCCTCCAAAGAAGAATTCACCCGTTACACTTTTAAAATAAGCCCCTGCGTTGAACTCATTGTCCTGGAGCCCCTGATCAACACCAAAGTGTCTGAATTTTTTTGAAGCTTGATCAAATACACCGAGGCCGGCATTGCTCGTAAACCAAATGCGATTCCTATCATCGACCAACACTCCGTAGATGACGTCATTTAAAAGACCGTTGTGAGTATTGAAGTGCTTGAACGTTCCCGTGGTGACATCTAATTGATTGAGGCCTCCGCCATAAGTCCCAACCCAGAAACTTCCTTTTTTATCCTCAGCAATAGCGGTGATGTATTTATGACTCAAACCTTTTGGGTTTGAGGGATCGAATACATATCTTTTTATTGTACCTGTAGCAGTATCCATGCAATTGAGGCCGTCTTTGGCACCTACCCAAAGCAATCCCTTTTTGTCAAAGAACAGGATGTTGATGGAGTTCGCCAGAAGGGGCCTTCCCTCATCGAATTCGAACAAGAATTTTTTGGAAACCTTGGTTGTGGTATTGAATCTCCAAAGCCCATAGCTGCCTATCCAAAGATTGTGGTCTGGAGCGGCAGCCAGGGCACGTACCTGGTTTATGGAATCTGTTTGCCCTGGCAGGCGATAAAAACGTTCGAATTTTTTTGTTTTTTCATTGTACTTGTTTAACCCGTTCAACCAGGTCCCTGCCCAAAGTACACCTGTCGAATCCTGACAAATAGACCGAATGGTATTTGAGGAAATGGATAGCGCATCTTTTGGATTGTTGGTGAACAGTGTTACTTCTTCCGTTTCCCTGTTCATGAGGTTCAACCCTCCATGGGTACCCACCCACAGTCTGTTTTTCTTGTCCAATAAGATACTGCGAACAGTATTTTCACTTAAGGTGTTGCTATTTCCAAGAGTGTGTTTGTAGTGATTAAATCGAGGTTGACGCGGGTCATATTTATTTACACCACCACCATAGGTACCTATCCATAGGATTCCTTCAGCATCCTGGTATACCGATCGAATTGAACTTGAATTAAGACCGGTAGCATTGTAGGGATTATGAGGTAAGGCCTTGAAGGAGTGATCCAAACGATCAAAGAGAACAAGCCCTTTGTTTCTTGTTCCTATGTAAAGTGTGTTTTTAGTCCCATTGATAAGGGATAACACACCACTAACGGAAGGCAAAGTGCTGTTTTTATCATAAAACGTGGTAGGTTGCAATGCATTGGTTTGGGGATTGTATTTCAAAAGTCCTTTGCTGGAGCCAATCCATAGGGCAGATGAATCCAATACCATGTTCGTCCAAAATGGGTTGTTCAACGACTTTTTTAGCACAGGGACAAACAAACGGTCTTCTATCCTTATTTTTTCCAAACTCTTGGAACCCAAGACCCAAAAATGGTTTTTACTTTCCGCGACAATAGACCATATTACAGTATTGCCTTTTGGTTCTTCGGGATAATATTTTTTGAAACCACCATCCCCATCAAAAATATTAAGTCCATTCATGGTGCCGACCAGTAGCAACCCATCTGCATTGACGCATAAAGCGGTTACCCCATTGTTTGATAGACTATTGGCGTCTTTGGGGCTGTGTAGGTATCTTGTAAAGGTTTCGGTATAGGGGTTGAAATAGTTAAGTCCGTTTTTGGTACCCACCCACAGAAATCCATCTTCATGTTCCACAATGGTATTGATATAGCTACTGCTCAGGCTGGTACTATCATTCGGTTGATGTCTGTACACTGTAAAGCGTGTACCATCGTATTTGTTAAGACCATCTTCGGTTCCAAACCACATAAACCCTTGGGAGTCCTTAACAATACAGGTTACCGAAGATTGTGATAAACCATCTGCCATGGTGAGATGCTCAAAACGTGAAGACATGTTCTGGGCATTGACCCAATTGTAGGCCAAAAAGAAAAGCAGGATTATTGAACCTTTTCCCATTGAGATGCTAATCAGCTAATAACTAGAACACTATGTTCTAAAAGTAGAACAAATAGTTAGTTTAATCAAAAAGCACGCGATTCGTCATAAAAACACAAAAGGGCTCTTTTGGATTGGGAACGTTTAGAGGGTGAGGTATGTACAATTAAGATTGAAAAGAAAAAGGCGATGCTCCTACAACATCGCCCATAACTGAAATTTACTTGACATCTATCCATTGAATACGGCCGGATCGTAAAAAAAGGAAGCGGTCTTTATCTTTCCGTTTTCTACTTCGTAAACGCAAAGTTCCTCCATTTTACAGCGTCCCCTTCCCTTGAAAGTAACATCACTCATCATTGGAACGACGAAGTGATTTGCTGCGATGGTAGGATCTCCGACTGAGCCCCCATGGTTTTCTTCAATAGAACTTGCCCATTGTTCAAAACCCGCTAAAATGTTTTCAATACCTGCTGTGCGTTCGTTGGGCATTCCTGGCATTTCAATACTAACAGCATCGGGGGCATAAAGCCCATAGGCTTCTGGGTAATTCCCTGATCTGCACAAATGAACTAATTTTTCTGCGACTTCTTGTGTTGTCATCTGTTTTCGTTTTTATGATTAATAAATAAACTTGGTCATGCTAATGCCTCGTTGAGATAATTGTTAAGGGGTTGGATAGCGCTAAAATGTTCCAGGACTTCATCCACTAGCGCATCTGAACCGTAAAACGGGGCAACCGGGAATTCCGCAAAGGCGTAAAACTGCTTATGGTAAATGAGGTCTGTCTTTTCGGCTAGGGGAAGAAACGCCTTATCCAGCCTTTTGGCCTTTTCCCCTCGTAGTCTTCCAAAGGTATTTTTGAACTCGGGCACTTCCACTATTGCCAAAAGAAGTGAAGGGTTAGCAGCGATGTGGTTTCGTACTTTTTTAAGTTCTGAAGGCTGTACCATGAATAACCCACCGCCTACATGAACGTGCTCGGCATCTATGCCTAAATAGTATCCTGGGAGCTCCGATTTTTTACCTCCTGGAGAAAAACCGGCTTTCATAATGGTATTATAAGGCGATTTGTCTTTGGTAAACCGAAGATCACGGTTAATACGAAACAAGGCCTTTTTTGGGTCAGCAAGGATACGATGATCCCACGCAACTAGATTTGGCAGTATTTTTTCCAAAAGTCGAAGGAAAGGTCCCTTAACCTCTGCTTCATACGCTTTTTTGTGAGCATGGAACCATTCCTTAGTATTGTTTTGTTCCAATCCTTTGAAAAAACTGCTGAATCTCTTGGTGATCATCCTGTTGATTTTTGATAAGACGATTAGCGTTTGTGATAATGGACACCTATCCTAGCGACTTTGGTTTTTTGCAAGATGAAAAGCCAAGTCCGCCATTACCGGCCAGGCATCCTTGTGTAGAAAATCTACTTCGTACCATCCGGATAAAGCCCCTTTGGTTGTAAAAGGATTAAATTCCTGTACTTCCACTTCTAAAGTTTCCAGTGGGAATGCTTTCCCCAATCTCACCACCATTTTGCGCTTTCGGGAGAAAAAGGCAAAAACCTTTCCGTTGCAGTGAATGGCAGGTGATTGCATCATTTTCCCTTCTGTAACTTCATCATATTTCGCGCAAAGGCCTTGTTGGATGTCTTCAAAGCAGTCGAATTCCATATCCTTCCAAAACTACAAAAGCACAAGAAGGCCCAGAAAGGGCAAATAAGCCACTTTAAAGGGTTGATTGTGCCAAATAGTATGATTACCTTGGAACAAAGCAGCAATCATGAAACATATTAGCATACTGGTACCCAAAGGGGACGCCATTTTGAGTAGCATTGTAGGCCCTTATAAGATTCTTATGGCGACGAATCGGTTTTTACAACAAGTAGGCGGTGCGACCGGCAATTTTTTTGATATTCACCTGGTAGGCATAGACCCGGACAGCTCCCTTTATGATGGGGCGTTCAGTATTCATTGTGATAGTACATTGAACACCGTAGAAAAAACAGATTTGATCATAATTCCGGCTTTACGGCCGGATAATCTTATTGAAGATATGGAGAAAAACGATCCTTATATCTCCTGGATTGTAAAACAGCGGATACACCATAACGCCGAGGTGGCTAGCATGTGTATAGGCGCATTTATTTTGGCGCAGACAGGGCTGGTCAATGGAAAGCAGTGTGCAACGCATTGGGCTGCGATGGACTTATTTCGCCAATTATTTCCCGAAGTACATTTGGTTTCTAATAAAGTGGTAACCGAGGAAGACGGTATCTATACCAGTGGCGGAGCCTATTCTTTTTTGAACCTTATGCTACATCTGGTGGAGAAATACTGTGGCAGAGGGGCAGCAGTTTATATTTCAAAGTTTTTCGAAATCGATATTGATCGTGACAACCAGCATCAATTTGCGATCTTTCAAGGCCAAAAAGACCATGAAGACGAAGCCATTCGCCAGGCGCAGCTTTATATTGAGGGAAACATTCCCAGTAAAATATCGGTTGAAGCATTAGCTGAAAAATTCGCAATTAGTCGGCGTAATTTTGTAAGGAGGTTTAAGAAGGCTACTCAGAATACCCCCTCGCAATATATTCAACGAGTAAAAATTGAGGCGGCAAAACGAAACCTGGAAACCACCCAGCAAAACATAAATGAAGTAATGTTCCTGGTAGGCTATTCTGACGAAAAAGCCTTTCGCACCATTTTTAAAAAACATGTGGGTCTTTCGCCTGTGGCCTATAAGGCGAAATACAATAGGGGGAGGGTACATTTTGAAACATTAAGCTCATGGTAGACACCAAAAAAATACGCAGGAGGACACTCCTTTTCCTTAGAATAGTATTTTATCGATGAACCCTATACTAAACACGGTTTTTTACAGTTATCCTAGTTAGGAAAGATTGTCACTGTTGAAACGCCATTTTAAGATTTCTTCAATCGCTCTGGGAGCGGTTTTACTTAGTCTAGGCTGTTCTACCAAGAAAGACGCGTTTATTAACCGCAATTGGCATGCGTTAAACACCAAATACAACGTACTGTACAATGGGAATATCGCTTTCGATCAAGGGAGAGAGGAGCTTAGAAACGCCTATCGTGATGATTTTTGGGAAGTATTACCCGTAGAGCGTCTTCAAGTAACGGATGAAATTAAACTGGACTCAGAAAACAACAATCCTAATTTCATAATTGCTGAGGAAAAAGCCACCAAAGCCATACAAAAGCGCAGTATGGATATTGAAGACATAGAACGCAATCCTCAAACAGATGAGGCTTTTTTGCTATTAGGGAAAGCCCGCTATTTTGATCAACGCTATAT
>JANQHL010000027.1 GCA_028277085.1 Flavobacteriaceae bacterium
GCTGCTTACCGCAACTAACCATGATGAAGCCCGTCGGTTTGCAGAAGAGATAGAACAATTCAACCAAGATCGGAAAGGATTGGATCGGGAAATTACCGCAGAGGCGTTACAACAGATCAAAGAAAACCAGGAGGAAACGCGCAACACTTCTGTAGTATATGACGAAAAATGGCACAAAGGCGTTATTGGAATTGTAGCTTCCCGATTGACAGAAACCTATTACCGTCCCACTTTAGTTTTTACCCGAAGTGGTGATAAACTCGCGGCATCCGCCCGCTCAGTGAAAGGATTTGATGTGTACGAGGCGCTTGAAAGCTGTTCGGAGTATATTGAACAATTTGGAGGGCATAAATATGCTGCAGGGTTGACCCTCCGATCCGATCAGTACGAAAACTTTAAGAACCAATTTGAAAAAGTGGTTTCTGACACCATTGATCCTAAGCTACTTGTACCGGAGATTCATATTGATGCAGAGTTACGATTAGGACAAATCACGCCTAAATTGCTACGTATTCTTAAACAATTCGCACCTTTCGGTCCGGGGAATATGACCCCGGTTTTCATGGCACGTGGTGTTCAGGACACCGGGTACGCCAGGGGGGTAGGAGAAGAAGAAAAACACTTAAAGTTGACCCTTATCCAAAAAGGATCACAACCGATTGGTGCTATCGGATTCAATCTTGGTGCTAAACTGTCGCTGGTAAAAACAGCTAAGGATTTTGACAGTGTTTTTTCCCTGGATGAAAATGAATGGAATGGTGAAACCACCTTACAACTTAAGATAAGGGATATTCGCTGATGGGGACCGATCCATATGCTGCACTGCGATATCGTGAATTCAATATTTTTCTTGTTGTTCGATTGGCAATGGTATTTGCCTGGTCCATGCAGTTTATCGTTATTGAATGGCAGGTATATTCATTGACCAAGGATCCGCTTTCTTTGGGGATCATTGGATTAATGGAAATCATCCCTGCGGTGAGCATGGCTCTTTTTGCCGGACATATTGTGGATCAAAGCGAGAAAAGGAATCTTTTGATACGATGCGTGCTGGGGTTTTCAGTAATTAGCCTGGGACTTTTTTTGATCACCTTACCTAGTCTGGAACACCGTTATTCCCAAAGGACCATTCTATACGGCATCTACGCTTTGGTATTTTTAGGAGGCCTGGTCAGGGCATTTATCGGCCCTACCATTTTTTCCCTTATTGCATTGATAGTTCCTAAGAACATTTACCCTAATGCAGCTACCTGGAGTAGTTCTACCTGGCAGGTAGCTTCGGTCTTTGGGCCGGCTTTAGCAGGATTTTCAATCAGTTGGATTGGTGTCCACTGGTCCCTGTGTATCATCTTTGGATTTTCCTTAATGGCATTGGGTTTTCTCCTGCGGATATCACGAAAACCCATACTGAACCCGAAACTGGGGGAACCTGTCTTTAAGAGTCTAAAAGATGGCCTTCGTTTTGTTTTTAAAACGCAAGCCATTCTGGGAGCACTTACTTTGGATATGATAGCTGTCCTCTTTGGAGGGGCAGTAGCGCTATTGCCTATTTATGCCCAGGATATTTTGCAAGTGGGATCCGAGGGCTTCGGTATTCTCCGAGCGTCTCCAGCTATTGGCGCTTCTATTACCATGTTGTTGTCAACGCGGTTTCCCTTACATAAGAAGGCGGGAAAAAAACTGCTATGGGCAGTATTTGCTTTTGGCATTTGTATCATAGTCTTTGGACTTTCCAAGTTGTTCTGGCTTTCTGTAGTAGCGCTATTTGTGAGTGGAGCAGTCGATGGGGTCTCCATGATCATCCGCCAGACGATCCTACAACTAAAAACACCGGATGCGATGCGGGGTAGGGTGGCTTCAGTAAACTCTATTTTTGTGGGGTCCTCTAACGAACTGGGTGCTTTTGAAAGTGGATTGGTGGCGAAACTCATAGGGACGGTTCCTGCCGTCGTTTTCGGAGGCTGCATGACCTTGCTAACTGTCGGAACCACCGCTTTGATCTCACCAAAGTTCAGACGTCTGGACCTTTCCGACGAGGTGGAGGCTTCGGAAAGCATTTCAAAATAAAACAGTTTCATAACATTGGCATTGAGGCTTTTATGACTTATGTCATAAAATGCCTATAGTAGCGGGTTTAATTTAGCGGACAATAAATTTTGGTATATGAATGCAACAGTAAGCACTACAAAAAATGTCTTTCGTTTTGGCGATAAAACTACCGATGGCGACAGGACGATGCGTAATCTTTTGGGAGGAAAAGGCGCCAATCTGGCCGAAATGGGCCGAATTGGGATTCCGGTCCCACCAGGGTTTACCATAACCACAGAAGTATGTACAAAATACAATGCCATTGGCAAAGAACAGACCATTGTGCTTTTGGAAGCGGAAGTAACCAATGCCATAAAAAATATTGAAAACATTATGGGAACCACTTTTGGTGATGCCCAAAATCCCTTGTTGATTTCTGTTCGTTCGGGAGCCAGGGTTTCCATGCCGGGAATGATGGATACTGTACTTAATTTAGGGCTGAATGATGAAGCAGTAAAAGGCTTAGCGAAGAAAACGCAAAATGAACGATTTGCCTGGGATTCCTATCGCCGGTTTGTACAGATGTATGGGAACGTTGTGTTAGGTATGAAACCTGAGAATAAGGATGATGAAGATCCTTTTGAACATTGTATGGCCCAATTAAAGGAAGAAAGAGGGATTACCCTGGATACGGATTTTACCATTGAAGACCTTCAATTCCTGGTTAAACAATTTAAGCAACTAATAAAGGAAAGTACAGGAAACGATTTTCCAACCGACCCATGGGAACAACTCTGGGGCGCGGTTATGGCGGTTTTTGATAGTTGGAACGGGAAGCGTGCTATATACTACCGAAAGATCAACGGCATTCCTGCTGATTGGGGTACTGCAGTGAATGTGCAGGCCATGGTATTTGGCAACATGGGGAGTAATTCGGCAACAGGAGTATGTTTTACCAGAGATGCTGCTACAGGATTTAACCAGTTTAATGGGGAGTATTTGATTAATGCGCAAGGAGAAGATGTAGTTGCAGGAGTACGTACCCCGCAGCAGATTACTTTGGAAGGCTCAAAACGATGGGCGGAACTGGCAAAACTAACCGAGGAAGACCGCGCTAACAATTATCCATCGCTGCAGGAAGTGATGCCCAAACTGTATCAAGAGCTTTTTATGTACCAGAACCAGCTGGAGATCCATTACAGAGATATGCAGGATATGGAGTTTACCATTCAGGATGGTAAACTTTGGATACTACAGACCCGAAATGGTAAAAGGACCGGGACAGCAATGGTTAAGATTGCGGTGGATATGCTTCGCGAAGGTTTGATCAACGAAAAAGAAGCACTACTACAGCTTTCTCCAAATAAGCTGGATGAATTATTGCACCCTGTTTTTGATTTGAAAGCACTAAAACGGGCTAAAGTCATTGCCCAGGGCCTACCGGCTTCACCGGGTGCAGCAACAGGACAAATCGTATTTTTTGCCGATGAGGCCCACAAGTTCAAAAACTCCATTTTAGTCCGTATGGAAACTTCTCCGGAAGATTTGGAAGGAATGAATATCGCCAAGGGAATCTTGACCGCCAGAGGAGGGATGACCTCCCATGCGGCTGTAGTTGCACGCGGTATGGGGAAATGCTGTGTTTCCGGGGCAGGTGCACTTAAGATCAACTATAAGAAACGTACCATGACTGTTGAAGGCCATGAGTACCATGAAGGGGATTGGATCTCCCTGGATGGATCCAAGGGACATATCCTAGAAGGAAAAGTAGCCACTATGGTACCTTTGTTAAGCGATGAATTTGCTGATATTATGGCCTTGTCCGATAAGTACGCCACTATGAAAGTGCGTGCCAATGCGGATACACCCAAAGATGCCAAAACTGCCAGAAAGTTTGGGGCTTTGGGGATTGGTTTGGCTCGTACAGAGCATATGTTCTTTGAAGGAGATCGTATTAAGACCATGCGGGAAATGATCTTAGCCAATACGGTGAAAGGTAGGAAATTGGCCCTGGAGGCCTTACTGCCCATGCAGCGGAGTGACTTTGAAGGCCTCTTTGAAGCCATGGAAGGCCATCCTGTAACGGTACGACTTTTAGATCCACCACTGCATGAGTTTGTGCCGCAGCAGTTGGCCACACAAAAGGAACTCGCTGAAGACTTGCATATCTCTTTGGCTTCAGTGAAAAACAAGGTTGCCGAGTTGCATGAGTTTAATCCCATGTTGGGACACCGGGGTTGTAGGTTGGGAATTACGTATCCCGAAATAACTGAAATGCAAACCCGTGCTATCATGGAAGCCGCTCTT
>JANQHL010000060.1 GCA_028277085.1 Flavobacteriaceae bacterium
CTGTATCGTATTTGACGTGATAGGAAAGCGATTGCCATCGCGTTTTATATCGTCAGAAAGTCCTAATAGGGCTCCCAATTTTCTATCATAAAAAGTGTGCCTCATCCCTGCATTTCGTTATAGTTCAGGTATTTCCTGGCCATTTAGTCTTATTTTTTTGTTTAGTCTTACAATCCGAATCCGCCATTTTCACCCATTAGTTTTGGACAGAATTGTTAATTGTTGTTATAAATTTTATTGGGTTTAGTTCTTTTTCTAGTATTGAGGTATGAAAGAGATGCAACATTACGACCTTGCGGTTCAAAAATTCCATGAGAAAAGGGCATTTAAGGCACTTCCTTTAGAGGCCTGGGATATGTTTGCAGAACGCTATGGCAAATTTTGCCAGGGGCTTGAAGAGGTACAAGCACTAAGGGATTTAGCAAAACGTCAGCATTGGGGTGACACTACTTTTTTTGAAAGTGAAATTCTGCAGAAAGATCATATTGTAGTGGTTACTGATCCCCAACTACACATTGTACATGCCTCTAAGAATATCTTTCATATGAATGGTTATCACCCTTCTGAAATTATTGGACACACCCCTAAGATCTTTCAGGGCAAAGGGACTAGCAAAAGCGCCCTAACAGAAATTAGAGCGGCCATTAGCGCAAAGCGTCCATTTGAAGCTACTATTGTAAACTACAGAAAAGACGGAAGCCCATATAAATGTTGGATTAAAGGAAGTCCTGTGAAGAATGCCACGGGGGAAGTAGTCAATTTTGTAGCTTTCGAACGAGAAGTGGCTTAAAAACTACAGGTTTCTATTTCTGTAACCCGGAGTGTATTTACCATCCCCTTATCTTTAATAGGCATTGCCGCTAAACTTATGAGCATGTCTCCTACATCAAGGAACCCCTTTTTACATGCGATTTGATTAACGTCTTCAATGGTTTCATCTGTAGAAACATAACGATCATAATAGAAAGCCTTAACACCCCACAATAGATTTAACTGATTCAATATTCTCCTGTTAGAAGTAAATACCAAGATATGTGCACTGGGACGCCATGCAGATATTTGAAACGCGGTGTAACCACTATTGGTTAAGGTAGATATTGCCTTAGCCTGAATTTCATTGGCCATTAGCGCAGCGTGATAGCACACGGATTTTGTAATGTAACGTTTTGTTCGGATATGGGGAGGGTTTTGAGGCACGTTTATTAAACTGGATCCTTCAACGCTCTTCAAAATACTGGTCATTTTTTCTATGACCTGTACCGGATAGTTCCCTACTGAGGTTTCGCCTGATAGCATTACGGCATCTGCCCCATCCATAACTGAGTTAGCCACATCGTTCACCTCCGCTCGGGTTGGAGTAAGACTGGTTATCATGCTCTCCATCATCTGTGTAGCAATGATAACGGGAATCCTGGCTTTTTTAGCCCGCAAGACCAACCGCTTTTGAATAAGTGGGACCTCATGGGCAGGAACTTCCACTCCCAAATCTCCCCGGGCCACCATTAATCCATCGCAGTAGGCAACGATTTTATCGATGTTCTCAACGGCTTCCGGTTTTTCTATTTTGGCAACTATTGGGATCTTATACTCGGAGTGTTCTTTGATCAGATTTTGTAAATCAATCAAGTCCTGGCTGTAACGCACAAAGGAGAGTGCAATCCAATCCACCTCCTGTTTAATGGCAAATACCGCATCTTTTATATCCTTTTCGGTAAGGGCAGGTAGTGAGATATTGGTATTGGGCAGATTGACCCCCTTTTTTGACTTAAGAGGCCCTCCCTGGATTACTTTTGCCTTTACTTCACTTTCCCCATTGGTATGAATTACTTCAAATATCAGTTTTCCATCATCCAACAATATCCGCTCCCCGGGATTTACATCCTTTGGAAAGCTCTGGTAGTTCATATAAACCCTCTCGGAATTTCCCTCAAAAGGTTGACCGGTAACGAACAGGATTTCATCTCCCGGGGCCACTACAACTTCCCCTCCCATAACACCAACCCTAAGCTTAGGGCCTTGTAAATCTGCAAGGATTGCAGTATTGTTCTCTAATTCTTCATTGAGTTCTCTTATAATAGTTATTCGCTCAGCAACATCTTCATAGTTGGCATGAGAGAAATTAATTCGGAATACATCCACTCCGGCCAACATCATTTCCCGAAGCACTTCTTTCCTGCTGGTAGCAGGGCCGAGAGTAGCTACTATTTTAGTCTTTTTTTTGCGAGGCATTAATAAAAAATTAGGTTTTGTTTTGCTTTGATCGTGCCGGAATCCAATAGGTACACCATTGTTAATTTGGGTACAGGTATGAGCATCCTAATCAGGTCTTGTACAAACTTTGTATTTCCCGGGGTAATTTTCAAAAAATAGTCGATATCTTTTCTTTCTTCTACCAAATAATAGGTTCTCAACGTTTTGTTTTTCGAGAACAGGCCGATGGCGTCCTCCGAACTTTCATATTTCCGGCTATTGCACAGCAACTGCCAACTTTGACCTTTAACTTCATCTTCCCATTTGAAAACCGGAAATGATACTTTTCCCAGTTCCAGATCATTAGCACACCTGACCAACCTCAAATTCGCTGCTTCATTTATGTGATAGGCCAAAGCATATCCCGCCAAATTACTATGTATGGCAATCAACTCAAAGGAATCCTCTAAAGATTCTTCGATTATCTTGTATTTTATAGCCATTAAAAATTTGCGAATGCTAAAGATAAAATTAATCGCTAAACCAACCTAGCTAGGTTACGGTTTTGCTTGTAAAACAAAGACGAAAACGTTTGAGTTTACTTTTTCTTAAAACTAGTTGGATTCGATTTTGTCTTGCAGCGCATAGTACGCCCTTTTGGAAGCTTTCTCTTCGGCCTTCTTTTTGGAAGTAGCTCTTGCCTTTGCCATAACGCGATCGTCTATGGTCAATTTTACCGCAAAGTGCTTCTGCTCGTCATTACCCGTATCTTCGTAGACCTCGTAATGAAAGTCCTTTTTTTGCTTTTGACACCACTCAATAACCAGGCTTTTGTAACTGATCACCTTGCCTTCTAATTGCTCTATGTCGACATAGGGGGCAATGACCCTTTCATGAATAAATCGCTCACATTGCTCATAACCCTTATCCAAATAAATTGCCCCAATTAAGGCCTCAAAGACATTCCCATATATGTTTTCGCCAAAATGGGACTTTGGGATACGACTTTCCACATATTGTAAAAGCTTCAGATCCTTACCAAGTTCATTCAAATGCTTCCTGCTCACAATCTTAGAACGCATTTTAGTAAGATAGCCTTCATCCCCTTCCGGAACTTCTTTGTACAAATGCTTGGAGATAACTGTTCCAAGCATGGCATCCCCCAGGAACTCCAATCTTTCATAATTCATTGGGTTTCCATTTTCGTCTCTTTTATTTAAGGAGCGATGGAGAAAGGCTTTTTTATAAATCCCAATGTCTTTGGGCTTAAACCCCAATATCTTTTTCATACCCTCAAAAAAATTCCCATCCGTTTTCGGATGGGAATTGAATATTTTGGGCGCGAATTTCATCCCTTCTTGACTAGCTTATTTTTCTGAAAACAAGACATGCGTTATGCCCTCCAAATCCAAAGGTGTTACTCATGGCAACATTTACTTCCCGCTCCTGTGCATGGTTAAGGGTTAAGTTTAGGTCGGGATCAATTTCTTCATCTACCACGCTATGATTGATAGTAGGTGGAACTACATTATGTTCCATGGCCAGAATGGAAGCAATAGCCTCAATAGCACCAGCGGCACCTAATAAGTGTCCGGTCATTGATTTTGTTGAATTGATGTTCATTTTGGGCGCGTGGTCTCCAAATACCTGAGAAATAGCTTTGAGCTCGGCAACGTCTCCTAATGGTGTAGAAGTTCCATGCGTGTTAATAGCATCTACATCCTCAGGCTGTAATCCAGCATTATTAAGACAGTTTTGCATTACCCGTACCACGCCAATACCATCAGGATGTGGTGCAGTCATATGATAAGCATCACTGGATAACCCTCCGCCAATTACTTCTGCATAGATCTTTGCTCCCCTATTTTTTGCGTGCTCATATTCTTCCAGAATCAACGCCCCTGCCCCCTCTCCGAGGACAAAACCATCGCGAGTTGCATCAAAGGGCCTGGAAGCGGTTTCAGGACTCTCGTTTCGGGTAGAGAGTGCATGCATTGCATTGAAACCTCCCATCCCAGCAATGGTAACAGCAGCTTCACTTCCTCCGGTGACCACAACGTCGCAATGCCCTAACCGGATATAATTCAGGGCGTCTATTAACGCATTTGCTGAAGACGCACAGGCAGAAACGGTGGTATAATTTGGCCCCATAAAACCGTGCTTAATGGAAATATTTCCGGGCGCAATATCAGCAATCATTTTAGGGATAAAGAAAGGATTAAATCGGGGGGTCCCATCTCCTTTGGCAAAACCAATTACCTCGTCTTGAAAGGTTTCCAACCCTCCAATTCCGGCTCCCCAAACAACACCTACCCTAAATTTATCTACTTGCTCCAGGTCCAGTTTGGCGTCAAGAATAGCCTCATCTGAAGAAATTAGAGCGTATTGGGTAAAACGATCCAGCTTTCTGGCCTCCTTTCTACCAAAGTAATCCAGAGCATTGTATCCTTTCAACTCACAAGCAAACTTAGTCTTGAATTTCTCAGTATCAAAGTACGTTATGGGAGCGGCGCCACTCCTTCCGTTCTTAAGTCCGTCCCAATAGGCATTAAGATTACTTCCTATAGGAGTTAAAGCACCTAATCCGGTAATTACAACTCGCTTTAATTGCATAGCACTGCTATTTGGCCTGAAATTAAAAAAATTATCCATGTGGAGAAGTTCCACATGGATAATTCTAGTCCTTTAATAAAATATCATTAATTATTTTGCTTCTTCGATATAGCTTATAGCCTGACCTACTGTAGCGATGTTTTCGGCTTGATCATCAGGGATTTGAATGTCAAATTCTTTTTCAAACTCCATAATCAACTCTACAGTGTCCAAAGAATCGGCACCTAAATCGTTAGTAAAGCTCGCTTCGGGTACTACCTCATTCTCATCAACTCCCAATTTATCCACGATAATGGCTTTAACTCTTGATGCAATGTCTGACATAGTGTATTGGTTTTTAAATTTAAACGTGGGCAAAAATAAAAAACTTTGGATTAAATACACCATTTGTCGATAAAATGTGCTGTAAATTACCGCTTTAACAACCAACAGCTTACTTTTACCGCTTGAAAAACACCCTTCATGAAGGAGATTGTGCTACTCGCCTCCGGTTCTGGCTCTAACGTTGAAAACATTATCAATTATTTTAAAGGACATGAAAAGATCAAAATCTCTTGTGTTTTAACGAATAATTCTAACGCGAAAGTCATTACGAGATGCCAACGATTACAAGTGCCCTTACTCTATTTTAACAGGGATGCCTTTTCCAAGTCCGATACCGTTTTAAAACTGCTACAGTCACTTAATCCCAGTCTTATTGTACTGGCTGGGTTCTTATGGAAAATTCCCGAAAATTGGGTGCCCGCTTTTCCAAATCAAATCATTAATATTCATCCGGCATTATTGCCCAAGTACGGAGGTAAAGGAATGTACGGTATGCATGTTCATAAAGCCGTAAGAGCGAATAAAGAGAAGGAAAGCGGAATTACCATCCACTATGTGAATGAGCACTATGATGAAGGGGTTGTTATCTTTCAGGCTAAAACTCAAATCGCGGAAATAGATTCCATTGAAGTTATTGCAAAGAAAGTACATGAACTGGAGTACAAACATTTTCCCAGGGTAATAGAAAAACTGCTGACAGATCATGGCTAAAAAGCAAAAGTTCTATGTAGTTTGGAAAGGGAAAAACCCAGGAGTGTACGAATCCTGGGAAGATTGCCTAAGCCAAATAAAAGGGATCAAGGGTGCAGAATACAAAGCCTTTTCCAGTTTTCAGGAGGCAAAAAAAGCCTATCAAGGGAACTACCTGGATTATAAAGGGAAAAAAGATGGTAAAGGAGAGCTATCTTCAGAAGAGCTTTTAAAATATGGTGATCCCAATTTTCATTCAATAGCGGTTGATGCTGCCTCAAGCGGCAATCCGGGCATCATGGAATACCAGGGAGTGGATACCAAGACAAAAAAGACCCTCTTTAAACAAGGCCCTTTTAAAGAGGGGACCAACAACGTAGGTGAATTTCTTGCCATTGTTCACGGATTAGCATTTCTAAAGCAAAAAGGTAGTGACCGAGTCATTTATTCCGATTCCAGAACGGCTATGAGTTGGGTACGTAAGAAAAAGTGCAATACGAAACTTCAAGAAACGGCCGCCAACCGTCCATTGTTCGAGTTAATTCATCGTGCAGAAACATGGTTGCAAAATAATTCATACAACACCCCGGTAGTAAAATGGGAGACTAAAGCCTGGGGGGAAATACCGGCCGATTTTGGTAGAAAATAATACGGTATATTTGCAGCAAAATTCAATGAATGGGCAAATTATTAATCGTAGGCACCCTTGCCTTTGATGCCATTGAATCTCCCTTTGGAAAAACAGATAGAATTTTAGGCGGTGCGGCTACTTTTATTGGGCTTGCTGCTGCAAAATTTGATGTTAAATCGGCCATCGTTTCTGTAGTAGGCGATGATTTTCCGGATGAATATCTGGAGGTATTACGGAAAAAGAACATTGATCTTTCCGGCGTAGAAATTGTAAAAGGAGGTAAAACCTTCTTTTGGAGTGGAAAATACAAGAATGATCTTAATGTGCGGGAAACATTAGTCACAGAGTTGAATACTTTGGCAGACTTTGATCCTAAGGTACCGGATGCTTTTAAAAATGCCGATGTAGTAATGTTAGGAAATCTGCATCCCAACATTCAATTGAATGTAATAAAACAGTTAGAAACACGACCAAAGCTCATCATATTGGATACCATGAACTATTGGATGGACCACACCTGGGATGAATTACACAATGTAATGCGCCATATTGATGTCCTTACCTTAAATGATGAGGAAGCCCGGCAACTGGCTAAGGAGCATTCTTTGGTTAAGGCTGCAGAAAAAATTCAAACCTTGGGCCCAAAGTATGTGGTGATAAAGAAAGGGGAACATGGAGCACTGTTGTTTCATGGGGACAATATTTTCTTTGCTCCGGCTTTGCCTTTGGAAGAGGTTTTTGATCCAACCGGTGCGGGAGACACTTTTGCTGGGGGATTTTCTGGATATTTGGCGGCTTCAAGAAACCGAACTTTTGAAAATCTTAAAAATGCCGTTATTCACGGGTCAAATCTTGCCTCGTTTTGTGTGGAGAAATTCGGAACAGAACGCATGGTCACCTTAAAAGAGGAGGAAGTTGCCAAGCGGCTGGAACAATTTAGGGAACTAACACAGTTCAATATTGAAATAGAGTAAACGCATCTTAATTGACAAGGGTATTTATTTTGGAACATGAGCGATCCTATTAAACACGAATGTGGGATTTCTTTGATTCGATTGTTGCAACCACTCGAATACTACAAGGAGAAATACGGAACGGCTTTCTACGGGGTTAACAAAATGTACCTCATGATGGAAAAGCAACACAACAGAGGCCAGGATGGCGCTGGTTTTGCCAGCATCAAATTGAACATGAGCCCTGGGGAACGTTACATTAGCAGGATTCGTTCTGCACAATCACAGCCTATTCAGGACATTTTTTCCCAGATCAATGACCGTATCAATAGGACTATCGCGGAACACCCGCAATATTGGGACGATGTAGCTTATCAGAAAAAACATATTCCCTATATCGGAGAGCTGTTGTTAGGGCACGTTCGTTATGGAACTTTTGGAAAAAACAGTATAGAGAATGTGCATCCTTTTTTAAGGCAAAACAACTGGATGCATAGAAACCTTATTGTTGCAGGTAATTTCAACATGACCAATGTAGATGAACTCTTCAGTAACTTGGTGGACCTCGGGCAACATCCGAAAGAGATGGCCGACACCATTACGGTTATGGAAAAAATTGGTCACTTTCTGGATGATGCCGTAGCCAAGCTCTACAAAGAGATTAAAAAAGAGGGATACAGTAAACGAGAGGCCTCTCCGCATATTGCAGAACGTCTAAGTATTTCCAAAATCCTGAGAAAATCTTCCAAAAACTGGGATGGTGGGTATACCATGGGAGGGATGCTGGGTCATGGTGATGCCTTTATGCTTAGGGATCCTTCGGGTATCCGCCCCTGTTATTACTATAAAGATGATGAAGTAGTTGTAGTAGCCTCCGAGCGACCTGCTATACAGACTGTTTTCAATGTCACTTATGAAGAAATAAAAGAATTAGACCCCGGGCATGCAGTTATCATAAAGAAAAATGGGGATTTCAGCATTGAGCAGATTCAACAGCCTAAAGAACGAAAGGCGTGTTCTTTTGAACGCATTTACTTTTCCCGAGGAAGTGATAAAGAGATTTACGAAGAACGTAAGCAACTGGGAAAACTTGTCTTTCCCGAGATTCTCAAGGCCATAGATGGCGATTTGATGAACACGGTCTTTTCGTACATCCCAAACACCGCGGAAACCTCCTTTCTGGGCATGATAAAGGAAGCTCAAAACTATCTAAATAACAAAAAGGAGGAACAAATATTATCCCTCGGTGCGGCAATGAGCAAGGCAGAACTGCACAAGATCTTGGATGTAAGGCCAAGGATTGAAAAAGTGGCGATAAAGGATGCCAAACTGCGTACGTTTATTACGCAAGACAGCAGTAGAGATGACCTTGTCACCCACGTTTATGACATATCTTACGGATCTGCCGGTCCGGAAGACAATTTAGTGATCATCGATGACAGTATTGTTAGGGGGACTACGCTAAGGAAAAGTATTTTAAGAATGCTCGATCGGCTCGGTCCCAAAAAAATAGTAGTGGTATCTTCTGCTCCTCAAATTCGCTATCCAGATTGCTATGGAATTGATATGGCCAAACTAGAAGATTTTGTCGCCTTCAGAGCAGCGATCAAGTTACTTCACGAAAACAGCATGGGTCATAAAATTGAAGAAGTCTATCAAAAATGCCGTTGTCAACAGCAATCGGAGGATTCAGAGGTCATCAATCACGTAAAGGAATTATATGCTCCTTTCTCCCCGGAACAACTATCAGATAAAATTGCGGAATTACTCAGCCCTGAAGATATCAACGCAGAGGTTCAAATCATCTATCAAACTGTAGAGAACCTCCACCAAGCCTGCCCTAAAAATTTGGGAGACTGGTATTTTACAGGGGATTACCCTACTGCAGGGGGCAACCGTGTGGTAAACAGGGCATTTATCAATTTTTACGAAGGAAAAAATCAAAGGGCGTATTGATTTTTGCAGTTAATCGCGATAATTAGGTATTTCATCGATGAAAATGACGCTTCACCGTCTTTATACCAAATTTGAACAGCCTGCATCTATTTTAGTAGATGCCATAGCATAAGTAGGTTAAGTTCATGGTAAGATTTGGGGCAAAAAAGGTGGAGACTTCTCCACCTTTTTTATTTTATAACACTCTTTCCACTACAATTGTACTCCTTTTCTTTAAGTTTTATAATACGTTATTCGCTATGTGGTATTTCAACCAAATTTGTGGGCGTTGGTCTAAAACCTTTTCCTCACCGCTAGCCTTAACCTACTTTTGAAGAACCATAGCATAAGTAGGTTAAGTTCATGGTAAGATTTGGGGAAAGAAGGCGGAGTTACATCCGCCTTCTTTATGTTTGAATACCAATATATTATGTTAAACCCCCATCTCGAATCGAGTCCCCTGAGATCAAAAAATTCTTAGATTTTCTTTGTTATTTCTCACAATACCAGTAATTTAGTTTTGCCATAGCATAAGTAGGTTAAGTTTATGGTAAGATTTGGGACGAAAAGGGCAGGAGCTTTCCTGCCCTTTTCTATT
>JANQHL010000091.1 GCA_028277085.1 Flavobacteriaceae bacterium
ATTCTACGCCTGTTCCGATGATGAAACCCCGGAAACCCCGGAAACTCCGGAACCCTTCCAGGAATCTGAAGTAGTAGCCGCTATCGGAGTGCAGCTCAACCCGACAGGTTACGCCCCATTGACCGCACAAGTAAGTTTGCAAACCAATCAGGAGGTGACCGTAGAGGTGATTGTTGTGGGCAAAAACGGAAATGCCTCCAATGTAGTACAACGGTTTGAAGAGCCGGGCAACGATTTTGAACTGGACATAGTAGGCCTGTATCCGGACTATGAGAATGAGTTGGCCTTTACTTTTTTTGATACCTCAGGCCAGGTTTTGGAAACAGAATCCATTCCTGTTCAAACGGCACCGGCAATTAATGATATGCCCAAGATTACTATAGATCAATCTTCCAACACTTCGGAACTACAGCTTAATTTGGTAAACTATTTTGGGTTTAATCGAAATTTCAGGCCACAACGCCCCTTTATTTTTGACCAGTTTGGCGATATCCGTTGGTATCTCGATTTCTCATTACATCCCATACTTTTCGACTTGTTTTATGACAATGGCATGACCCAGTTGCAAAACGGGAACCTCTTATTTGGAGATGGTCGCACACAAAGTATTTACGAAGTCGATTTTTTAGGAAGGATTATCAATTCCTGGGACTTACAAGGCAATGGTTTCCATCATCACGTTATTGAGAAGCCAGACGGAAATCTGTTAGTGACCATCAACGACGCTACAAAACCCACGGTGGAAGATGTTATAATTGAAATTGACCGAAGTTCCGGTCAGTTTACGACTGTTTGGGATTTAAATGAATCTCTTGATAACTCCAGACGGGCATGGCCTACAGATTTGGCCGATCTTGATGTCGACTGGTTTCATGCCAATGCCATAGAATACAGTGCCCAGGACGATGAAATCATTGTTTCAGGAAGAACCCAGGGGATTGTAAAATTGAACAAGGAGAACGAAGTTAGCTACATTCTGGCGCCTCACAGAGCATGGGGAACAGCCGGGAACGGCGCCGACCTTTCCCAATTCTTACTGACACCACTTGATGCCCAGGGACAGGAGATCACCGACCCCGATGTCCTGGATGGTAGGGTGAATCATCCGGATTTTGAATGGTCCTGGTACCAACATTCCCCCATACTGATGCCCAATGGTAATTTAATGGTTTTTGACAACGGGGACAATCGGAATTACATCAATTTTGGCCCCTATAGTCGTGCAGTAGAATACAAGATTGATGAAGAAAACAAGACCATACAACAGGTGTGGTCCTATGGAAAGGAAAGGGGAGAGGAGACCTATTCCAGGATTGTTTCGAAAGTGAGTTATTTGCCGGACAATAATTCGGTTTTGTTTACTTCGGGATCCTCTGTAAGCTCCGGCTTCCCTTCCGGAAAAGTAGTAGAGGTGGATTATGAGACCGAACAGGTGATTTTTGAGGCAACGATTATTCCGCCAAATACTGTTTTCAATATCAGTTTTCATAACGTATTGCGAATATCCTCTTTTTAAACCGCAAGGGATGAGGCTACTACTCTTCCAATGCCTTATAAAGCTGTTTTGGGGAGAGGTATTCAAAATACCGGTTGATCACCTCAAATTTTTCATTGAGAACGACCATGGCTGGAAGGGAAAAAGGATAGTTCTCTCGTGAGGCAAGCAATAGCGGGATTTCATGAGTTGGATTGCGTTTCTTTCCTTTTTGCCTGTTAATAAAAGTCTCTCCCCCGAACCGAATAGTGTCTGTAGTTTCCGTGTTCATCTTCACTGCATAGTACTCGCTGTTTAACCTGGAAATCACTTTTGAATCCTTGAATGCCGCCTTATCCATTTTTTTACAGTAGGCGCACCAGTCTGCATAAAAGTCGACAAAAACTTTCTTAGGCTTTAGGGCAAGGGAGTCTTCCAACTGTTCAAAACTTAGCCAACGAATAGTGTTTTCTTGAGCTTGACCCCTATGGAAGGAAAATAGGGTCACTAAACAAAGCAAAATAACGGCGCTTTTGGAGTTCATTTCTGTTAAAAGCAATGACGGATGCCTTTTCATCCGGCTAATCCAACTAATGCAATTTACCAAACTTTAACCCAAAAAAGAAGGCCCTTGGTGCATCCGGGCCGTAGATATAGTCGGAATCCCTGGTGGGGCCCACTTCAAAATCGTCCTGGAAACTATTAAAGAGGTTAGTCACTCCTCCAAAAACGGTAACCATAAAGGAGTCACTAAAGTCGAAATGTGTTTCCAACTTGATGTTGAGGTCAAAAAAGGGGTCTACTTCATTCAATTCCAGA
This sequence comes from Flavobacteriaceae bacterium, assembly GCA_028277085.1. GTDB lineage: Bacteria > Bacteroidota > Bacteroidia > Flavobacteriales > Flavobacteriaceae > Croceivirga. Next base: position 2,294 of record JANQHL010000091.1, read on the forward strand.
AACCCGGTATCACTGATCACTCTTGGTACTGTCATGCTTCCCGTGTACGTGCCCGTTACGTCTACATTAAAGGTGTCACTTGGAATCCATGTGGTGTTCAAATACCCGTAGAAATTAGGAACACGCACAAATTCATCGATCACAATATCACTTTCTCCGGGTGTCCCATCGCTTTCAAAAAGAAGTTGTGGTTCATCCCATTCGGTGCGTTGCAGGGTCCCACCCAATTGAAAACGCCATTCGGGATTTGGGGAAACCCCAAACTCAAAGTTGGAGCCAAACACCCGCGCGCCTACCCCGTTTCGTACTTCTTCCAGGATGGAACCGTTTTCCAAAACAGCGCCTGTACTTACCAGTGTAAAGGGATCTTCCAAAGTGGTGTAGAAGCCTTCTAACAGAAAATCCATCTGTATAAGATCTACCGTTTTGGAATAGTTTAAAGAAGCTGTGAAGGCGTTTGAGAATTCCGTATCCAGATCATCGGACAGGATAACAAATTGGGGTTCGCCTCCTACGCTTGAAATATGCAAATCCTCATTGAACGTTTGTGGTGCCCTGAATCCACGGGCATAGCCTCCCCTTAGCCGGAGTTCTTCAGAAATTTGATAGGACAACGTGACTCGTGGAGAAAGTGCGGTCTGGCTCAGATCCAATTCCCTGGCAATCCCGCCAATGGTATAATCTCCATCTACGTTAACATTATCCAATCGTGTTCCCAGCAATGCAGTAAATCTATCCGAAGGCTTCCATTCGTACTGGGCATAACCCCCTAAAGTAGTAATGCTTTGGTCTACAAGTCGGTTATAACCCGGAATCCGATCTTCGGTAGTGCTAAAGTTATATTCTGCACCTGTCGTTAACACATCCTTGTTTTTGAATACTTTGGTGAACTGTATACCATTAACCCAGGCCAGGTCCTCTGTGGTTCCAAAGGCATTGTTGGCCAATAGGCTGTCCTGCCGGGTACGTGCCCCGCCCAAGCCACCGTAGTAGCTATCCCTGTTGGTATAGGAAGCCGAAGTGTATACTTGAAGTTTTTGGGAGTTATCTTTACTGTCTAGTTCATAATCCGCTCCACCAATAAAGGTATCGTGGTCCAACTCCTCGGTAATATCGGTAAACTGGGGGGCCAGATCAAGACGGTCGCCCCCGCGGCGATACTCCCGTATCGCATTTAGATTGACGGAAACCCGACTCCTTTCTGTTGGCTTTACAAAGGCTTTAGCCCCAACAGTGGTGTTTCGCAATTCCACCAATTCGGTAAAGCCGTCATCGTTAGCATCATACGCTTCCCGGTTACGATACGTACCAAAAAGTGTAACCCCGCTTTTAAGGTCATCCGCCACAATTGAACTGTTGAAATTAACAATACGGTCCAAAGCATCCCCATCTATTACGGCCAGGTTGCTTCCAATTTCCCAGGTATTTAGCACCGGGTCCTTGGTGATGATGTTAACGGTGCCAGCGATGGCATTGGAGCCATATAGTGCTGAGCCTCCACTGCGAACCACCTCCACGCGCTCGATAATGTTGGTTGGGATCTGTTCCAATCCATACACCCCCAACAGGGAAGTAAATATGGGGCGACTATTAAGGAGTATTTGGGTATAGGCTCCATCCAGACCATTTAATCGCACCTGGGTAAACCCACAGTTCTGGCAGTTGGTTTCTACGCGTACTCCAGGGGCAAAGTTCAGCCCTTCCGCTACCGTGATGGATTGGGTGGCCGTTAACAATCTGGGCTTTAACGAAGATACCACCACGGGGGCACTCCTCCGCTCTACCCGGTTTCTAGTAGCACTAACCACTACTTCTTCCAGGCCCAATATATCTTCAACAAGAGAAAAATCAATGTTTCGATTCGTGTTATCCGTAACAGTGATTTCCTTTGTTTGGGTTCGATAACCCTGCGCCTGAACCACTAAGGTAATGGCGCCTGTTGGGATTTCTAATTGATAATAGCCGTTTTCGTCAGCGCTGACCCCTTGTGCCCCATCCTGCACATAAATACTGGCAAAAGGTACCGGAACGTCCTTGCTGGTGATATTACCCGAAATAGAAACTGTTTGTGAAAAAAGGAAATGGCTAAAACCTACGGATAGGTAAAAAAGGAGGGAAAGTATATTTCTCATCAAATACTTTAGATTAAGTCTAAACAAAATTAAGGTGAATAAACGGAAACAGTATCATGAAAATAAATTTTGTTGAATAAAATTATTAATTTAGACAAATCTAAAAATACTTTTTGGCAAATAAAATGTATTTTTGAAGAAATTCAATTCTTTTGACTCGGGCTGAAGAGAATTACATAAAAGTTATTTTTCATTTAGGAGGGGCAACTTCCCAGCTTATCGCTACCAATGCCATAGCTGAGGAGATGGACACCAAACCTTCTTCTGTTACGGATATGGCAAAAAAGCTAGCCGATAAGGAGTTGGTGAACTACGTGAAGTACCAGGGGGTCTCCCTTACGGAAATGGGGGTTAAGAAAGCGCTTACCATCATACGTAAGCATAGGCTTTGGGAGGTGTTTTTAGTAAAAAAACTGGATTTCACCTGGGATGAAGTACATGAGGTGGCGGAGCAATTGGAGCACATTAAGAGTGAAAAACTTATTGACCAACTGGACGCGTTGTTAGATTTTCCAAAATATGACCCCCATGGGGATCCTATTCCTTCCAAGACCGGGGAGTTTACAGAACGAGACAAGCAGTTATTAAGCGAATTGCCTATACATGCCAAAGGGGTATGTGTGGGGGTAAAGGATACCTCTTCCGCTTTTTTACGGTTTTTAGATAAAAATAAGATTGCCTTAGGGCATACCATCATCGTATTGGACAAAGAAGATTTTGATGATTCGCTTCGTATTCAAATTGACGGACACGAATTGCAGATTTCCAACCAGATTGCTACCAACCTTTACGTAAAAAAAGAATAGACCATGGCTAAAGTAATTCACTATTTTGAAAGTATCGATCCTATTTTAGCGGCTTTGTACGCCACTTTATTTACCTGGGGGCTAACCGCTGCAGGAGCGGGATTGGTTTTTTTATTTAAGAACCCTAAACGTTCTTTGATGGACGGTATGCTGGGATTTACGGGAGGAGTGATGGTTGCCGCCAGTTTTTGGAGCTTGTTGGCGCCTGGGATTGAGATGAGTGAAGGCGAAGGGTTTGTTAAGGTAGTTCCCGCGGGTATTGGCTTTTTACTGGGGGCACTCTTTATTTACGGGTTGGACAAGGTGTTACCCCATGTGCATATCAATTTTAAAACCAGTGAGGCAGAAGGCGTAAAGACCCCATGGCATCGTACCACTTTGCTAGTGTTGGCCATTACCTTACACAACATTCCGGAAGGTTTGGCGGTAGGGGTGCTTTTTGGAGGAGTCGCCTCCGGATTTGAAGGGGCCACTATCGGTGGAGCGGTAGCCTTGGCATTGGGGATAGGCTTACAAAACTTTCCAGAAGGTTTTGCGGTTGCCGTGCCCATGAAGCGGCAAGGGTTAAGCCGATTTAAAAGCTGGTCTTACGGACAGGCTTCTGCCATTGTGGAACCTATTGCCGGGGTTCTGGGCGCCTGGGCGGTATTGACTTTTGAGCCTATTTTGCCGTATGCCCTTGCTTTTGCCGCCGGCGCAATGATCTTTGTGGTAGTGGAAGAAGTGATCCCGGAAACCCAACGGGATAAATATACGGATATCGCGACCATGGGTTTTATCGGGGGATTTATCATCATGATGACGCTGGATGTGGGGCTAGGGTAAAACCTAGTTTGCAATCAAATCAAAAGTCCCTTTCACCAGGAATGGATCTTTTCTATTAAAACTTTCTGCATTTTTAATTTGCGTGTAACCACTAAATACGGCGCCCGTTTGTATCTCCACCTTTTCGAATAGGTACGCTGTTTCTTCTTCCGAGACGAGGCGTAATGCAACATTGGTTCCTTGAACTTCTATGATCGCGTCACTCGGTAATGCCGAAGCGATTTCGGAGTTTGTGACGATGTCAGCTTCTACGAACATGCCCGTTAGGAAGCGTTGTTTTTCGTTTTTTAAATGTGCATGTACCTTTACCGTCCTATTTTCTTCTATTGTTGTACCTACCAAATACACTTCTGCCTCAAAACGTTGATTTACCACCTCAGGGACCTTGAACCAGATTGATTGCCCTTTTTCTATGTTCATAATATCACGCTCAAACACCAACAATTCCAAATGGATATGACTATGATCAATAATCTCAAGGATAGGCGATGCAGGTGAAACAAAAGCTCCTTTTGAAACGAGTACTTGTGTTACATTCCCAGAGAGAGGTGCATGCAGGGCAACCGTGGTAGTAATGTTACCACGTTCCACTTCAGTTTCAGAAATATTCAATAGTCGCAGTTGTTTTCGCAGCCCCTTAAATCGCGCCATGGCGGTTTTATAATCACTCTCTGTCTTCAGGTAGTTCTTTTCAGAGGATATCTTTTCTGCTAACAGTATCTCGTGCCGTTCGTATTCCGCTTTGAGGTAGGAGAGTTGTTCTTTTACCTCAAGATATTGCTGTTGCAGTTGAACAAATTCAGGGTTTTCAAGCACTACCAGTAACTGTCCTTTTTTTACCCAATCACCCACAATAAGCGGTGTTCTTTTAATATATCCTCCCATTACGGCACTTACCAATACACGGTTCTCGGGAGGCACATCGATCATGCCGTTGGCAGAAACGACCTGTGGGAACATTTTTTCCTGCAATGCTCCCAATACCATGTCGGTTTGTTGAAACTGTGATTTTGTCACCCTTATGAGGGCGTTTTCGGTTTTAGTGGATTTGTCAGGCATGGTTTTTTTCTCACCACAGGACAAGAGTAGGAGCACAGCCAATAAACAATAGAAGGTATGATTCATAACAATTGTTTTAAAGTGTGATATAATTCAAAGCAATGACCGTTTGGTTGAATTGCTCTAACTGTTCCAAGTATTCCAGTTGCAGTTCATAAGCATTTTCAATGCTGATCAGGTACTGGAAAAAATCGATTTCTCCATGTTTGAAGCTGGATTCTGCGGTTTTAAGGATTTCCTCTGAAAGCGCTTGTCCTTCTGTTTCATAATAGGTCAAAGCCTTGGTCTGCGTTTCGTACTGGGTTGTCAAAATATTACGTTTAGCGTCCAGACGAATTTGGTAATCCCGGTATTCCTGCTCTGCTATTTGCATTGCTATTTTTGAGGCTTTTATCCTCGAAGATTGACTTGTAAAGAATAACGGAACTTTAAGACCCAACTGATACCCAATGAGGGTGTTACTGAGATTGGGGGCTGTCCCCTGAAAGTAGTTGATGCTGATATCGGGCAACAATTGTTGCCGTTTCAACTTACGTTCAGCTTTCTTAAGGTCAATATTTTCAATATACCACCGGAGTTCTGGTAGCGCAATCAATTCTGACGGAAGCACTTTGAGTGACCTCAAAGGAATGTCAATAATGGTTGCCATAGTATCAGTTTGTATGATTTTCATTATCTCTTCCATAGCCTCTGCAGTTTCCTGAACAGCTTCTTGCAGGCGAATTCCTATCTTATGCTGTTGTGACTGTGCCGTAATTTTTTCCAGGTAATTCGTTTCTCCCAGTTCAAAACGTCTTTGCGCCATATAAGAGAAATTCCGGTACAGGCTATCCAGTTTAAGGAAGATTTGCTTTTTCTTTTTAGCATACTGGTAGGTATAAAACCTGGAAGTTATCTCATGTTCGATGCTTTTTCTTTGAATGTGGTAACTGTGCTCCGCTTGATTTCGCTGTGCCACATTTCTTCTTTTTTCCGAAAAATACACCGAAGGAAAATTGAAATTTTGTTGTACGCCAAATACACGTAATGGTTCTTCTGTAACCGTGAGGTTGTTTTCGTCAAATTGGTAGTACACTTCCGTTTTTTCAAAATGAAATGCACTACTTACTAATGCATTGCGTTGTTCATAACCTAATTTCGCAGCTTTTAGACCAGCATTATTTTCCACTGCAATGGTGATCAATTGTTCTAAGGTTAAAGACTCCTGGGCAGACCCAATTGCAGGGGTCATCCCGGCAAATAGAAGCAGGAAAGTCGTGTTATTTAATTTAACTAAAGGGCCGCTATTACCGGGTCTTTTTACAAAAATGCTGTAAAGAACAGGTAAAACGACCAGGGTTAATAAGGTAGCCGTGATGAGCCCACCAATGACCACCGTAGCTAAAGGGCGTTGTACTTCCGCCCCTGCACTAGTGCTGACGGCCATAGGCAAAAAACCTAAAGCGGCTGCAGAAGCGGTAAGCAATACGGCCCTTAAGCGGTCTTTCGTACCTTGTTTAATTAATGCTTCCATAGTGTCAAACTTCTTTTGTTGTAAATGTTTAAGATGTTCAATAAGAACAATACCATTGAGTACGGCAATTCCAAGCAGCGCTATAAACCCTACTCCAGCTGAAATGCTGAAAGGCATACCCCTAACCCATAGTAACAATATCCCCCCTACTGCGGCTAGTGGAATGGCAGAATAGATGAGCAGGGCTTCTTTAATGGATCCAAAGGCAAAATACAGTAGTACAAATATTAAGAAAAGGGCAATCGGTACAGCCACCCAAAGTCTTGCTCTTGCACTTTGTAAATTTTCGAATTGTCCGCCGTAGGAAATGGTATAACCCATAGGCAGTGTGATGTTTTCTTCGATGCGGTCCTGTACATCGCGGACAACAGACTGCAAGTCCCGGTCTCGAACATTGATGCCAACCACGATACGACGTTGGGTGTTATCCCGGGAAATCTTTGCCGCCCCCTTTTGATAACTGATCTCTGCTAGTTCGCGAAGTGGGATTTTCCCGCCATCCGGGAGATCGACATATAGGTTTTTTAGGTTGTCTATGTCCTGACGATGGGTT
>JANQHL010000243.1 GCA_028277085.1 Flavobacteriaceae bacterium
CCCCGGGGCTGTTAGGACTCCCAAAAGTGACCGCACCACTCCCCGCCTGTATGAGAAAAGCATCGGCATGGCCGTGATAACAACCGGCAAACTTGATGATCTTATCTTTCCCGGTAAACCCGCGTGCTAAACGCACGGCACTCATACAGGCTTCAGTGCCACTGTTTACAAAGCGGATCTTGTCGATATTGGGCACCATTCGTACCACCAATTTTGCCAGTTCCGTCTCAACCTCCGTGGGAATACCAAAAGAAGTCCCTTTTTGGGCTTTTGCCACTACAGCCTCCAGAACAGGTTCGTGGGCATGTCCAAAGAGTAATGGCCCCCAGGAAGCGATATAATCAATATATTGATTATCATCTTCATCATAGAGGTAAGCCCCTTTGGCTTGCTTCACAAAAATGGGTGTTCCGCCTACCGCTTTAAAGGCCCGAACTGGTGAATTAACTCCCCCGGGTATGTATTTTTTGGCTTCTGCAAAGAGCGCGCTGCTCCGTTGATATCGCATAGAATGTCGTTATTATCAATCTTTTTTGTGTTAGGAATTTTAGTAAGGTGCAAGTCAGTTCGGGCGCCCGCCTGAACGTCTTCATCGGGCAGGCAGTCGAGAACCGATTCGCTCTTACCTTGTTACCGGCTTTCTAATGTTCAGTTGCTGGCCAATACCAATATTTGTGCTATCCAAATTGTTCAGCTTCATGATCTCATCTACGGAAATAGCGTATTTTTTGGAAATCCCGTATAACGTATCTCCTCGTTCCACTACATGGGTGAACACCTCGTATTTCTTGGGCTTTCTAACCGTCTCCAGACCGCCATCCACCACTTCCTTGTCATATTTATCCAGATCATACCGATCAATAAGTGCAATCAACTTTTGAGGATATTTTTTATCCGTGGCATACCCGGCTTTTTTTAATCCATAGGCCCACTTTTTATAATCGTCCCTGCGGTAATTGAATAAAAACTGATTTCTGGAACGGGAAGCCAGGAAAATGCTGTGGGCCCGGAAAGAGAACATAGGGTGATTATACTTCCGGAAACACTCTCCTTTGGCATCGTCATCGTGAAAATCAAAGTCGCCCTGCCAGCCGGTATGACATTTTATACCAAAATGATTGTTCGTTTTTCGGGTCAATTCCCCCCGTCCGGAAGCACTTTCCAGTATCCCCTGGGCAAGGGTAATACTGGCCGGAATACCAAAAGCACGCATCTCATATTGGGCAATTTGTGCAAACTCGCTAATATAGTCCTGGGTAGAGGCGATGGGAAATTTTTTGAAGTAGCCCGGGTCCTCCGGCATGGGATAAAGTTCGGACTTTTTAACTTTCGTGCCCTCCAGGCCGGAGTTAGGTTGATACACCGTCTTCTTTTCTCCCTGGACAACCTTTGAAGCACTTCGCCTTTTGGCGCCACAACCCACCAAAAGTGCTACTGTCAATAATGTGGCAAAAAAACGTGTAACCATCAATAGATTAACGGTAAATTTTTCCTTTTCAATATAGCATTCATCCCCGCAATACCTTGAAGCCCTCCGGTGTGGATCGCTAAAATACGAGTTCCGGGTGGAAACTTATCCTGTTTTACCAGTTCCAACAATCCAAAAAACAGTTTTCCGGTATACACAGGATCCAATTGAATTCCCGTCCGTTTTTTAAAACGATTCATGAATTGTACCAGGTCCGTATGCACTTTGGCATAGCCTCCAAAATGAAACCCGGGAACCAATTCCCAGTTTTCCTTTTGAGCAAAGTTACGAATCGTATCCTTTACATATTCGCCTCTCAGCACCGGAAATCCCAAAACCTTTTGGTGTGGGTAGGCCGCATTGGCCAATCCAGACAGGGTTCCTCCAGTGCCAACACAGGTGCAAATCACATCAAAAGTAGCATCTTTAGGCGTCAAAATCTCTTCACAACCCTTCACAGCTAGCACATTAGTACCCCCTTCCGGCAAAAGATAGAAATCCCCAAATTGTACTTTCAACTGGGAAAGCACCTTCTCCTCCTCTTTTCTCCTGTAGTTTTCCCTTGAGAGGAAATGCAGCTCCATTCCCTGTGCTGTTGCCGCCTTCAGTGTGGGATTGGCCTCCCAACGGTGCCGTAACTCTTCTCCCCGGATTACCCCAATGGTACGGAAACCACTCTCCTTTCCGGCATAGGCCAGCGCAGCAATATGATTGGAATAGGCCCCTCCAAAGCTCAACAACGTATGAGTTCCCTTCTTTTTGGCCTCCAGGAGGTTGTATTTTAGTTTTCGGTACTTATTCCCAGAAATCACAGGATGGATAAGGTCTTCTCGTTTTACCCAAAGGGAAATAGCTTTTTCTTTTAATCCCGGAAAATGTAGTTCTTGATTGGTTACCTCCACAGGTTAAGGTCGGGTAAGGTAATTTAAAAAACTGTAGGGTTTTCTGCGTTCTGTATAACCCAAATCCTTTTCATTGGCAAATGCCTCCCGTTCAAAGCTAATGTTTTGATACGCCCGGTAACGGTCTAAATAGAGCAACGTCCGCAACAACCATTCTCCAATATACCAGATATAAAACGGCAATACCAGTAGTTCCAATTGCTGTTTTAGATGGATTTTTTCATGATTAATAAGGACGGTGTCTTCCTTGTAAATGTTTTCCTTAACTATGATGAACGGCCAAAGGGTAAGTCCCACATAGTTCTTCCTGAAAAGATGTTTAAAAACCAATATCATATTACAGTCCTTTTACGAACTATTCTATTGTGGGGCACACAAATATAACCTATTCTTTGCCGTGAATCCCGAATGATCGACCAAACCTTTCAATTTCCGGACAACCTCCCCTAATCCACCCAAATAATTTTCAAATCACAGTATTGGGTGGTAATTTTGAGCTAAGGAGCTTTTGATTGCATGAAGAAATACATACCTTTAGAAGAAGGAGATTTTTACCTCTCTCCGGAGGGTTATCGGGTATTTACAGAACAGTACTTGCTAAAGCGAGGGCATTGTTGCGAAAGTGGTTGTAGACACTGCCCCTATGGTTATAACAAAAAAACCAATCGGCAGGAATAGCAACGATTTTCGGCATAATATTTGTGCATTAATTGAATAACATTGCCCGTGTTAAACTCAAAAAAAATTGATATGAAAAAGCTACAATTTCTCTTCCTTCCGCTGCTAGCGCTTGTTTTTTTAAGCTCCTGTGTTTCCGTACGCGTTATTTCCGACTATGACCGTCAGGCCAGTTTTAATGATTACAAGACCTATGCCTATTACAAAACCGGTATTGATAAAGCCCAAATTTCCGATTTGGACAAAAAAAGGATATTAACGGCTATTGATACGGAAATGTCAGCCAAAGGATTTGTGAAATCCGGACAACCGGATTTACTGGTGAGTATCTTCACGAAGGAACGGGAACAGGTTGATGTTTACAACAACTTCGGCTGGGGCGGCTGGGGTTGGGGCGGCTGGGGCTGGGGCGGCTTTTACAATCCGTGGTTCTGGGGTCCTGGTTGGGGCGGCTGGGGCGGCGGCTTTGGCCCAACAGTTTCCACACGAACAGAAGGATCATTGTATATTGATCTTATTGACACACGAAGTAAAGAATTGGTTTGGCAGGGACGCGGTGTAGGCACCTTGAACAATATTGACAATATTGATAAGAAAGAACAACGTATTCGGAAGTTTGTTTCCGAAATTTTGGCGGAATATCCCCCGGAACGAGAGATTGCGTCCAAATAAAGTTGGATGTAAAGTAAGCGAAGAATCTACCTATATAGTTTGAGTGTTTATAGTTTGTTACGATCAGGTAGGTTCTTCGCTATTTTTACAAAAGTGGAAAACGATTGTTGTCTTTAACTTCTTTGAGCACAAATGCGCTTTTCACTGCCCCAATATTAGGTAAATTGGCAATTTTTCCCTTTGCAAAGTCATAATAGGCATCCAAGTCTTTGACCACTACTTTGAGCAGAAAATCAAATTCTCCGCCCACCACAAAACACGCCACTACTTCTGGGAATTCCCGCACCAATTCCAAAAAAGCGTCCATCATGGAACCTTTTTGAGCTTCTAAGGAAACAAAGCTGAATACCGTAATACTGGGTTCTACCTTTTCCTTGTCTATTAGTGCCACGTATTTTCGAATATACCCTTCCTGTTCCAGTCTTCGGATACGTTCATAGACCGGAGTTTTGGTCATATTCAATTGTTCAGCAATAGTTTTCGCAACGGTTTTCGCATCCGATTCCAAAATTTTAAGAATCTTACGATCAATGGCGTCTAACGGGCTGATCATACAACTTCCTTTTTCTATGTTTTGAATACAAGCAAATTAGTGTTTTTTCCTTTAAAAAACACTATATAAAGGATATATCACTACAAATTACTTCAAATTTCTGTCTTTTCACCATTTTAACTACATTTATAAGAAACTTGATAATGCGTTATCATCTGGCACAAGCCAACATCGCAAGGTTCAAGGCTTCCTTATACAGCCCCGTAATGAAGGAGTTTGTGGACTTTCTGGAGCCGGTAAACCGTTTTGCCGAAGAAAGCAAAGGATTTATTTGGCGATTGAAGGACGAACAGGGCAGACCAGCAAGCTATATCCAATCCCCTTTCCAGGACGAAATGATGGCGGTAAACATCAGTTTGTGGGAAGATGTAGCCTCCTTTAAGGACTTTGTATATGGCAGTGTTCATAGTTATTTCTTGAGAAACAAAAAGAAGTGGTTTGATCTCAAAGGCCCTTCTCAATTTGTGATGTGGTGGTTACCGGAAGGCGAACTACCTACCCTTGAAATGGCAAAAGACAAATTAGAAGCTTTGGAAGAAAACGGCCCAACAGCCAACGCTTTTACCATTTCGGATTTTTATGACCCGCAAGGAAACAAAATACAAAACTAGACGCTATGGAGCAACTCGCGTATGAAAGCAACCCGGTACTGGACAAGCTTCCGGAACATCTAAAACAGTACATCAAGCCCCAGAATTACGAGGACTACACCCCCATTGATCAAGCAGTTTGGCGGTATGTGATGCGGAAAAATGTGGATTACTTAAGTAGAGTGGCGCATTCCTCCTATCTGGAAGGACTCAAAAAGACCGGGATCTCAATTGATAGCATTCCCAATATGTATGGGATGAATCGAATCCTAAAAGAGATCGGTTGGGCAGCGGTAGCCGTAGACGGTTTTATTCCCCCTTCCGCTTTCATGGAATTTCAAGCCTACAATGTGCTGGTGATTGCCTCGGATATTCGTCAACTGGAAAATATCGAATACACCCCTGCCCCTGATATTATTCATGAAGGTGCCGGACATGCTCCCATTATCGCCAATCCGGAATACGCGGAGTACCTCCGTAGATTTGGCGAAATAGGGGCAAAAGCCATCTCCAGTTCCAAAGACTACGAATTGTATGATGCGGTACGTCATCTTTCCATAATTAAAGAAGCCGAAGGCACTTCTCCTGGTGAAATAGAAGAAGCTGAGCAGCGCGTTGCCCATCTGCAGGAAAACATGGGTAAGCCCAGTGAGATGGCTTTGATCCGAAACTTACATTGGTGGACGGTGGAATATGGTCTTATAGGAAAACCGGAAGCGCCGAAAATCTATGGCGCCGGCTTACTATCCTCGATAGGGGAAAGTACATGGTGCATGACAGATGAGGTAAAAAAGCTTCCGTACACGATGAAAGCAGCGTACACCGAATTCGACATAACCAAACCGCAACCTCAACTTTTCGCTACCCCGGATTTTGCACACCTAAGCCAGGTACTGGAGGATTTTGCCAATACCATGGCCTTGCGGACGGGCGGACTTACCGGAGTACAAAAGTTAGTGGATTCTAAGGCACTGGGCACTGTAGAACTGAGCACTGGGCTACAGATCTCCGGACATTTTAATAATATCCTTTCTCATGAAGGGAAGCCTATATATTTAAGAACCCAAGGTCCTACTGCTCTTGCTTATCGTGAAAAAGAACTTGTAGGTCATGGGGTCGAAAACCATCCGGAAGGTTTTGGCTCTCCGGTTGGGAAACTCAAAGGTATCAACCTCACCATTGAAGATATGAGCCCCAGAGATCTTAAGGCATACAATATTTTTGAAGGAGAACGGGTACGGTTAGAATTCGAAGGTGGAGTGATCGTGGAAGGCAAAATTATTACTGGAACCCGGAACCTTTATGGAAAGATCATCTTGATTACCCTTTCCGATTGCAAGGTAACCCATGATGATACAATTCTTTTTGTGCCGGAATGGGGTTTGTACCACATGGCGGTGGGACAAGAGGTAGTATCTGCTTTCAACGGTCCGGCCGATCTTAAAAGCTTTAATCTTATTTCGCACGAGCTAACCGAAACCACGATTAAAAAGACCAGGGATAGCGAAAAACTAAAACTGGAAAGTTATTACCAACGTGTTCGAAACTATCGGGAAGGTACGGATACTACTATATCCCGAAGCAAACTCTTTGGAGAGTTCAAAGAACGTTTCCCTATGGATTGGCTGCTCCCTGTAGAGCTTTACGAATTGGCAATCCAGGGGGGTAAAGAAGCGTTGGCCAGGGACATCGAAAAGCATCTGGAAAAAGTAAAGGAACAATGTCCTGAAGTGGGGCATCTGATTGACGATGGCTTAGCTTTGGCCCAAAAAAGTGGTGTAAGCGCCTAGACTATAAAGAGTGTATGCGGATATCGAACGGATCAGTCCATCAGTTGTTGCCACATAGTACTGTCTGTGACCGGTTGTTTCTCATAGACCAATTTCCAACCCAGTGAGCGGGTAAGTACCAAAAACTGACTTAGTTCAGTGATTGCCCTATTCTCGGCGTTCTTCAGCAAGGAAGAGGCGTTTACTTTTTTAAGCAATGCAGCATTCACCTGTTCTTTAATAGCCTTGTGGTCTTCCGCTTCAAAGGGGTTAAAATAATCTGCAGACACATCGTAATATTCAAAATCAGGATACAGCTTTACCTCTGGTTCCGGAAGGTTTTGAACCACCAGGGTTTTATTCGCTTCGTCAATCTCAAAGTGAACTTTACTTAAGTCATAGACCACCTGAACCTCCGCATTTACAACAACTAAGGCTTTTTTATTGGCGGTAAGCAGGGACCCGAAAACTGCCTTGGAATCGGCATAACTATACACTTGAGAAAAATGCCCTTCCGTGACAATAAGCTTTGCCACATTTTGAATCTCCTGCTGAATAAGCGCGCTGTCTTCTTTAAGTCGTTCCTTGACCGCGTTTTGATCCATACATGACCTGTATACAAAAACAACAGTCAGCGTAATAACAGCACCAGCGAGAACTTTTTTCATCCTATTTCAAATACTCCTTAACCTGCTCCAACGCTTTCGCGATTCCTCCCGGATCCTTTCCCCCTGCGGTTGCAAAAAAGGGTTGCCCTCCGCCGCCGCCTTGAATGTATTTTCCAAGATCACGTACAATGCTGCCCGCGTTTAATCCTTTTTCAAAGGCAAGGTCCTTGGAAATATAACACGCCAGCAAGGCTTTTCCATCCCGTTCTGCAGCCAGTAATGCAAACAAATTGCCGGTAGTATTGCCCATTTCAAACAACAGATCTTTCATGCCCCCGGCGTCCAGATCCACTTTTTTAGCAAGGAACTTAACCCCATTATTTTCAACAAGATTGCCCAACAAATCTGCCTTTAGACCTTTTGCCTTTTCCTTTAACAAGACCTCTACCTGTTTCTTTAATCGGTGATTTTCCTCCTGAAGGTCAGTTACTGCCTTCACAGGGTCCTGGGTAGTATTTAAACGGTCTTTTATTTCATACAGCATGCGGTTGTTGCTAAAGTAAAAGTCCTTTACCGCATCCGCAGTTATGGCTTCAATTCTTCGGATTCCTGCAGCAACTGCTCCCTCGGATACTATCTTGAAATGCCAAATGTCCGCCGTATTCTTTACATGCGTACCACCACAAAGCTCAATGGATTTCCCAAAACGGACCGTTCTAACGGTATCCCCGTATTTTTCACCGAAAAGGGCAATTGCCCCTTGCTCCATAGCCTTGGACATTGCAATTCCACGTTGTTCTTCCAGGGGAAGTTGTCCTTCAATACGCGCGTTAACAAAATCTTCTACTTCCCGAAGTTCTTCCACCGTTAGCTTTGCAAAGTGTGAAAAATCAAATCGCAAATATTTAGAATGAACGGCAGATCCTTTCTGCTCCACGTGCTTCCCCAACACTTCACGAAGTGCCTGGTGTAATAAATGGGTGGCGGTGTGGTTACTGGCGGTACGTTTCCGTTGTTTGCGGTCAACCACCGCCTTAAATGGCACCTTCATATCTTTCGGTAGGGATTCTGCAAAGTGAACAATTTCATTGTTTTCCTTTTTGGTATCTACAATGTAGATCACATCTCCATTTGGTGCTTCCAGGTACCCTTTGTCCCCTACCTGACCTCCTCCTTCCGGATAGAAAGGTGTGGTATTAAGCACCAATTGGTACCGATCACCTTCTTTTTTTGTGGTGATCTTCCGGTACTTGACCAACTGCACTTCCGCTTCCAGGGTATCGTAGCCAATGAAGTTATGATCGGAACCTTCTGAAAGTATCGTCCAATCTTCTTTCGCTATTGCTGAAGCCTTTTTAGAGCGCTCCTTTTGCGTTTGGAGGGCTTTTTCAAATCCTTCCTTGTCCAAAGCGAGCCCTTTTTCCTCCAAAATTAAGGCGGTTAGGTCGATTGGGAATCCAAAGGTATCGTAAAGCTCAAAAGCCTTTGCTCCTTCTACAATCTTTCCTTTGGTCTCTTTAATCACCGTATCCAACAACACCAAGCCCTGTTCCAGTGTAGTTAAAAAAGAGCTTTCTTCTTCCCGAATTACATTTTCAATCAACTGCAACTGTTCTTTCAGTTCGGGGAAGGTGCCTCCCATTTGGGTGGCTAAAACCTTTACCAGGCGATGGATAAAAGGGGTTTTAATATCGAGAAAGGTAAATCCATAACGCACGGCGCGACGCAAGATTCTCCGTATTACATAACCCGCCCCCGTATTACTGGGGAGCTGACCATCGGCGATGGCAAATGCCACAGCCCGTACATGATCCGCGACCACCCGAATGGCAATATCAACTGCCTCTTCTTTTCCGTAGGCTTTGCGGGTTATGGTCTCGATCTCCCGAATAAGTGGTGTAAAGATATCGGTGTCGTAGTTTGATTGCTTCCCCTGCAACACCATGCACAAGCGTTCAAAACCCATCCCCGTATCCACATGCTTTTCCGGTAGGTCCTCCAATTGTCCATCTGCTTTACGATTATATTGAATGAAGACCAGATTCCAAATCTCCACCACTTGGGGATGATCTTTATTGACCAAATCTGCTCCTGAAGCTTTGGTTTTTTCCTCCTCAGAACGGATATCAACATGGATTTCAGAACAGGGCCCGCAAGGACCCTGGTCGCCCATTTCCCAAAAATTGTCCTTTTTGTTCCCCATTAGAATGCGATCCTCAGGAATAATGGCTTTCCAATAGTCATATGCCTCCCGGTCCATTTCCAGATTATCGGCATCCGTGCTGCCTTCGAATATGGTAACGTAGAGATTTTCCGGGGCGATCTTATAGGTTTTAGTAAGCAACTCCCAGGCCCAGTCAATGGCCTCTTTTTTGAAATAATCCCCAAAGCTCCAATTCCCCAGCATTTCGAACATGGTATGATGGTAGGTATCTTTACCTACCTCATCCAGATCGTTGTGTTTTCCGCTTACTCGAAGACACTTTTGCGTATCCGCAATTCGCTTTACCTCCGGCCTGGAAATACCAAGAAAAAACTCCTTAAATTGGTTCATCCCCGCATTGGTAAACATCAACGTAGGATCGTTTTTCATGACCATTGGGGCAGAAGGAACTATTTTATGCGCTTTGGAAGAAAAGAAGTTTAGAAACTGTTCTCTAACCTTTTGAGACGTCATATGGGCAGTTAAGCTTTAATTAATTTTAACATTTGGAACAAAACAATTTTTATATTTGTCTGTTACCGAATTAAGAACGGTCAAAAATAGGATAATTTACCTTCATGTCTAAAGTCAAGTACTATTACGATCCGGATACACTTTCGTACCGAAAGATTGAACCAAAAAAATCGAAAAAGTACAGAAATATTGCCTTTTTTGTTTTGGGTGCCGCCCTTTTTGGTTTCCTTGGATTGTTGTTCTTATTGAATACGAACCTGGTAAATACGCCTAAGGAATTGTCGTTAGCAAGAGAGGTGCAGAATTATGAGTTGCAGTTTGACATCCTCGACAAAAAGATGGAACAAATAGAGCAGGTTTTGGGAAATATTGAAGAGCGCGACAATAACATTTACCGCCTTTACTTTGAAGCCAATCCCATCCCCGAAGAGCAACGCAGGGCAGGATTTGGAGGTGTTAACCGCTATAAATCCCTGGAAGGATTCAACAATTCGGAAATCATTATCAACGCTTCAAAACGGTTGGATATTATCCAAAAACAAATGGTTATCCAGTCCAAGTCCCTGGATGAGATTGCCAAATTGGCTGAAGAAAAGGAAAAGTTATTGGCGGCCATTCCGGCCATTCAACCTGTTCGCAACGAGGATCTTACCCGTATGGCCTCAGGATTTGGTTGGCGTACGGATCCCTTCACCAAGGCGCGGAAAATGCACAAAGGAATGGATTTTACTGCTCCGAGGGGAACACCGATCTACGCTACAGGAGACGGAACAGTAACCAGAGCGGACAATAGGTCTTCCGGGTACGGAAAACACATTCGCATAGACCATGGCTATGGCTATTTGAGTCTTTATGCCCATTTAAGTAAATACAACGTGTCTCGCGGCCAAAAAGTAAAACGCGGTGATCTTATTGGTTTTGTTGGAAATACAGGGCGTTCCGAAGCTCCTCACCTGCATTATGAGGTTTGGAAAGATGGAGAAAAAATCGATCCCATCAACTTCTACTACGGAAGTTTGACGGCAGAAGAGTTTGAAAACATGCTCAAATACGCCACTCAAGAAAATCAATCCCTAGACTAAATGCATGTAGAACTTCCGGACAAGCGTTATTATGGCATTGGCGAAGTGGCCAAAGCTTTTGGGGTAAATACTTCGTTAATCCGCTTCTGGGAAAAAGAATTTGATGTGTTGCAGCCTAAAAAGAATGCCAAAGGCAACCGCAAATTCACGCCACAGGATATCAAAAACCTTCAGTTGATCTATCATTTGGTCAAAGAACGCGGCTTTACCCTGGAAGGCGCTAAAATTCACCTCAAAGAAGAAAAACACAAAACCCTTTCCAATTTTGAGGTGATTGAAAAATTGCAAAAGGTAAAGGCCGAGCTCCTAAAAATTAAAGAACAGCTCTAAAGCCTGTAACAATATTGCTACCTTGCCTACTAATCGTATAGCGAATATCTAAACACTAAAAACACTAGCAAATGAAAAAATGGTTAATCCCGGTAATTATCCTGGCCGTGGTAGCTTTTGGCCTATACCAGTGGGCCGTCGGATTCAATAACAAAGCCGTTGAATTGGAAGCAGACGCCAAAACGGCCTGGTCTAATGTAGAAAGTTCATATCAGCGTAGGAACGATCTTATTGGTAATCTGGTAAAAACCGTGCAGGGCGCAGCGGATTTTGAGCGAGAGACGCTGACCGATGTTATAGAAGCAAGGGCCAAAGCTACTTCAACTACGATAGATGTGGACAATATCAACCCCGAAGCCATAGCACAATTTCAACAGGCCCAGACCGGGTTATCCTCTGCTTTATCTCGTCTGTTGGTCACCGTTGAACGCTATCCGGACCTCAAGGCCAACCAGAACTTTTTGGAATTACAATCCCAGCTGGAAGGTACCGAAAATAGAATCAACGTAGCCCGCGATCGCTACAATGAAAAGGTGAACATTTACGATATCCATACTACCAAATTTCCAGGCAAAATTTTAGCCGGCTGGTTTGGGTTTGAAGAAATGCCACGATATAAATCCGATCCCGGTTCCGAGAACGCCCCGGAGGTAGATTTTAACTTTGACTAACCATGTCTGAGGTAGAAGACTTTCTCACACCACAAGAAGAACAAGAGATTGTAAACGCCATTCTTGAAGCGGAACAGAACACCTCGGGGGAGATCCGTGTACACATAGAAGCTTCTGCCAAAATAGACCACTTTAGCCGTGCCCAACAGGTATTCCATTTTTTGAAAATGGACAATACTAAAGATGAAAACGGGGTATTGATCTATGTAGCCGTACATGATCACAAATTTGTGATCTATGGGGATCGTGGTATTGATCGTGCAGTACCAGAAGGCTTTTGGGATAGCACCCGGGATGTCATGCAAACACACTTTAAACAAGGAGATTTCAAAACGGGTATAGTTGAAGGTATATTGAGCGCCGGCCAGGAGCTTGAAGCCCATTTTCCCTGGCATCATGGTGATACTAATGAATTGAGCGATGCGGTTTCCAAAGGGTAGTCTTTTTGTAGCACTTTTTGTGGTTTCCCAGGCATGGGGGCAATTTGAGATTCCTCCTAAACCGGAACAACAAACCAGTGTTTACGATTATATCAACCTGCTTAGCTCCACTGAAAAAAGCCAGTTGGAGCAAAAACTGATCCGCTATGCGGATAGTACTTCTACCCAAATTGTGGTCGCTATAATCCGTTCTACGGATGGGGAAAACATCAATTACCTGGGTGCACAATGGGGTCAAGAGTGGGGTATTGGTCAGGCCGATGAGGACAACGGTATTCTGGTCCTGCTTGCCAGAGATGATCGAAGGATAGCGATCAATACAGGCTATGGAGTAGAAGAATTCTTGACTGATCTGATGAGCAAACGGATCATAGAACAAATCATTATCCCGGAATTCAAGCAAGGCGACTATTACGGTGGGCTAGATGCCGGGGCGGATGCCATTTTCCAGGTACTCACCGGCCAATTTGAAGAAGACCGTACCTTTAACAACGACAGAGGCTTTCCATTAGGCAGGTTGCTACCCTTTATCATCTTCTTTATCATTGTAATCATCCTGATCAGCAGGAAAAATCGTGGCGGTGGTAACCGCCGTGGTGGTCGGAGGGGATCCGGACTGGATATTTGGGATATCATCATTCTTAGTAATATGGGTCGCGGTGGTTATAAAGGTTCTTCCGGCGGCGGTTTTGGAGGCGGTGGCTTTGGCTCTGGCGGTTTTGGTGGTGGTTTCGGCGGCGGCGGCTTTGGCGGAGGTGGAGCTTCTGGGGGTTGGTAGGATTTACCCAGTACAAGCAACCCTATGCCTCGTATCACATCTCCATGGAAACATCTCCCGTGAACAAATACATCTTAGCGCTCCTTTTTTTAAGCCTTTACCTTTCTTGCGACGAAGATGAAATCGATTGTGAAGCAGTAGACTGCATAAGCTTTCCTGCGCTTGCTTTTGAAATAACACTTGATGGAGAAAATGTCTTCGCGGAAGGAATCTTCACGGTTGAAGATGTCTCGGTTTCCGGAACCTATCCCGAGCCATCGGAATTGACTCTCGGTGAAACCGTTTCCGCCAACGGAAATACGCCCATATTGATCTTCAGCAGTTTTGCCTGGGAAGAAACGACCTATGATTTCAATCTGAATATTGGTAATGAATATAATGCCAGCCTTAGCGCTGAAATTACAATATCTTCTTCCGGTGGCTGCTGTGATGGAATCCCTTTTATAAGTACGCTTGAGCTGAACGGCGTCCCTGTTGCTAATCCCAACTCCCTATTGACCCTCAATCTTGATTAAGCACTACTACACCTTCACTACAAAATACATCGGAGCAAAACATAGGAAATATCGTATGGATCGCCTATTAAAAAGACCGCTACTGCTCTAAAGGCATCGCCGGCTTACGATAAAAAATCTTATTTACAATTTTCCATTCCCCATCCACTTTTAGCAAGTTCATAAAATCGATAAAGCTAAAAGTAGGATACTCTATTTCCAATTGCGCACTGGCAGCATGCCCGGAAACTGTTATGTTGGCAATCCGGGTAATACGGTTTTGCTTGGGTTTGGAGGCATCCATCCCGGAAAAGAACTCCAGCGCGTTCACTTCTTTATAGCCTTCCTTGGTAATGTATTTCATGGTGGCTGTCTCGTGAAATGCTTTTTTTAAGGTGGCATAGTCATTATTCGTGCCGCCCTCTAAGTAGTAGTTCACCGTTTTGGCAACCAATTGGTAATCCGATTCCTGAGCCTGGGAAAATGGAACTGAAAAAATGGTCAATGCCAATAAAAGAATGGAATGTTTCATGATGGATAGGTTTTGTTTGTTTTAAAGATAGGGAACGCCTTACCTGTCTTTTATTAAAAAATTGATAAAGTTCTGCGGACACTGTGCTTATTCCGAATCTATAGCAATCTCCTCGGCCATACTGACCAGACCCCCTTTTTGCCCCATTCCTTCCAAATAGAGCTTTACCCCTTTTTGATTGTGCAGGGGAACCGTAATTGAAGTCGGTATTTCGGAAGTGATCCACAAACTTGCTTTCCAATCCAGCGCCCCGAAGTTCTTAAACAAGGCCGAATCGTAATCCGGATAGTTAGCACGGAAGTATTCCTGTGGCCGGGCATAGCCATTTTCAATAGCAAATTTTATGAACCGGTTCCTATTTTCAGGAGCGACGTAATCGGGATTTATTGACATCGCAATGAATGGATTTAACCAGGATTTGTTATAGGTTATGAATTGTACGCTTGACAGCGACATATTCATGAGCTCCACTGCAGTAGCAGGCATCCCATTAATACTTACAGGTGCCACTGGAAAAGGGGAGTTATAAGACTGCACTACAACCTGACCATTTGCAACCGTTACTCTATAGCCTAATTTTCGAAAGTAATTGAGTACCGAGCGATACTTTTTGATATCCTCATCCCGTATTTGTCGCCCTTCAATCCCGGCTGTAAATTGATATTTATTAGCTGCCAAAGCCTTTTCGGTTACAGTAACTTCCTCCAAAGCGATAGTACGCTTACTTAAATTAAAAGCCTGATCTGTTTCCGGTTGCCTTTCCGATAACCGATCGATTTGATTGAATACTAACCAGTTCGAAGTGTTTAGATCCAGTTTTATGAACCCAATGGATCCCAATTCAACCCTGGGCTTTCTCAGCTTCCCCTTTTTTCCTATAAGACTAACCCCCAAAGAATCGTTTTCAAACAAATTCATCACTGTGCTAAAGTCCTTTTCCTGGCCCAGGTCAGCATAAACTTTATCCCCAAACTGTTGGGAAAAAAGAAACACCTGTTGTTCTTCTATTAAATTTGCATCTATAACTTTTCCCTGGATAGGGATCCCTGTTTCCATCTCAAATTCCAGTTTTGCCTTTTCCAAGGTTCTAGTATCCCAGTCATACTTCCCCCAACCTTCTATCAGCAATTGTTTGTCCAATTCATAGCGTTTACGGCGATTGATGTCTTGAAAATAATATCGGCCATTAGGTAATTGTTGTTGCAAATAGGGTTGTACTAGAAAGGATGAGATAATGGATTGCGCTGGATTGTATCCACTTGCAGCTTCGGGAAGGACCGATAGACTTGCGCGTATCCCATCTTCGACTCCCTCCGGTAATATCAGGTCCACCTGCAGGGAATCGCCAAATTCCGAAAGGCAATGTTCCACAACTACCGTATGCGTACGGTTTTGCTGTTTCCTGTGATTAAAGAACAACCGCCAGGCAATAGGCTCCAGGCTATCGCTTAGAAGTACTGCCGCATTTACCCCATAGGGAAGGGCAGTTCGGTTCAGCGCCACAACCGCTTCATCTTTGTCTATTTGGACTTCTTCAAATACCATAAAATCGTCCTGGTAAATTGCCAGGGAAAAGGAAGCACCTGCCTTTTTTTTGAAGGTCTCCTCCGCGGCCACTAACTTAAATAAGATCTTTTCCTTACCGTTGTTTTCTACGTTCATTCCAATTTGCCCGGGAATAGCTTTGGGTAATTTTTTAGAGACAACGGTGTTGACACCGTTTTGTAATCGGAGGCTATAGGTCTCATCTTGCTCTGGTAAGAAACCTGTTTTTCCTTGCCCAAGCCTATTGGTAGTAATTTTAGAACGAAGGACTTTCCCGTTGTTGTCCACGAGCTCCAAATCGTTTAAAGCTACCCCTTTACCAAGACCGTCGGTCACCATGATCCCTATTTGGTTATAGGCCCCTTCAATAAGTACTCCTCCCTCAGGAAAAACTGCTATTTCAATATCATTATCTAATTCCTCTGTTCCCGAAAAACCGCCATCAAACACTTTAATATTTTGGCGATATGGCAGGAGTTCGGGAAAATTCCGCATATACTGTGTCCAGGCCATAACGGTATATTCTTCACCTGTAAAGGTGGAATCAATAGCGATGTCGCCCTGGGAAATCCCATTTGCTACATATAGCAATTTTCGTTTGATTTCTTCGCCGTCTTTTGAGTAAACGCCGAGGTGCAGGGTAGTCGTCGCCACGGAAGGTCTCTGTGTTTTCTGGTCCTGGATATAAGCTGTAAACCAAAGCCTTTCCCCTTTTAAAAAAGTGGTCTTATTAAAATGCAGGTGGATGTTCTCCCAGGGTTCAGGATTCCGCTGGCCCGTGGACAGCAAAACACAAAAAAGTACTGGCACTACAAGTAGTTGTTGTCTCATCTAGCTTCGGGTAATTGCACTTCTACTTTTTGAGAAATCAAGCTTCCGTCAGATACCAAACCTTCAATAAACAATAACACCCCATTTTGATTTTTTAAGGGAACGGTAATGGATGTGGGGATTTCATTTCCTACAATTACGTTAGGCTTCCAATCCAAAACACCGTATTTTTTGAAAATGTTACTGGTATAATCAGGGTAATTTGGGGCGAAGTAGTTCCGCGGTCGGGTATAGCCCTTTTCAATGGCAAACTTGACAAATTGATCACGCCGTTCGGATGAAATGTAATCACTATTTAGGGTTATAGATATAAAGGGACGGTATACATGATTTTTGCTGAAAACAACATTTGCGACATTACGAAGAGGAATCCCCACCCATTCTTGATAACTAGCAATAACACCATCTACAAATACAGGAACAGGTCCTCTGGGATAACCGGTTTGACGAACCGGATTACCCGCTGAAAAACCCAATCCCGCAATATATCCAACTAAGGAAGGGTACCTTTTAATTTCCTCTTCATCAATCAACCGGCCTTCTACAAAAGGTGTAATTTGAAAAGAATTATCAGCTCTCCTTCTATCGGATACGGTGACCTCATCTAAAGCGATAGTTCGCTTATCCAAATCAAGAGGCTGGTCGAAAATGGTTTCCCCGTAATCGTCTTTAACAGTTTGTAGGGTTTGCGGATTCAACCAAGGTCCTACATTCATGACTTCCATAACGTCTTCTTGCAGCTCGAATACCACTTTTGGTTTTCTAAGATTACCCCCTGAACCGATTAGGCTAAAGCTCAGGGAATCCCCTTCAAACAGATTCATACTATGATCAAACGTCCTTCCTGCTTCCAATTCCACATATTCGAATGTCCCGGATAGATCGGTATGTAGTAGTACTTGGTCTTCGTAATTTAGATTGGCGTCCATAATCCTTCCTGAAATGGGAATGCCCTTTTCCATTTCGAACTCCAGCTTTCGCTCCTCCCATTTCCTAGAATCCCACTCATACTTCCCCCAACCCTCTATCAACAAACGCTGGTCCAACTCAAAACGTCGTTGCCTGTCATCTACCTCAAAATAGTATCGATTTTGAATGCCCTTCACAACATAAGGGTTGACCAAAAACGAAGAGATGATGGAATTGTTGGGATTATTCGCCCTACTGGATAGCGGAAGGGCTGATAGGCTTATATTGGATATCAGTTCTGCGCTCGGTGGAAGTAGCACATCGATTTGGATGGAATCTCCCCATTTTGTCAAACAGTGATCAATTTCAAGGTCCGTCTTCACGATATCGTCTTTATGGTTAAAGAACATGCGATGAGAAACAG
The DNA here is from genome assembly GCA_028277085.1 of Flavobacteriaceae bacterium. Taxonomy (GTDB): domain Bacteria; phylum Bacteroidota; class Bacteroidia; order Flavobacteriales; family Flavobacteriaceae; genus Croceivirga. The sequence continues at coordinate 17,954 of JANQHL010000243.1, forward strand.
GTCTCAATTCCTTATCAAATAACACTGCGGTTACTACCCCATAAGGCATCTGCTCACGCGGAAACCAGATAACAGGTTTATCTGCATTGACTTCAAAATTCTCGAACCCGATAAACTCGTCCTGATAAACGGCCAGGCTGAAGTACTCCCCGTCATTCGCTCTAAAAAGGGTTTCGGAACCGATCATTTCTATTCGTACTTTGTCGGCTTCCTTATTGTCTACACGAATACCGAACTGTCCGCTCACTGATGGCGGCAGTTTTGCCCTTATCATTATCCCATCCGATCTTTGTCGTTGCAAATAATAGGCTTCACCGGATTCAGCCACAAAACTTACCTTACCCATACCGAAGCTATTGGTGGCAATCTTTTTTCGAAGTACTTCACCTTTTTCATCAACCAGATCTAAATCGTTGAGCTTTACCCCTTGACCAAGGCTATTGCTAACCAAAATACCGATGCTGTTATAGGTCCCTGCAATCAACTGCCCCCCTTCTGGATACACCGAAATGGTAATACCCCCTTCTTTTGTTTCCGCTTCCTTAACATCCCTTAAAATCATTATCCGCTGACGAAATGGTTCCAAGTCCTTAAAGTTGCGCATGTAATTCGTCCAGGCCAGAACAACGTATTCAGATTCCACTAAAGTGGAATCGATGGCAAAGTCACCCTGGGTCATACCGTTCTCTACCAAAAACAGTTTGCGTTTTACTTCTTCTCCATTATCAGTAAAAATGCCTACATGTAAGTTGGAGGTCTCCAAAGGGGGAAGTTTGGTGTTTTGGTCTTGTATATAGGCCTTAAACCACAACCTTTCCCCTTGTAAAAAGGAAGTTTTATTTAAATGAAGGTGAATGTTTTCTAGTGGACCATTGAAAGCTTCAGAGTGCTGACCAAGAACAAAAACCATCGTAAAAAAGAAGATGCCTAGGAGCAGGTTTTTTTTCATGGTCCAGAAAGGGTTTGTTCCTAGGAAAATATCAATAATCTTACCGTAATACCAACATTTTTAGATAGTATTAGGAGTTTTATTACAAGTGAAAGTCAAGTTTCATACGCAATGGACATCACGATTTTTTTTTAAGTTTTAGACATAGACTTCCTTTCCTCTTCATTTAGTGATTTTATGGCATCCTCAGTATCAGCGAACCTTCAATTACACTCTTGCTCTTTGGAGTTGATGCCGGTCATCATGGCGTAACCAAACCTCTTATTGATTCCTTAGAGGCTGACAGTACGAGTTTCTAAACCCCTTATTTCTTTCGCATATATACCGTAATCGGCACCCCGGTGAAATCAAAATGTTTTCGCAATTGATTTTCCAAAAACCGCTTGTAGGGATCGCGAACGTATTGGGGTAAGTTGCAGAAAAAGGCAAATTGAGGATAGGGGGTAGGCAATTGTGTGCAAAACTTGATCTTAACATATTTCCCCTTGTACGCGGGCGGAGGGTTTTTTTCAATGAGCGGAAGCATTATATCATTAAGCGCTCGGGTCTTTATTTTCTTGCTACGGTTGTGATATACCGCCACTGCAGTTTCTATAGCCTTGAAAATGCGTTGCTTGTTTACTACCGAAATGAAGATGATGGGTACATCAACAAAAGGTTCGATTTGTTTTTTTATGGTTTCGGTATACCTTTTTACGGAGTTGGTTTCTTTTTCCACCAGGTCCCATTTATTGACCAGGATCACAATTCCCTTATGGTTTCGCTGCGCCAGCCAGAAAATGTTTTGTACCTGGCCATCAAATCCTCGGGTTGCATCGAAGATCAGGATACAAACGTCGCAATGTTCAATCGCCCGTACAGAGCGCATCACTGAATAAAACTCCAGGTCTTCTTTTACTTTTGCTTTACGCCGAATTCCTGCGGTATCTACTAAATTGAATTCAAATCCAAATCGGTTATATCGGGTATCAATACTATCTCTTGTGGTGCCGGCAATGTCAGTAACAATATATCGATCCTCCCCGATCAGCGTGTTGATAAAGGAGGATTTTCCGGCATTGGGTCTTCCTACTACCGCAAAACGCGGTAGTTCATCTTCCTCAGCAACATCATCGGGTAGCACTTTGACCAATTCATCCAACAGCTCTCCAGTGCCACTGCCATTAATGCTGGATACCGTGTAGTAGTCTCCAAGTCCCAGCGTATAAAATTCAGCGGCATCGGCCTGACGTTGTGCATTATCTACCTTATTGATTACTAAAAAAACGGGTTTATCCACTTTACGCAACAGCCGTGCCACATCCTCATCCATTCCGGTTACCCCTGCTTCTACATCCACCATAAATACCAGGGCATCCGCCTCGTCAATAGCCAATTCTACCTGCTTATCGATCTCCTGCTCAAAAATATCATCGCTACCCACCACATAGCCCCCGGTATCAATTAGGGAGAATTCTTTTCCGTTCCAATCGCTTTTTCCGTAATGCCGATCCCGGGTGACCCCACTTACCGCATCTACTATTGCTTCGCGACGTTGGATCAGGCGATTGAAAAAGGTGGATTTACCAACATTTGGCCTTCCCACTATGGCTACGATGCCTCCCATTTCTTCAATTTTTGGCAAAAGTAGTACTATTTATAAAGAAAAGTAGCTACCTTTTAAACACTTAACCCATGAATAATGAGCGACCTAGTCAACGAAATCGTTCTGAGACCTCGGTTCGATATTCGGCTCTATACTGACCCTGACATCCTGAAGACGGCTTTTGATGTAAAGGCTAAAGACCCCTTTTTGCTTAACCGTATCGATGAACATATCTATATCCGGTTTAAGAAAGAAGCCACTAATTTTTGGTCACCGCAATTGCATTTGGAAATCAGCTCCTTTAGCAAGGGAAAGAGTACTATTCATGGCGTATTTGGTCCTAACCCCACCCTATGGACTTTTTTTATGTTCCTTCATTTTGGGGTGGCCACGTTATTTGTCATCCTTGGGATCTTTGCGTACTCGAAGCATTCCCTTGGTCATAATACTACGCCGTGGTTGATAGGAATGGGATTTTTGGTTGTTGTTTGGTTTGCTTTTTACGCTTTTGGAAGATTGGGCAAGGCTAAAGGTAAACCACAAATGGAACAGCTTCGCAGATATGCCGACGAACTCTTTATTGCCATACAAAAAGAGCACGGCCAATGACCGTGCTCCCAAATTTAATTATGAAGTAAAACTGTCTTACTGATTTTCGTAAATGGTTACAGTACCACTTACTTCATTACTTACGATTACTAACTCCTTACCTGTTGGGCTATCTTCCGCCGCTACAGGCAAAACACCCTCAGGGCCTACATCCCCTTCCGTTGAAAGAATTTGAATAAATTCCGGAAAACTTGGGTTGCTGATATCGTAGACCAAAACCTGGTTATTCCGCTCTAAGCCCACAAACAAAATTTGACGTTCTCCAATTTTCAGAATACTTACCGCTTCGGGCTCGGCACCCTTGTCATCGCTTCTGCCATCTCCACCATTGAAGGCATTAGGAGTTAGCTCAAGCGTTCGTTGGGCAATTTCATTACCGCTATCGTATACCAGTTGGCCCATCCCCGACCAAATGGAAAAGGAACGCGCACCAAAGCTATAGATCTCATCGAAATCACCATCGCCATCGGTATCTCCGTTGACCAGTGTCAATTTCAATCTTCCCAGGTTTTCTTCCAACTGTAGTGTCTCAAAATCAGGAAAAACATCCGGGTCCAGCGTAACATCTTTGACACGATCTTCTTCTACAAATCCGGGAGTGCCTTCATATTCCCGGGCATCTCCTTCGTTAGCCGATACAAAATAGTCCATCCCATTAACGCTATAGTAGGCCAAAGCATCCGGTTGATATATCCCGAATGCCGGTACACTGCGTAACTCTTTTTTTCCATCTTCATCACTGGGATCTATTTCATTTCCAGGATTTGCATAGTTTTTGAAACCTAGTGGCAAAATGTCTGTGATTTGCTTGTTTACAATATCTACAACAGCTACACCATTGTTTTCCTGCAATGCTACCCACGCTGTAGTTCCGTCATCTGAAATGGTAACGTATTCCGGTTCTACATCAGCAGCCAAAGAGGCATGAGGACCAAACACCCGGAAACCACCTTCTTCCAAGGCTGCTTCCATACCGTTGAATCCCTCAAAATTCATCGTAGTTACTTCCTGGGAGGATACGTTTATTATACTTACTGATCCATGAGGGTCTATCGTATAATCATCATTGGGCTCCCCTTCATTGGCGGTAAGAATGTATTCGCCATTGGGAGTAAACGTAACCATATCCGGAAGGACACCAACATCGAGTACACAAATACCTACCTGATCTTCTGTGCGAAACAACTCGACAACTCCAGGTGCATCGACAGCTTCCCTGGCAAGGGCCACCGCCAAAATGCCGTTGCTAACAGCTACGCTGTTTGGATTGCCCGCTGTAGTACAGACAATAGGGTCTAAACGAACCGGGTTATGAATATCAGAAAGATCGAAAACCGAAATTTCAGGAATAGCGCCATTGGTTACAAAAAGTTTACTTGTCAATGGGTCGAACGCAGTGATCTCAGCGGAGTCTTCTCCGTCAACATCAAAGGAATTCAACGATTTAAAATTTACTGTGGCATCCATTGGAGTATCGTCATTCGGGTCATCGCCATTCCCGTCGCCAAGAAAATCATCGATATGCTCACAGGAAAAAAAGGAAAATAAAAGAAAAAGGGATAAAAGGGGTGTAAGAAATTTTTTCATCGTTGATTGGTTTATTTTGCTCTTGAAGTTCTCAAATCAAAACGAGACAAATGTTAACGAAACAGCAAATAAACCTTTAGTTATCGTAACCTAAACTTCCGCTTTATGGCCTTAATGTTAAGTAAAAGTACTCCATTAGTTGACTGGGCAGTATTGACTTCAAAAACCTCAAAAAATCTTTAACAATTCTCTACGAGTTCTGGCGGGATTAAATGCTTACTTTTAATAAAGCCTGCATATGAAAGCTATACAATATCTTGGACTTACCGTCCTTTTATTTACCGTCATCACAACTACTGCCCAAAATAAAAAGGATCGCAAGATCATGCGGGATGCCAAAAGTGCCAAACAGACCTTACTTAAGAATGACTCTGGCTTACAACGCTTTTTTGACACTTCTGCGGGCTATGTCATTTTTCCCAACGTAGGTAAAGGAGGATTCATTATTGGTGGTGCCTCAGGGAATGGAGTGGTATACGACGGTGGCACCCCCGTGGGCATGGCTGATCTCAAGAAGTTAAACATTGGCTTGCAGGCGGGAGGGCAGTCTATTATTGAGATTATCTTTTTTGAAACGGCTGTCGATCTGAATCGCTTTAAGGAAGGTAAATTTCAGTTTGCCGCTGAGGCTTCTGCGGTTGCCGTTAAATCCGGAATTGCCGTTAATGCCAAATACAAAGATGGGGTAGCAGTGTTTGCATTACCCAAGGCAGGATTGATGGCAGATGCTTCTGTTGGAGGACAAAAATTTGGGTATTCTCCGTTTTAAAAGAAGTCAACTTCTCAGCCATCAAACCAGGCATCAGCTTCTTTTATTGATAGCCAAACCGTTTTAATTGATTGGTTTTGGAACGCCAATCCTTATTGACTTTCACGTACAATTCAATGTGGACTTGCTTTTCAAAAAACTTTTCCAGGTCGGTCCTGGCTGCTACCCCTACTTTTTTTAATGCGCTTCCCCGATGCCCAATAATGATCCCTTTTTGAGAGTCCCGCTCCACCATAATAATAGCCCGTATCCTGATGATCTTTTCATCTTCAAGAAATTCTTCCGTTTCCACCTCAACAGCATACGGAATCTCCTTTTGGTAGTGCTGCAGTATCTTTTCGCGAATGGTTTCGTTTACAAAGAAACGTTCCGGCCGATCTGTAAGTTGGTCTTTTGGATAGTACGGAGGACTCTCAGGGAGCAATTCCAATATACGGTGAAACACTTCTTTTACATTAAAGTTTTCCAGTGCTGAGATGGGATGGATTTCGGCCCCGGGCAGTAGTTGTTGCCAATGTGCCATTTGTTCTTCCAACATTTCCTGTGTAGCCGTATCTATCTTATTCAATAACACAAGAACGGGAACTGCACTGTTTTCTATCTTTTTGAAAAGTACTTCATCTTTTAGTCCCTTTTCCCCAATCTCTACCATATACAGCAATACATCGGCATCTTCAAAAGCCGTTCTTACAAAATCCATCATGGACTGCTGTAATTGGTAGGCCGGCTTAATAATTCCGGGGGTATCCGAAAAAACCACCTGAAAATTATCTCCATTTACAATGCCCAAAATACGATGGCGGGTGGTCTGGGCTTTTGAGGTGATGATAGAGAGCTTTTCCCCCACAAAAGCGTTCATTAAGGTGGATTTTCCAACATTGGGATTGCCAATGATATTTACAAAGCCGGCTTTATGTGGTGTTTTCATTTTTCAATTTTGCGAAATAGATCTTTGCGGCTTTATTTACTTTCGGTGCTAATAACAGCACGGCAATCATATTAGGAATGACCATTAGGGCATAAGACAGATCGATAAGGTTTATTACCAATTCCAGGGAGGCAATCGCTGCAAAGACGATCATGATCACAAAGTATACATTATACAATCTTCCAATTTTGGCATTGGTCAAATAAGAAAGACTCTTCACCCCATAATACGAATAGGTGAATAAGGTAGAAAACGCAAAGGCAGAAACAATGACCATCAGCAATACCCCTCCCCAACTGCCCAGGGAAGTGTTAAAGGCATTTAGGGTCATCACAATTCCGCTACCCTCTTCCAGGTAAGCCCCACTTAAGATCAATACTACTGCAGTAAAGGTGCACACCAATATGGTGTCTATAAAAGGTCCCAGCATCGCCACCAGCCCTTCCCGAATGGGTTCATCATTTTTAGACTGCCCGTGATACATAGGTGCAGAGCCCAATCCGGCTTCATTAGAAAACATGGCCCTTCTGACTCCAATGATCACCAGGCCCCAAAACCCGCCGGTAACAACAGTCTTAAAATTCCATGCTTCTGAAACAATCAACTTTAGTGAAGGCCAAACCTGCGAGGCATTGGCAATCATTACCAAAATCACTGTAATTAGATACACCATTACCATAAAGGGAACAATTGCTGTAGCCACTTTGGCGATGTTTTTTAATCCTCCAAAGATCACTAAGGAAGAGACCACCGCAAGCACAATACCTATCAACAATTTCCAGTTGAACAAGGGGTCATTTTCATTGCCCCCTAAAGCCAATAAGGTTTCTTCCGGTTGTACAACCCCCATAAAGGTCTCGGTAAATTGATTGGCCGTAAACACCCCCAAAAAACCAAAAAGGCCAGCAATGCTAAAGAAAACAGCCAATGGTTTTGCCTTTTTCCCTAATCCCTGGGTAATGTAGAACATGGGACCTCCTTGTAATCTTCCATCAGAATCCACGCCCCGGAACATAATGGCCAGGCTACAAGAATAGAACTTGATACACATCCCTATCAAGGCGGTCATCCAGATCCAAAAAACTACCCCCGGGCCACCATTATGAATGGCGATGGCCACCCCCGAAATATTTCCTAAACCTACCGTCGCAGCAACAGCAGCAGAAAGCGCCTGTAAAGAACTTACGTCCCCTTTTGCTGTTTTATCGTCATATTTCCCTCGTGTTATGGCAATGGCATGCCCGAAAAAACGATAGGGTAACCCTTTGGAGTACAGCACCAGGAATCCCCCTCCCCCAATCAATAAAAGAAACATAGGCCATTCCGCTCCTGAAATGGCTTTGACAAGAAAATCGTTGATCATCTCCATGCCTTCGAAAATATTGATTTTAAAGGAAACCTTGGAACGGATTTTGATTAAAACGAAAAAGCGTCGTATATTTGCCCTCCTATATCGCGGGGTAGTACTTCGACAAGCTCAGTAACCAAGTAGTATGCTTCGGCTTCGCTCAGCACAAGGTCCGCTCGTCGCCCTCCTCGCTCGGAAAACTGAAATCAAAGTTGTAACCGCAGGGCAACTATAAAACATACATCGCGGGGTAGAGCAGTAGGTAGCTCGTCGGGCTCATAACCCGAAGGTCGCTGGTTCGAGTCCAGTCCCCGCTACTACAAAAACCAGCTGTTTAACAGCTGGTTTTTTTGTTGGGCAAATTCGGGGAGCTTGCTTCTATGAATTTGTAAAACAAGAAAAAGACATGCACCGCATGGCTGGTTTTGTATTGAGCCACCCTTTAAGGCCCATTGCAAAATGAGACATTTTGCAATGAATCCAGTCCCCGCTACAAAGAAGCTCCTTGAAAAATCAAGGAGCTTTTCTTTTGGAGACAATTGAAGTTTACTTCAAAATTAGTGACAAAAGGAAAGCTGAAATTGCGGAGCAATTGGAGCTTTTTTGTAAGCCCATCTCAAGGCCCATTGCAAAATGGGACATTTTGCAATGAATCCAGTCCCCGCCACTAGCAAAGACAAGGCTTCTGAGAAATCGGGAGCCTTTTTTAATTCCTACTGTACAACATATGTACAACAAATCCAGAAAGCAGCTAGGTGGAGTTCCTTGAATTGTAGCGTAACAAAAACATTTGAGAAATTAACTTTCGGTTTCTTCAGATTCCTCTCTTTTTTTCACTATGGCCTTCTCTAATTGCTTCAATCGTGTTTCATTAAGCAGATTATCATAGACTTCTTCGCCAAATATTCCTTTTTCCCTAGCATTCATAAAGAGTTCAACCAAATCTTGTCCGTAATCATCTGTAGCCTTTATAACCGATACAACTTGGTTAAAAGAATTTTCAACTAGGTTTTTTAATACAGACAAATCATCACTTAAACTTCAAAGGTTTTCTACAAACATAAAACGCTAATTTTGACCAAAGTCCCTTATCTTAAATTTTGGTCATTTACGCTTTGATTTTGGTTAACTCCCAGCGTCGTTCCCGGAATACATTTGTACTGTAAAATTTAATCAAATACAAAATTCAAATACAGTACGATGAAAACAATAGATTTAAAAAAAGTAAAATTTCATGCAAAAGTCTACTTGATTTTTGCAATGATGCTTGGCGTAATGGCCATGCTTATCCTTTCAGGATTTGAAGAAAATAGAAAAGGAAAAGAACTTGCACAGAACGAACCTCAAGGGTTACCTGTGGAAGTATCCAATCCCGTATTCGAAAAAATAACCGAGTGGGATGAGTATACGGGTCGTTTTGAAGCCAGTAACCGTGTGGAGGTCCGTGCAAGAGTAAGCGGTTACATTGAAAACGTAAGTTTTAAAGACGGACAATCCGTTAACAAAGGTGATGTCTTATTTACCATTGACCGACGACCTTTTAAAATTGCCTTAAATCAAGCAAGGGCCAGTTACGGTCAAGCGTTGGCAAGATTAACCATTGCACAGGACAATTATGCCCGTGTACAGTCCTTGCGCGAATCAGGAGCTGTTTCAGCCGAAGAGTATGATAGTCGTAAGCAAGCGTTGGCAGGTGCTAAAGCAGCATTGCAATTGGCACAAGCTTCTGTGGACAATGCCGAATTAAACCTCGAATTCACCAAGGTAAAGGCCCCTATTTCAGGTCGTGTGAGTCGTGATATGGTCAATCAAGGGAATTTAATTGACGGTGGTTCTTCAAATTCAACCTTACTTACGACCATTGTTGCTACCAGTCCCATTCATTTCTACTTTAGGGGAAGTGAGTCCGATTACTTAAAGTATTCCCGATTGGCCCAAAATGGGGAAAGAGGTTCTTCGCGTTCAACTGCCAATCCCGTGTTTTTAAAACTTCAGGATGAAGACGACTATGTACACGAAGCGGTGATGGACTTTGTCGATAACGAAATTGACAGAAGCACCGGTACAATTGAGGGAAGAGCTACTTTGGAAAACAAGGACGGCTTAATTGAACCAGGCATGTTTGGCAAGGCCAGATTACTGGGCAGTGCAGAACACGAGGCCATCCTCATCCCCGATGAGATTGTAGGAACCAATCAATCCGTACGCTTTGTTTATGTTGTAGGCGAGAACAATACCGTCACTGCAAAAAACATAGAGCTTGGCCCTTTGCATACCAATGGGTTGCGAATCGTTAGAAACGGATTATCGTCCGAAGACTTACTCATTACCAACAACATCCAGAAGATTCGACCTGGGGCTTTGGTAAGTCCCCAACAAAAATCCTTAATGGAAACTAAGGACGCCCTTGCTGTCGCATCAGCAGAATAAGCATATATCCAAAACACTTATTGTATTCCAGTATTGCTCTCACCACTTGTAAAGGTTGGGTTCAAGAGGGCAACAGGGATACTACTGCCTCAAGGAAAGCCCTTGGGATGGTCCAACACTAAAAAATAGAAATCATGAAATTCAGTCACATTTTTATCAATAGGCCCATTTTTGCAGCGGTGCTCAGCATCCTGATCATAATAGTGGGTGGATTGGCATACATTTCGTTGCCAGTATCACAATTCCCAGATGTTGCACCACCTACCGTTCAAGTGGTAGCAATTTATCCTGGGGCAAATGCACAGACACTCTCCGAAACCGTGGCTACACCTTTGGAACAGGAAATCAATGGTGTAGAGGGGATGCTTTACATGACCTCACAATCTTCGGCCGATGGTGTGGTGACACTCCAAGTAGCTTTTGAGCTGGGTACCGATTTGGACCGTGCGCAGGTACAGGTACAGAATCGGGTAGCCATTGCAGAACCGAGACTGCCCGAATCCGTACGTCGGTTGGGCATCACCACGAACAAGGTATCACCAGATATTTTAATGGTGGTCAATATGTACTCCCCGAATAAAACCTATGACCAAACCTATATCGGCAACTACGCCACACTTCAGATGATTGACCAAATTGCCCGTATAAAAGGTGTCGGGGATATCCAAATCTTTGGTGCCGCGGAATATGCCATGCGTATTTGGTTAGATCCCGATAGGATTGCCAATCTCGATTTGACTGCAGGGGAGGTCGTTGCCGCGCTAAGGACACAGAACGTTCAAATTGCCAGCGGTACCTTGAACACCCTACCCTCTGGAAGCCAATCCGCTTTTGAAGTCAATATCCAGACCCAAGGAAAACTGGTGACACAAGAACAGTTTGAAAATATCATCATCAAAGCTGAGGGAAATGGTAGAATCGTTCAACTAAAAGATGTTGGACGCGTAGAATTAGGCGCTCAAAACTACGCTACAAAAGGCTATTTAGGAAAAGACCCTGCCATTGCCATGCCCATTTACCAACAACCAGAAGGCAATGCACTAGAAACCGCTGCTGCCATTCAGGAAAAAGTGGCGGAACTTTCAGCGAATTTCCCTGAAGACCTCGAATATAAAATCGCCTATAATCCGACCGAATTTGTACAAAAGTCGGTTGACGAAGTCTATCATACCATCTTTGAAGCCATAGTATTGGTGATACTTGTTATCCTCCTTTTCTTGCAGTCTTGGAGAGCCGCCATTATCCCAATTTTAGCGATTCCCGTCTCCTTAATCGGAACTTTTGCCGTAATGCAGGGACTGGGATTCTCTTTGAATAACCTTACACTGTTCGGATTGGTTCTGGCTATTGGTATTGTAGTCGATGATGCCATTGTGGTCGTTGAAAATATGGAGCGTTATCTTAAAGAGGGCTTATCCCCAAAAGATGCCGCCCGTAAGACCATGGACGAGGTTGGTGGTGCCTTGGTCGCCATTGGATTGGTTTTGATCGCGGTATTCATTCCCACCACGTTCCTTGAGGGTATCTCAGGGCAGTTTTACAAACAATTTGGTTTAACCATCGCGGTGGCTACGGCCATTTCAGTTTTTGTTTCCTTGACCTTAAGTCCAGCAATGGCCGCATTATTGATGCGTCACGAAGCACATGACCCCAACAAAAGAACGCCCTGGTTATTGCGTCCCTTAAAATTTGTAGGGGATGGCTTTAACAGTTTTATGGATGGATTATCTACCCGATACGGCAACAGTGTTCGAAAATTGGTCAGGACCAGTACCATGGTCATGGTGGTCTATGGGGGATTGATTGCCTTAACAGGATTTGAGTTTAATCGAGTACCCAGTGGGTTTGTGCCTGCCATGGACCAACAGTATTTTATTACGGCTATTCAATTGCCACCAGGATCCTCCTTAAGTAGAACAGATAAAGTGGTTAATGATGCCCTTGACGTATTGCTCGAAGTTGATGGAGTAGAAACCGCTGTATCGTTTACAGGTTTTGACGGAGCATCTTTTACCAACGCTTCCAATGCCGCCGCTATTTTTGTTACCCTTGAAGATTTTGATATTAGAACCGAAAAAGGAATCGGTTACGAGGACCTTTTGGGAACGCTTAGAGCAAAAATGGCAGAAGTGGATGATGCTTTTGTAGTAGTCATACCACCTCCATCTGTTCGTGGTATTGGTAATGCCGGTGGGTTTAGAATGATGGTACAAGATCGTGCCAACCTGGGTTCAGAAGCATTGTTGAATGCCACCTATCAGTTGGCCGCAGCTGCAAATCAGGATCCTGTCCTAAGCAGTGTGTTCACTTTCTTCAACAACCAAACCCCCCAATTGTATTTGGATATTGACCGTATAAAGGTGGAACAATTGGGCATTAATGTTGCCGATGTGTTCCAATCCTTGGAAGTATATTTAGGCTCCGCCTTTGTAAACGAGTTCAATTATTTGGGAAGAACCTATCGGGTGACCGCCCAAGCCGATGCGCCCAATAGATTGACCCCAGACGATATTTCACGAATCAAGGTGCGCAACCAAAATGGGGAAATGGTGCCCCTGGGAACCATCAGCACCCAAAAGGACATCGCCGGACCCAATAGGATTCCACGATTCAACCTTTATCCATCCGCATCCTTGGTCGGGGATATCGCCCCAGGCTATAGTACTGGACAGGCTTTAGACAGAATGGAAGAATTGGCCGGGGAGATTTTGCCCCAAGGGATTTCCTTTGAGTGGACCGAAATGGCCTATCAACAAAAACAAACGGGAAATACGGCAGGCATCGCCTTCCTTTTGGCTGTGGTTTTTGTCTTTCTACTTTTGGCCGCCCAGTTTGAAAGCCTCATACTTCCATTGGCTGTCATCTTTATCGTGCCCATGGTACTGCTCTCTGCAATGGTCGGAATAGACCTTGCTGGATTGGACAATAACATCATGGTACAGATTGGGTTGGTGGTCCTCGTAGGACTTGCCAGCAAGAACGCTATCTTGATCGTGGAGTTCGCCAAACAATTGGAAGACCAGGGCAAAGACCTAAAAACTGCAGTAGTCGAAGCTTCCAAGCTACGGCTTCGCCCCATCCTGATGACTGCCATGGCTTTTATTCTGGGCGTGGCGCCCTTGGCCATCGCCACGGGTGCGGGCGCTGAATTGAGAAATGCCTTGGGTATTGCAGTGTTCAGTGGGATGCTTGGTGTGACCCTATTCGGAATTTTCTTGACCCCAGTGTTCTATTACTTAGGAAGAAAATGGACCACCAAAACAAAAAAGACCGATACAGTTAAAGTAACAAGGCATCAAATCCAAACAGTACACTAATAGATTAGATTTTGGTCAAAAGAGGGGTGTTTTTGGTTAACCACGAACACCCCTTCAGACCGAAATTTGTATGAAGAAATTAAACATAAAAAGCATGAAAAATCTAACACTAATAACAGTATTGTCCCTCATATTGGTTTCCTGTGGGGTAGCCCAAAGGGACTTCGAAGTCAACTCAAAAATTGATGTTGATGAAAATTACCTAGAAAATGTAACTGACCATGTTTCTTTTGAAGAAATACAAAGTCAAGTAGTCACTGAATGGTGGTCCGAATTCAGCGATCCCGTTTTGGATACTTTAATTGAGAAAGCCAGAAAGCATAATTTAGATATTAACATAGCTATCGCCAATTTCTATGCTTCCCGTGCAGCATTAAAAAGTACAAAATTGGACAGACTACCTACGGTAACTGCCAATGGCAACGTAAACAGAACCCGTTTGGGCGAAAACATTTTTGTACCCGGGGCCAATCCTACCTTTACTACCTACAACGGAAGTT
>JANQHL010000247.1 GCA_028277085.1 Flavobacteriaceae bacterium
AAAATGGGTAGGTCTGCCATACGTTTGGATAATGCACTAACTTTTTCATGTCTACAGTTTTTTGAAAAATATGAGTCGCAAAATTCCCCTAAACCCTACACCACCACAACAACAGAATTATCAATTTTATATGCTATATTACCCTAAAACCTATTTTTTAACAGCACTTTAAGGCAATATTCTATAGTATTCATGTAAAAAGCCGAGTATTCAGGCTATGATGGACTAATCCAGGTAGTTCAAGATCTCCACGATCTCATATTCCGGCCGATTCTGAAGAAAATCCATTAAAAGGGCACGATGTGAGGCACCTACGATTACCAACACCCGGTCTTCCGGATTTTGCAGGTGTTGGCTAATATTCTTTAGAATGATCATATTACGCTGGTACCAAATGGCATTTACCGCAGCCCCTACTTCATTTTCAGGGTCGCCAATGGCCAAAACCTCTCGCAGATAGAGGCCATTCCCAAAACGATCTGAATCCCTGGTGTTCATACGTTTAAGAAAGGTGGAGAGTTCCATTCCCCTTAGTACTTCGGTTTCCTCCTGGGTATACGATTGGACAATAGCCATGATCGCCTGAAATTTTTCCTGACTGTTGTGCTCTTCGCAATATTTAACTAAACTATCAAAAGGTAGATCCATTTTGTGATCAATGGCATAAATGGAATCGTGCCCTGACTGATCAGCCAGTCGAAAACCCACCTGATAGGTTTCATTCAAGGGAAGTTCAAACTCCTGATTTTGAAATTTTTCGAACCGTCTTTGTAAAGTATCCTGAATAGTAAGGGGAAACTCCACCAAGACCTTAGTGGGCTGGAAAGCCCTAAGCTTTTCAACCAATTGTTGTATTTCTTGCTGCCTTCTTTCCCCATTTACCTCTTCCATTACCACAGCTCCTACGTCGGAAGTGCTACCGAAATGAAAGGTTCCCAAAATAGCGATCTTGGGCAGTGTGGGTTTAATATTATCAGGGTCGTTGAAGGATTGTGAAAAGCTTACAGTAAAAATGAGATAAAAAAGACGTATAACATAGTGCGGCTTCATTAGGTATTCGTATTAGTTACTTCACTAATTAAGACGTTACCTAATACTAAAAGGTTACGCTATAACCCGAAAATCTGCGCTACCCTTTATAATTATCCCCTATCTTTTCCAATACCTTCAAAAAAGTAGTAAAATCATCCGGCTTGATCCCTTTAATCGCTTGCTTTCGTAATTGAAACGCATGCGGCAGTACTTTATCGATAATTTCGTGGCCTTTGGGAGTCAGTTCCAATTTGAAGCGTTTTTGATCGCCATCAAAACGACTCTTTTTGATCCATTCCTTGCGTTCCAGCCCCCCGATTACCCGGGATATCGTGGCGCGATTTCGAAAGTTGGATTGTACAATATCCCGTTGCGAGGCAGTATCGCCCATTTCGTAAATTTGGTGTAGGATCACCCATTGTTCAATGGTCATGGCTACATCCAAGCTTTCAAACTTTCGCAGATAGGCTTCCTGTATCCTTCGCAATACCTGATCCAAATGAAGTCCAATGCCCTGTATTTCGTCTATTTGGTTTAACATTCCGTCATTCTCTCAAAAGTGGGAACCGACGCATTGATGAGATTCCGTGCCAAGCACGGAATGACATTCGCTTTTTAACCTAAAATTTTAATTCTAAAACGCTTTCGTAATTCAAAAATACGTATTTTTGTTGCATTAACAACAAAATTAGTTTTCATTACAAATATCAAATCATGGAGACATCAACCCTACCCAAAGCTCAGGGCGAAGCAAAGGACTTCATGCCCATCAACGGGACCGATTATGTTGAACTTTATGTGGGCAATTCCAAGCAAGCTGCTCATTTCTACAAAACCGCTTTTGGTTTTCAATCCCACGCCTATGCAGGTTTAGAGACTGGCCTTAAAGACCGTGAGAGTTACGTAGTGATCCAGGATAAAATACGCCTGATTTTGACCTCCCCTTTAAAAAGTGGCACCGAAATCGGAAAGCATATCGACAAACATGGCGATGGTGTAAAAGTAGTGGCGCTATGGGTAGACGACGCTACCTATGCGTATGAAACGGCTATCGCAAAAGGTGCGAGATCCTATATGGAGCCGAAGGTGGAAGAAGATAACGATGGAAAGGTAGTCCGTTCCGGGATCTATACCTATGGCGAAACCGTCCATATCTTCGTTGAACGCAAGGACTATAATGGCACCTTTTTACCAGGGTATAAAAAATGGGAAACCCCAGACTACAATCCAGAGCCTGTAGGTCTGAAATACGTAGATCACATGGTGGGCAATGTGGGGTGGAATAAAATGAACCATTGGGTGGCCTTTTACGAAAATGTAATGGGTTTTAAGAACATCCTTTCGTTTGATGACAACGATATTTCCACGGAATATACGGCCCTGATGAGTAAGGTTATGAGCAATGGCAATGGCCGTATTAAATTTCCGATCAACGAACCCGCGGAAGGGAAAAAGAAATCGCAAGTTGAGGAATACCTGGATTTTTATGAAGGAGAAGGGGTTCAGCACGTTGCAGTGGCTACGGATGACATCATCAAAACCGTTCGACAACTGCGAAGTCGTGGTGTAGAATTTCTCCGGGTACCAGCTACTTATTACGACGCGGTGACCGATCGTGTTGGGAAGATAGACGAGGATATTGCGCCTTTAAAGGAATTGGGCATCCTGGTAGACCGGGATGATGAAGGCTATCTGCTACAGATATTTACACGCCCTGTAGAGCCGAGGCCTACAATGTTCTTTGAGATCATTCAAAGAAAAGGCGCACAGTCCTTCGGAAAGGGTAACTTTAAAGCGTTGTTTGAAGCTATTGAACGCGAGCAGGAGTTGCGAGGCACCTTGCATTAATCAAATTTAAAACTATGCCGATCTATCACAAACTCGGAACTATTCCGCTAAAGCGGCACACCCAATTTGAAAAACCGGATGGCAGCTTGTATTATGAACAATTGTTCGGCACCATCGGTTTTGATGGGATGTCTTCGCTGCTGTACCATGTTCATCGCCCTACTCAGGTGAAAGCGGTGAGTACTCCCCTGGATGTAAATCCCAAAATTGCCGTGGCCAAAAACATCACTTCCCGAAAATTGATTGGTTTTGACGTTCCTGCTAAAGATGATTTCCTAGAAGCCCGGGAACCGCTTATGGTCAACAGTGATGTACATGTTGGTTTAGCAGCGCCCAAAAAATCGCTTACGGACTATTTTTATAAGAATGTCGATGCTGATGAGCTGTTGTTCATTCATAAAGGATCAGGCACCTTAAAGACCTTTTTGGGGGACATTCCGTTTGAATATGGCGATTACCTGGTCATCCCCCGGGGGATGATCTATCAAGTGGAGTTTGATACCGAGGACAACCGTATCCTCTATGCGGAATCGTTTCACCCGATATACACACCAAAACGTTATCGCAACTGGTTTGGACAATTGTTAGAGCATTCTCCTTTTTGTGAACGCGATTACAAATTGCCACAGGATTTGGTGGCCCATGACGAAAAAGGGGAATTTCTGATAAAGATCAAAAAACAAGGGGTTTTGCATAGCCTGGTCTATGCTACGCATCCCTTTGATGTTGTTGGTTGGGATGGCTACAATTATCCCTACGGATTCTCTATTCATAACTTCGAACCTATAACCGGGAGGGTACATCAACCCCCTCCGGTGCATCAAACTTTTGAGACCAGTGCTTTTGTAGTATGTTCGTTCTGCCCCCGTATGTACGACTATCATCCAAAAGCCATTCCTGCACCCTACAATCACTCCAATATCGATTCTGACGAGGTGTTGTATTATGTAGATGGTGATTTTATGAGTCGAACGGGAATAGGCCCCGGCTATATTTCGTTACATCCTGCCGGTATCCCCCATGGACCACATCCGGGTACTTATGAAGCAAGTATTGGAAAGAAAGGGACAGAGGAACTAGCGGTGATGATCGACACCTTTAAGCCTTTAATGCTTACCGAAAATGCACTCAAAATTGATGATGGGAACTATTATCAATCCTGGTTGGAGTAATTAAAAGAACTAAGAAAGCAGATAAAAGAAACAAGACTTTTTCTGAATGGTCTTTTATCTAAATTCTCATTTCTAACATCTAAACAAATGATCATAGACATACCGGAAAACTCAGATTTTTCCATTCATAATATTCCTTTTGGGATATTTTCCACCCAAAACCGAAGCAAACGTGCCGGTGTCGCTATCGGCGATCACATCCTGGATTTGGTCGCGGTAGCAAAATTGGGTGTTTTTGACTTTGACAGCAAGGTGCTGGAACGAGAAGATCTCAATGACTTTATCCTATTGGGAAAAGCGACCACTTCAAAAGTCCGCAAGGACATTCAGCAGTGGCTGCAGGAGGATACCTCCGTATTAGCCGGAAAACCGGAACTTTTTGTATTGCAATCGGAAGCCCAAATGCACATGCCTGTTTGTGTTGGGGATTACACTGATTTTTATTCCAGCATTGAACACGCTACCAATGTAGGTAAAATGTTTCGTGATCCGGAAAATGCACTGTTGCCCAACTGGAAACATATCCCGGTGGGGTACCACGGAAGGGCGAGCTCTATAGTCATCAGCGGAACACCTATTCACCGGCCTCAGGGGCAGACGTTACCCAAGGATGCTACTACTCCTGTTTTTGGCCCCTCCCAGCGCCTGGACTTTGAACTGGAAATGGGTTTTGTGGTAGGAAAAAACACGGAGATGGGAGAATCCGTATCGACCGATCAGGCCGAGGAGTATATTTTTGGGTTAGTCCTTTTCAACGATTGGTCGGCGCGTGATATTCAGAAGTGGGAGTACGTTCCTTTAGGGCCTTTTCTGGCCAAAAATTTTGCTTCTTCCATTTCCCCCTGGATTGTAACATTAGATGCCCTGGAACCTTTTAGGGTGCAAGGCCCTGCCCAAAATCCCAAAGTACTTCCTTATTTGGAGTACGAAGGCAAAAAGAACTACGACATTCAATTGGAAGTAAGGATTCGCCCGGAAGGTGGTGAAGAAACGCTGGTGTGCCATTCCAATTTTAAATATATGTATTGGAACATGGCCCAGCAATTGGCCCACCATACCATTAACGGATGTAACGTTCATGTAGGTGATATGATGGCATCCGGTACAATTTCCGGTCAGGATGAGCAAAGCTATGGTTCCATGTTAGAACTGGCATGGATGGGTACCAAACCCATTACATTGAACAACGGCGCCGAACGAAAATTTATTCACGATGGAGATACCGTAACCATGCGGGGATATGCGCAAAAAGACGATATTCGTGTCGGATTTGGCGAGGTGGCTACCAAAGTGTTGCCTCCTAAATAAAGGAGTGTTTGGATGGTATATTGCCCTGCCTTTCTCCATAGACGGCCGAGATTGAAATTACAAAAGAGAAGATGACAAAAACCATAGACCCGAAGGACATCTCCCAACCCGAACTTCACGGTATTTTGTTAACCGCTGTAGCACCACGGCCCATTTGTTTTGCAAGCACGGTGGATAGCAAAGGGAATGTAAATCTGAGCCCATTCAGTTACTTTAACGTGTTTAGTTCTAATCCTCCGGTACTTATCTTTTCTCCGGCCCGAAGTGGCAGGGACAACACGCATAAGCATTCGTACTTAAACGTAAAGGAGGTCCCGGAAGTCGTAATCAATATTGTGAACCATCCCATTGTGGAGCAAATGTCGTTGGCAAGTACTGCTTATGAAAGGGGTATTGATGAATTTGTAAAGTCCGGATTAACCCCTATCCCCAGTGAAACGATAACCCCGCCCCGTGTTGGCGAAGCCCCTGTTGCTTTTGAATGTACCGTACAACAAACCATTGAATTGGCCCAGGAACCCGGTGCGGGAAACCTGGTTCTGGCTAAAGTAGAACGCATTCATTTCGACGAAGCCTACCTGACGGAAGGAAAATTGGATACGCAAAAACTGGATTTGGTCGGGAGAATGGGAGGCAATTGGTACATTAGGGCGGTTGACGATGCGCTTTTTGAAATTCCAAAACCCATACGGGGTAAAGGTATTGGAGTGGATGCCCTGCCCAAGGGTATACGGGAAAGTGAAATATTGACCGGCAACAACCTGGGTAGGTTGGGGAATTTGCAGCAACTTCCGGAACAAAAGGAAATTAAGGTGATTGCCATGGACGATGAAGTTCTCATGATGGCAAAAAAAGTCGGACACGACACTAAAGTTCACAAAAAGCAACTTCACTGGTTAGCACAACGCATTTTGGAAGAAGGGGACACTGCAAAAGCAATGACCGTATTACTATATGCCGAAACCCTATACTAATGGCAAAGGGAATTGAGTCTATCTTCAAACCGTACCTACAACCTAAAGAGGTGTACAAGGGAGGAAAAAATATTCCACCCTCGGATAAAAAGATCTATAAACTTTCTTCCAACGAAAATCCTTTAGGAGCCTCGCCAAAAGCGGTAGAAGCCCTGAAAAAAGCAGCAGATAATGTGGCCCTTTATCCGGATCAAACGGACATTCGGCTGCGTCAGGCCCTGGCAAATGATTTTCAGGGAGCATTGGCAATTGAGCAATTCCTAACCGGAAATAGCGGTTCCGAGATCATTGACATGCTTTTACGCGCCTTTGTCAATACCGGCGATGAAGTGATCTTTTCCAATCCTTGTTTTCTACCTTATTCCGTTTTTTCCCGTTGGTACGGGGCAAAACAGGTAGATATCCGATTACAAGACCCTGACTATACTTTAAACCTGAAAGGAATCCTAAATGCAATTACCCCTCAGACCAAAATAATTTTCCTCACCAGCCCTAACAACCCCACCGGCAGTTATATCCCAAAGACGGTACTGGACGATTTTCTAAACGAGGTCCCGAAGAATATCCTTATTGTCTATGATGAAGTCTACCGACATTTTGTGGATGCTCCGGATTACGTTACCGCGCTACCCTATGTAAAGGCAGGTCATAATATTATCGGACTTAATAGCTTTTCTAAAACCTATGGTCTGGCAGGACTTCGGGTGGGGTATTGTTACACCACAACCACCATTGCCAATTATGTCCGACTGATCCAAAAACCTTTTCTACTGCCTCTCACCGCCATCGAAGGGGCAATTGGTGCCCTTGCGGATAAAGCGTTTATTGAAAAAACGGTAGCAACCGTCAAAAAGGGGCGTCAATTCCTCTATCAGGAATTTGACAAATTGCACATTCAATATTGGCCCAGCCAGGCCAATTTTATTCTGATTGACCCTCCATTACCGGAGATGGAATTCACCAACCGTCTTATGGATCATGGGATCATGGTACGGCCGGTTTCGCAGTTTGGGGCTCCCGGAAAAGTTAGGATCACCGTTGGAGATGAAGAAGCGAATACTGCCCTGGTAGCAGCACTTAAGGACCTTGTACAAATAGCGCATTGAGCAGTAAAACATAGCGCAAGCCATTTTAGGAGCCGCTATACCTCCATGTAAATTGTTTCCCTTTATGCCAGTTCCCCTTGCCGCCATCCTGGGTAGTGTCATAGTACCCGGAAATGGTTTTTCCGTCTTGTGAAATTGACACGTTGTAAAAGATGCCTTTTCTACCAATTGCAGGTTCCTCCCAGGTACCAATCCACTTTCCATTTTCCTTGTACAACCGTATCTTTCCCTTTTGTGGCTTTACATAGGTATCGGAATATGTCCCGGTAAAAGAATTCCCGGATCCGTTGACCGTCATACTTCCCCAACCATGCCAGCTCCCCTGCGCTATTGTTAGTTCACAGGGGCTACATTTATAAGTGCCATCCGGTTCATCGTCAAAATATCTGCCATACCTTCTTAACAGGGCTGTGGCCTCACGCCAGGTGATGTTGGTTGAAATGGCCCCCATAGTACCGTAGCCAAGATTTTCTACAACCCTGGGGTTGGTAGTTAGGGCAACGGTGTAGGTTACCCAACAAGGGTCCATGCAGTTCTTTAATCGCTCACCCACACCCGATGCATAAACTCCCCAAACAGGAGCATTAGGATCTTGTGCTTTCATGATCGGATTGGAAAAAATCATCAGAAAAATAAGAATAAAACCAACTTTTTTCATTGTTGCAGAATATTAGTCTGTTATTAAATAGGATTCGTTATTAGCTTTAGGATTATAACTGGGCCTTTATAGTAACCGTGACATCAACACGAATAGCTACCTTAAAGTCCACGGGGTTACGGGAAATCTTTCCAAAATATTGGAAAAAAATGCTCCCGCTTGGGCTATCCAGTAGTGCCTCTTCTATCGATGAGAAATCGTCCCTATGCGTAAATTGAATATTTCTTTGATCTGCGTCGGCAATGGCCACACCATTTTCCAAAGGGGAATTCATGGCAGCCATTGTGTCCGAAAAAATCCCAAAAGATGCTTGAACAACCACTGCTTCTTCATTTCCCTCAAAATCGTTGTAGGTATATCGAATTTCATTGATTTTTACTTTTGTGATCTCCGCGTTGCCATCTTCAATCAATGAAGCAATATCTGGATCTGAATTTATGCGATATACGGCAGCCTCAGTCTGGACATCGATAGCATCATCGATTGATGCAACTGCAGATCTTTCCACAATTTCCAGCTCGCCATCAAAGGTTATGGACTCTTCAAATTCTTCTTCTAACAATTCTTCAATTGCGTCACAACCAAATACCGGTAGTAGGGTCACAACCACTATAATCGCTCTAAGGTTTTTCATACGTTTCCATTTAATTAGTTACAATTCCCTGAACCCCGACCAGACGGTTTGTTTTGAACTACCGGCATCGCTTCAATATCCTTTGAATGTATTTGCAGAAGTAAAGCGGAATTCTACTTTACCTGATCTGGAGCTAACGGTTCGGATCCTGGGTAACACTTTTAACATTGCCAGACAGCGCAATCAGAAGTACCAGCAATACCCATTTTGTCAGTTCCATAATTGATTGATCTTTAACTCTAGGATGCAAGCTACGCCCCTAAATAGGGGATTAAAATACCTAGTGTTAGGTATTCAGTCATCCTAATTGGCTCCCTACTTTAGTTTTCTATTGAAAGGACATTTAAGTATATTTATAGGTATGACATCCAGCCAATTACGATACCTGTTGATGATAATTATCATGGCTTGGATTTCGTCCGCCATCAGCCAGGAGCAAAAAATTGATAGTCTTCTGCACAAGCTCGAAACAGCCGAGACCACCCAGAAACCAATCATTCAACTACAACTTTCCAAAGCGTTTGAAAGAACCGATATTGTTAGAAGTAAAGCATTTGCCATTCTTGCCCTTGCATCTTCCGATGATTCTATCCGAAGCGAAGCGCATAACCAACTAGGTCGTGCCTATTTTTACGAAAATGAACTGGATTCTGCGGCGTTCCGTTTTGAAAGATCCATAGCACTCCACGAGAAACTTGGTTATAAAAGTGAGGCGGCATCGGTTGGAATAAGCCTGGGTGCTGTACAACTCCGAAAAGGGGCCTATAAAGAAGCAATCAGCACACTTATTCGAGGGGCTGCCTTTTTTGAAAAAACGGGGGACAGTACCAACCTGGCAAAATGTTACAGTAATGTTTCAACAGCTTTCGGGGAATTAGGGGAGACAACTAAGGCAATCGACTATGGGCAAAAAGCCCTACGTATATTTCAGAAAAAAGGATTAACTGCATTCGAAGCGATTACTTTACCCAATATCGCAGGAATGTTCTTAAAGCTAGGGGATACCATAAAAGCGAAATCGTACTTCCTACAGGCTGAAGAACTTGCCAGAAAGCGGAATGATAAATTTTCATTGGCCCGTATTTACAATAATCTGGGCAATATGTACCTGGAGACCAATGCAGATAAATCTGCCGACTACCTGCTACGGGCCTTACAAATTAAGCAGGAAACCAGGAATAATGACGGTATAGCAACACTTTACAACAATTTGGGGTATCTGCAATTAAAAAAAAATAACCCCAAAGCAGCTATTCCGTATTTGAAAGCGGCCCTGGATTTAGGACAAGGCACTAACCTTGTAGTTACCTACAACAACATGCTAGATGCCTACAAAGCGCTAGGAGATTATCAATCCGCTTTGGCGTATGCAGAAAAAAAGAGCATGGTAAACGACAGTATCTTGAAGTTGGAAAATCAAAAGGGTATTGCAGAAATCTCAACAAAATACGAAACCGAGAAAAAGGAAAAGGAGATCTTAAATCTCCAAAATAGTAATCTTCAAACCGACATGAAGAGAAGGCAAAACCGGAATCTACTGCTGGCTGCTTTGGCATTGCTGGTCGTTGGTTGTATCTCTGCCTTTGCCTTTATTAAAAATACCAGAAAAAAAAGAATCATTGCTGAACAACAAAAAGAGTTAGAACAACAAAAAGTAGAAAAATTATTAAAGGAACAGGAATTGGTGGGAATAGATGCCATGTTGGAAGGGCAGGAAAAAGAACGTCAACGCATAGCGGAAGATCTTCATGACAGTTTGGGTGGGAAGCTATCCGCCCTGAAATTATTCGTTGATGAGGTTAAAAAAACGGATCAGGAATTATACGAAAAAATCAGAACGGTCCTGGATGAATCGTATCAGGATGTCCGGAACATTTCGCATCAAAAAAATGCGTCAGCAATGATTGATAAAGGGCTGATCCCCGCGGTCAACATTGTGGCCAATCGCTTAAAAGCTTCTGAAAAGCTAAACGTGGAAGTCACGAATATTGATCTAAAGCAAAAAATAAAAGATTTTATTGAGATCCAACTTTTTAGAATAATTCAGGAGTTGCTAACGAATACCATAAAACATGCTCGTGCAAAACAGGTTAACATTCAATTCTCATCAGACAACAATTCCTTAAATGTAGTCTATGAAGACGACGGTATTGGTTTTGACATTCAAAAAGCAACTGGTGTAGGACTTACCAACATCAAGAATAGAATACGAAAAATACAGGGGTCCCTTACGATGGATTCAAACCCCGGAGACGGCACTACGGTGGTCATAAGCGTACCTATATGAAAATTGAGCTGCTTCTTGTTGACGATCATAAACTTTTTCTGGATGGTTTACAGTCCATTCTGAATACAGAAATAGGGATACATGTAGTTGGAACAGCATCCAACGGATTGGAATTGTTGGATCTGATGGAATTCCATCCTGTAAAAATAGTATTGACCGATATTCGAATGCCTATAATGGATGGCGTTGCTATTGCCAAACTCTTCAAGAAAAAATACCCTAACACCGCAATTATTGCATTAAGTATGTTTGACCAGGAGGAAGATGTCATTGAAATGCTGGATGCCGGGGTTAAAGGCTATGTTGTAAAGAATGCTGAGCGGAAAGAATTGGTCACTGCAATTCACAGCGTGGCACGAGGAGAATACTTCCTTAGTCCTAAGTTTGATGGCATCTACGAAAAATGGAAGTTAAAAGAAGTGTCTGCAAAGGACATAAAACTCACCCGTAGAGAACGTCAGATATTAGGTTTATTAGCTAGGGGCAAAACCAGTCAGCAAATGGCCGAAGAACTCCATCTAAGCCGATTTACCATTGATACGCATAGAAAGAACATTCATAAAAAATTAGGGATTAAAAGTAACCTGGCACTAGCCAAAGCAGCTGAAAGGTATATTGACCGCAACTAAAAAAGCCACTGGTATATTCCAATGGCCTTATATCTGACTATATCTCTATTTTATTGTTGTTCTTCCAGGCGGGTGAAAACCGCCTCTGCCCCATCGTAGTTGTTTTCATCTATAGCCGAACCATCAACAATAAAGGTGTTATCACCTTCGAAAGTAACGGTTACGGTTTCTTCGCCAAGATCTTCATCAATAAAGGTTAGCTGATTGCCTTCCAACGTCCACATGGTGTTGGTCATTTCACTTTCTTCTGGGCAAGGGATGTCCAAACCTCCAGCCCCAACATTAATTTCTATAAAGTTTGCTTTGCTATTGGTGGTAACCGTACCATCATTCATGAAGTCAAAGGTCACTATATAGCATTCCTGATCAACCAAAAAGGCTAAGATCTCCTGTGCAAATTCTAGGTCATCGTCATCCATGGTTTCGTCAAAACGGATATCGGTTAACGCCCAGAGGCCAATGAGATTTCCGGCGGTCATGTCATCAGAAGCATCATCGTCGTTCATGTCATCATCTGAGTCGTCTGTCGAACAGGCATAGACCAGAGCAAAAAGCGATAAGAGCAGTATAAATTTCCTTGTCATTTGTTTGTTTTTTTGGGGTATACTAACAAAGAAACGCAAAAAAGGAGGGGATAGTACCTGTAGCTGTACCTGTCAAATTAAAATGTGTTCCTAAGAACCAGAAGGTGATCATTCATAAGCAAATTTAAAACTAGTCTTAAATAACCTTGGTTTACGGAACATGAAATACCCTATCTAGCACTATTTTTACAAAGCTTATCTTAATACCAAGTAATAGAAAAAGTTGTAAGGAAAGACTTTATTCAAAAGTTTACCAAATGGGCAATCGATATTATGCCATAAATGGTTTCACTTAAATCCTGTGCTAGTAGGTAGGTTGACTATAAGTATATTACGACAGGAATTTGCGGCCTAAGATCATGGGATTTACCTTGGGCTCCGTTGTCAAAATATATTTCTAAAAGCTGTTCTTTTCCTTTAACAATTTCGATATTCTGCATTTTGTTTACTTCCTCCATAGCCTTTGATAACGGGCTTTTATGGACTACAGTGATTGTAATTTTGCTCACTCGTCTCGTATTGTTGTCATGTTCATAAAATCTCCTCACCTGCTCTGGCATTCCGGCAAGATCATTGGAATCTTTACTAGTACTCTGAAGTTCTGGGCATACAACAAAGGTCAGCGGTTCATTGATCAATTGGTCCGAGGATGTGGCAAAGTATAAATAGGAGTTATCAGGCAAGTAGGTCTGGTAAAATCTCGAGGCTTCAAACGGAATTCTACTTGGATTGTACTTTTCCATTTGTAAACCTATACCAAAGGCTGAGGCATTGGTGTTCTCATAGTCGACTCGCTTTTGCGTTTCCAAAAATCCATACTTCTGATCATTTGCAACCAATGCCTCGCTATCATGTACAAAGAGCAATTCAAAATAGGTATTTAAAAAATAGAAGTACCTGCCTGCGGTACCCTGACCGTTATGGATTGCAGATAATGAATCTGGGATTGCCGTAAAACCAATGCTCTCCAACCTTTTTACTACAGCATTGGGGTCTTTGACCCATAGAAAAAAGTGATCCAACCTTAACGCTGTGGTTTGCGCTTCAAAAGCATTGTCAATTATTGTTTCTTGGGAAAGAACACTTTTTGATCCGCAGCCGAAGCCAAATAAAATAGCGGTGACCCATAGTAGAAACGTTCTCCTAATTCCAATTGAATAACTATTCATTGGAAGGCCCATGATATGAAAGTAACATCTATCGATCTTCATATATCTTTTTGACTAGTGTTCCCTTTACCTGCCAAATAGGCATAACGGCTTAAGTGCTTCCCCCCAGCCAAGTTAGCGCATGTCTTGAAAAAATCTTGTTGTCCTTCAAAAGTATCGTGCCCTTCAATACTGACCAAGGCCTTCCTTTTTCTTTCCCTTTCCACTTCCCAATTACTAGCGATCAAAGCCATATTATCGGTTCTGTCCATCTTTTTCAATACTGTAAAACCGGTTTCTTTAAGAAGTTTCTCATTTACTCCATCAGCGGTAAACAAAAAATAACCAATGGATGCCCTGGTTTCAATTTCTTCTTTCGTCAACATCCCGGTAACCACAATAGGGTCTGTGAAAAGTATACAGCCGTCCTCTTTTAAAAGCCTGTACCATTCGCGAAACACTTCTTTTCGATTCGGTAAGTGGTTAATGGCATCAATGCATATGATTGCGTCGAATGTCCCAGCATCAAAAGGTTGTTGTTTACTCCCATCCAACAGCATAAAATTAGCCGACGTCTCCAACTTTTTCTCTTTTACCAAGGAAAGTGCATTTTTGATTCCTTTCTCCTGGACATCTACACCAACTACGGAGCAATTTGTTGACTTATTGATTCTTAAAGTGGTTTCTCCCGATCCACACGCCACATCCAAAAGCCTTTTTGAACTATCCAACCTAAGCCAGTCCATGAACATATCTTGTTCATCAGCGGTTATCCAGCTGTTCTGGCCAATATCGGTTCCGTAGACCCTTGCCCTTATTTCTTGATAGAGGTTCTCTTTGAAATTGGAATATTGTGATTCGTAATGTTTTACCCGTTTGCTCATTTATATCAAAAACTACCGATTACCAAAACAACAAAATAAGATAGTGCCTAGGAATAAATTTAAGCAATTAATAGTTAAGTGCTTAGCTTAAAGAAACAGTCCAAGGAATAGTATTATGCGAATATTACAAAAACTGTATGAGTGTCAAAAATGTGCAGATAAAAGAGACCAAAAGGAAAGAATCTTGAATTCCTAAGAAGGGTTCCTTTTTATGGAATTTGTACTAACCAAATTTTTTATCGTCTTGTTCTAACGAAAATAGCAGTCCACTTCCGTTCTAAGAAGTAGCGGGTTTAATGTTTTGGTTTAGATGGAAGAAATTTTCCGGATCAAATTTCTTCTTTATTTTACTTAGCCTATCGAAATTTACACCATAGCTTTCTTTAACACGTGCTTCATCGTCATGCATTGTAAAATTTACATATCCGCCGCCACTACTATGCGGAATCATGGCGCCATAATAACGCTTCGACCAATTTTTGATTAGGTCATTTTTATTTGGGTCTTCAGATACTCCTATAATGACTTGTACCCATCGAATATCACGATGCGCCCAAGCGGTATCCTTTTGTCCGACCTCATGGGCCTTCCCGTCCACCGGATACAAGTGCATTGTAGACCTTGGTGTTGGAAGATTGGCGCCGTATTCAATATTCGTAGCGATACAGCTATCGGTCAGTTCATTCACGTAATGTCCCTTCCAATACCAGTTTAATCCTGGTGGATAGAGCCAATCAAAAAGACTATTTAAGGTTGGTAGAGGCATTTCACTGACAAAATCTAGTATGGGCGGCCCAAATTTTCGAATCGGGTCGAATACTTCCTTGATTTTGTCTACGGTGCCCGTATAGCACCAAACGATTCCGCAAACATTTGTTTTACGGAGATGCTCCGGAAACGGATCGGCATCGGGAACCTTTAAAAAGGCAAAAAAACCATAGAGGTCGTGTGAGGCGTCCTTGGTATGGGTATCGAAAAACTGCATCACTTCCTTGGCTTTTCCAATAGGCCATAGCATAGGTCCGGCGTACACATTTTTGACCGGAATCAAATCAAATGTAAACGAGACGACCACCCCGAAGTTGCCACCCCCGCCGCGCAGTGCCCAAAACAAGTCGGCGTGACTTTTCTCATTTGCAGTCACGATTTCACCTGAAGCCAATACGACCTCGGCTGCTATCAAACGGTCGATGGTCAAACCGGCTTTTCGAGTCAAAAAACCTAATCCACCGCCAAGTGTTAGTCCAGAAATTCCGGTGTTACCGTTTACTCCAACAGGTATGGCAAGACCATGCTTGTGTGTAGCCTTGTCTACCGCACCTAAGGTATTACCGGGTTCGATTATGGCAGTTCTTTTCTTTGGATCGATGATAATTGCCTTCATCTCGGAAAGGTCGATGACCAAACCGTTATCGACCAAGGCGAGACCGGCACCATTGTGCCCTCCGGCTTTGACCGATACTTCCAGCTTGTTTTTTTTCGCGAAACGAATTGCCTTTGATACATCATGCCTGTCTTTGCATTTGACAAAAAGGGCAGGTCGTTTATCGATCATGGCATTGTAGATGTTCCGTGCTTCATCGTATTCGGAATCTTCTGGCAGAAAAATTCTTCCTTGTAATTCATCCCTGAGTTTTTCGATTTCCATATTTGCTGTCACTTTACTTCTCTTTTTGCATTTGGGCAATTTTGTTTTCGACAAACGTATTGAGCTTCTTCATTTCCTTTTCAGGACTAAATTCAATGCTTCTGGCATCTTCGTCCACAATGAGGGTATGCCCCGGGGGCATGTAATAAACTTCTCCGGCCACTACAGTTTTAGTATTATTATTGGAATCAATAACACGTATTTTACCTTTTTCCAAATAACCCCAGTGTGGCACTTGGCACAGGTCGTCTTTTAGGCCTTCTAAGATAGGCGTGAAATCGGTACCGCCTTTGAACTCGTTAATCGAAACAGTCATTCCGCCCCAACCATGCACCATATTAATGATATTTCCTTTTGGAAAGTCGTCCTTCGAGATATGGGTTTCCCCTTGAACCTCATTTGTTTGTAAAACTACTTTTTGAGCCATTAGCTGCTGCTGCGATACGAAAGTAAGCGTTACAATGACCATGAATATTAAGGTATATCTTTTGTTTTTTCTTGATTCCATTTTTTGATGTATTTGTTATACGTTTTCAATAGCGTAAAACTAATTGCCTATTAACGCACTAGGTGTAAGTTTTGTTCCAAAATCTGATACAAATTAGACACAAGTCGATGGATAAACCTCATCATTGGTCGAGACCGGACTTATTCATTTGAGAGGGAAGCACATCAAATCTATTTCGGAATACCCTTGTAAAGTAAGTAGGACTGTTAAAGCCTGAATCATAGGCAACTTCCGAAACGGTTTTGCCATTTGTTGTCAAGGCTTTGGCCGCATGTAACAAACGTAATTCGGATAGTAACCTTTTAGGAGGAATGCCGAACAAAGCCGATATTTTACGATAAGCTTGGGTCTTACTCAAGCCCAGATGTTTGCTAAGGGCATTGGCGTTAAAAACGGAATTACCCAGGTTTTTTATCAACACCGCATCCAGTTTTTGCATTTCGATGTAGGTAACTTGATCGATAACCGTAATTCGTGCGGTGTCCAGTTTAGAACTGTCATCGTTCTTGAAAGCTGAAAGCGCTGTATCCGAATCCATGCATATGCCCCATTCAAAGCCCAGTCTTGATAATACCCCAACCTTCTTCTTGGTTTCTTCGAACAAATTTGCAGTGTGCTCATCTACCGGTTTTCCGGTAGCCAAGGCGATGCTGAAGGGCGCATTAATTCCTGACGCTTCAATGTATCGGACTATCTCCAAAGAACACTTTATAGCATTCGAAGCATCGATAAATGAAGCCAGTAGATTTCTGGTAGGAGACTTCACCAAGCTACCGTTATTCTTTCTTATTATTTTCTGTGCCTTTAATTTCCAAGCCGATGCCTTATTTAAAAAATTGATGATATCTACCAACAGAAGTGTTCGATAACCACTATCGATATCCCCTGATAAGGTCAAGGCCAAATCCTGTTCATTTTGATCGCCCTCGCCTAAATAAGGTAGAAACTCATGCTCTTTAGAAACTTCAATAACATTACAAGCACCTATACCATGGGCTTCTTTATGGCTTTCTATACAGGCGACCTTACTTGGCCCCTCTATTAAACAAAAAGCTGTTTTTTGAGCTAGATTGAGATAGTACTTTTTATATACCAACCCATGCTTATTCTGCACTGCAATATCTCGTAAATGTCCCCTATAGGCATCTTCTTCCGTAAAAGCATCGGAATCAATTTTATGAAAGTCCATAAACAAGGGCATAAGACTGATTTTAGTTGGCTGAAAGAACAATTAATCGAGTCTCACTAAAATACAAGTTTTTCGAAAAGTATGTTTTTCAATAAAAAGCAGCACATAATGGGATTTAAATCAATTCAGAAAAAGTGTCCTCTTAAAAGGTCGTATTACGGGACAAAACCGTGAAACCAATTTACTCAATAAGGTAAAGTTCCATTCCTGGTCTTTTTTAATGGTATCGTTAATTGGCTTTTTACGGCACTTCCCACTTTTTACATTTTAGTAAATGCTACTTTCTCAGAATTCTTGAAAAGACTTTCAAACTCAGGACTATAACAAAAAACGCTTTCCCGTTCAAGACTTTTGTGGAAAGTCCTTTAGTGGGTAGGTCGTTAAAATCCCCAATTGATTTTTTTTTAAATCGTCATTTAACCCGTTAAAATACAAATCGGTAAGTGGCTTTTAGAAGGAATATGTTCTGCGGCGTTTGCCCAAAAATATTATCCTCCAGATTGGCGAACAATCCATTGCCAGGATCCCCGGATTGGGAAACGTCCTGGGACCACACGAGAAAGATCTCGGAGCCGGGTATATATTCCCAACGGATGACCAGATTAGATCGAAATTGTACAAAGGCGAAGTCAGGATCATCAAAGGTGAAGTCTGCTGTTCCGTCCAAATCTTCATCAACCGAATAGGTATCTTCCGAAAAACTTACCTGGCTACTTGCATACTGTAAAAAACGGTTGTCGAACTCCCCGGCAGTCGCATCCGTTACATGTTTAAAATTGGAATATCGCCCTCTGGAAATAAAGGGTTGCCCCCAATATTGCACCGTGAGATTAGGATTAATATTATAATTCAACCGGATCGACATGCTCAAGGTGCGTTGTTCGATCTCTCCGTTCAAATAGCGTACACCACTGCTCGTGTCAATATTGTCTATGTATTGTAGTTTGTCGTTATTGATACTGTATTCCGGAAATACCGAGATCCGCAGGGCATCCACGGGTTGATAACGAAAGCCAAATTCAACACTATATCTGCGAATGGAATTGTCCAAAGCTTTTCTTCCGTTGTGAAAAAGCTCAAAACGCAGTTTTTTTCTATTATCCGTACTAATACCATTCCAAAAGCTTACCTCCTGAGAGCGACGCAATCTTGGCCCCCCTCGTAGCGCAAAGTTATCGTACTGAATAGGCGCATAATTGATCCCCAAATTGGAAAACCAGTTGTTGGCCCAATTCTGCCAGCTATTGGTATTAAACCGCAATTCGTTGTGGTTACCCCCGAAGTCCCAAACACTCCAGTGGTTGTAATTGATCCCCACCCTTCGGAAGGTACTATCCGGTTTCAAGGTCCGGTATCCGATCCAGGTATAGTGGCGGATATCATCTGATTGCCGTTGAAACCCGATATCATTCAATTCCAGTTCGGGGGAACGCCAGGTTCCGCCGGTTTCAAACATAAAATGGCCATCTCCCGCTTTGCCCAATTGCAAGTTACCTCCGGTACCGGTAAGCGAGGTACGTTCATTATCTACCTCCACATGATCCGCATCCACCCGTTGAAATAAATGGGTAATGGATTCCTGGGTGTTCTGTATCGCTTCTGCACTCCCCTGGATATGACTCCAGTTAATGTTACCCCCTACGTACCAATCCCTATTATGCCACTGATGTTTAAAATCAAATCCCCCGGTATACGCGGAACGATGCAGGAAGCTGACGTTTTCTGTTAAAGCATCCCTGTTCACTGCGGTAAAAATTCCACCAATGTAGGAATTGCGCTCATTAAAATCTTTTTGCAGCCTCGCTACTGCATAATTGGTTAAAGGTTCTACTATTTCCCTACTACGTTCCCCATTCGTATCAATAGTGGCATATTTTCTTGCTGTTACACTTTCCAAAACACCAATAGCCCAACCATCTTTAGTTTTTCCGCTAAACTTGGCTGCTCCTATTATTTGGGTATTATCGGGGATATCCACGAATGCTTCATCCGGGGTATCCGGGGAACCCTGGGGACTACGCCCAATACGTCTGCTATAGAAAAGGTTGTCAAAACCAAAGGTATTCCCTGCTTGCGATTGGGAAAGGTTAAAATTGAAGATGTTGTTGTTCTCTACAAAGAACGGACGTTGTTCACGAAAGAAGATCTGGAAGCCATCCAGGGCAATAGCAGAGGGGTCGGCTTCTACCTGTCCAAAATCCGGGTTCACGGTAAGATCCAGGGTTAGATCATTGGTGATGCCAATTTTCGCGTCCAGTCCAACATTGATATCCGTTTCGTTCCCATCCCTAAAAGGGTTGCCTTCTTCCGCCTCATAGGTTTCCCCACTGGCCACTGTATACGGTTGGATTTCCAATTGGCGCTGGGATTCAATATTTTTTAGTCCATGTAATTCGCCAAATTCGCTTACCCAACCTGGTGCATCCAGGGGAATCCGTTGCCACAGGGAACGCTCCTCCTCCCTAAAGAAACGCCGGGTAGACTGTAGCCCCCAGATTTGCTCCTCTTCTTGTCCAAATTTTATCTGGCTAAAGGGAATCTTTATTTCCGCTGTCCAACCCTCTCCATCAACATTAGTTCTTGTGTACCAAATCGGGTTCCAGCTACTGTCCCAATTATTGCCATTCTCCGAAACTAACTCATCGCCTTTAACCCCTGCCGCAGTAACGGTAAAAGAGAAGGCTGTTCGTTTGTCGTGATAGCTATCGATATTAAATTCTACCCAATCTCCATCAAAACCATCCCTTCTGGACATGCGCTTTACAATATTCTCCGGTTCCGCATCAAAACAGCGTACCCCGATGTAAAGAAACTTACTATCATACACAATTTTAAATTTGGTCTGATAGCTCGGAGGGGTATTCTCATCCGGACGATTCTCAATATAATCCCCAGCCCAATCCACAACTTCCCATATAGGGTCATTTAACAGCCCGTCTATTGTAGGTGGGGTATCGGCACCAATACTCTGGGTAACATATATTTTCTTGGGAATGGCTTCGGAAGTATCCGATTTTCTTTTATCGGTATTTACCTCTGCTAAATCTTGAGAAAAGGTGTAGCAGCCAATCGCCATAGCGAAAATGGCCAGGGTTGGTTTAAACACGACTGTTCGTTCTTTGATTGCTGTGAAGTAAAGACTCCCCTTTCAGAAAACCGTTACAGTTTGGGATTAATTTTGGGTTTTTTTAACATTTAAAACAGCTACACTAATCAACCTGCAAAATACTTCCACTTACCAAAAAATATTCCAGAGTATACATTTGTAATTCAATTGAATAATTGTACATTTGCAGCCCGTTTATCAAAAGTAGGCGGACTATAAATACCTTTCGTGGAAATGGATACATTGAGTTACAAGACAATTTCTGCCAACAAAGCTACTGTCAATAAAGAATGGTTGTTGGTTGATGCCGAAGGACAAACATTGGGAAGACTGGCCTCCAAAGTGGCAAAAATTTTGCGTGGCAAGCATAAAACCAATTATACACCGCATGTAGATTGTGGCGATAATGTTATTGTCATTAATGCTGAAAAAGTACAATTGAGCGGTAACAAATGGAATGACAAAACCTATTTAAGGTACACAGGTTACCCAGGTGGGCAGCGTTCTACAAGTGCCACCGAGCTATTGGACAAACATCCTGAGCGGCTAATTGAAAAATCTGTAAAAGGAATGTTACCAAAAACCCGATTGGGGGAAGATTTGTTCCGAAACCTTAAGGTATATGCTGGTGCAGCACACAATCATGAGGCACAAAAACCAAGAGCAATTAATTTAAATGACTACAAATAAAACATGGAAGTAGTTCACAAAATAGGTCGTAGAAAAACAGCCGTCGCCCGAGTCTATCTTTCAGAAGGTAAGGGGAATATCACCGTGAATGACAGAAAACTGGAGGAGTATTTTACCACGGCTCCTTTACAGTACAAGGTTAAGCAACCTTTTTCCCTTACCAATGTTGATGGCAACTACGATGTGAAAGTCAACGTATATGGCGGAGGTATTACAGGTCAGGCTGAGGCAGTTCGATTGGCACTCTCCAGAGCCATGTGTGAGATCAATGAGGAAAACCGGGAGGTTTTGAAGCCAGAAGGGCTACTTACTCGTGATCCCCGAATGGTAGAAC
>JANQHL010000016.1 GCA_028277085.1 Flavobacteriaceae bacterium
GACTTCCGGCACCTATCTTTTTGGCATACTTGGCAATTTCTACTGCTTGCACGATCCGTTCGGCGCTAACAGAGAGCGGATAGGTATTGTTCCGCAACACATTCCCGAAGATCAAATATTTTACTACTCGTTGGTAAAAATTCTCTACGGCATCAATAGAGGTATAGGAGGTGGCACCAAGTGCCAGTGCTTTTGTTTCTATCTCCTGGATTTCTTCAGGACTAAATCCCCCGGTGTTGACACTGACTGCATGGACTTCAAATCCCTTTTCTTTAGATAGGTATTTTGCACAATAAGAGGTGTCTAATCCTCCGCTATAGGCCAGAACTAATTTTTTCATTTTGTTTTTTTCTTTAGAAATAAATGCTCCTTGATGCTCTTTAATCGTGAAAAGGTCTTTTTGTTGATCTTTTCTGCCTTTGGATGTTTGTTTTGGGCTTTGGGGTCATGCAACATTCCGGTACAGAGGCACATTTTGCGTTCCGTACGGGTGAGAATATCAAAATTCTTACAGGTTTGACAACCTTTCCAGAAATCCGGATCATCCGTAAGCTCAGAAAAAGTCACGGGTTTATACCCTAACTCATAGTTCATCTTCATAACCGCTAAACCTGTGGTAATACCAAAAATTTTAGCTTCCGGAAATTTCTCACGGGAGAGTTCAAAAATGCGCTTCTTGATTTGTTTGGCCAGGCCCCTCCCGCGGTAATCAGGATGCACAATTAGCCCGGAATTTGCTACGAAATCTTTATTCCCCCATACTTCGATGTAACAAAACCCTGCGAATTTTTCTCCATCTAACGCAATGATCGCGTTACCGTTTTCTAACCGTTTAATAATATATTCTGGTGCACGTTGCGCAATACCCGTTCCACGGACTTTTGCCGATTCGGTTATCGTATCGCTAATGATTTGCGCGTAACGTATATGTGATGCATTGGCCACAACAATATTCATGGACACAATTTTAAATAATAATGAGAGAATGATTTTTAGCAATTGCTGTGGGAATGGACACACCTAATCCCAATACCTGAGGAGCACCCTTACGGGCGGCGGCGGATACGAAACGGAGGAGTAGCGCTTAAAGTTACTATGTGGAATAATCCGTTCATTAGAGGTAAAAGTACGAATTCATTGAAATTAACCTATTCCTTTAGCCATTTTTGACGAATTAGTGCGAAGTAGTCCTTATTTCTGAAAAACTCATAACATATAAAGAGAATCACTATAGAATATTCAAAGAATAACAGCCAAAGATTTTCCTTAAAGTCAGGTTGAGAGTATGCATAGTAGCTTAGGATCACTACTCCTGACCAAACCAGGGGATATCGGTAGGTAGTGAAAATAGACAGTCCAATTAGGAAGATCACGTACCAGGGATGCACCGTTGCGGAAAAAAGATAATAACAGCTTAGTAGTAGCAACATAGAACGCAGTACCTCTTTTATGTTGTGATTGGGTCTGAAAAAAGTGATGATCAAGATGAAAAGGGCCGTATAGCCCTTTAGCAATAGGCCATAGTCTTTGATCAACTCCCAGGGTTTCGCTTCAAAATAGTGGACGGCTACTTGTTTTGTGAGATTGTAAAAACCGGCGTTGAACTCAAAGTTGGAGAACCAGAGTCCAAGGGTTTGGGAGTAGTTGGCAATCATCTCAGAGGAATAGAAAGGAGAAAGTAAAACCATGCTGCTGACCCCTACTAGTACATAGAAGCGTAGACTTTTCTTTAGTCCGAGTAAAGGCAAAAACAAGGGAAGAAATAATAGTGGTACCAGCTTAAGAAGGATGGCTGTGGCGTACACCGGCGCTGCCCAAAGGTATTTTCCTTTGGAAATAAGGTACAAGGCCCAAACAAACAGGAACAGCATGACCCCTTCAAAATGGAGATTGCCACTTAGTTCAATGATGACCAGTGGATTTAAGAAGTACCAAAATACGAGGTGCGTACTGAGGTTTAATTGCCGTAATAGTTTTCTTCCGAAATAAAGGATGCCCAGATCTGCCACTAGAATAAATACCCGCATTATTACTAAAGCGCCCTTGATACTGCCCATGCCCAGAAATGCACTTATGGCAAAGAGTAACTGATTTATTGGCGGGTAGTTGCTGTAATGTCTGGCGCTTAATTCGCCCATACCCTGGTAAAGGATTTCGGCATTGGGGAGTTGAAGGGTGGAGTTCGTCATCAATTCATCCGGGGTGTAACGATAGGGATTGATCCCTATAGTGGTTAACTCACCATCCCAGATAAAGCGATAAAAATCCTGAGAAAGATTAGGTTCGGCAAACAGGAATAGTAATCTGAAAACAATGCCGGCAACCAGTAGGAAGGGCATGTTCCATTTTTCGAACTGAATGATCTTAAAGTGCAAAAAGAATACCGCCGCAAAAAGACAAATCAGGGTTATAAAATCTTCCCGTGCTAAGTCATAGGCAAAGAGGACGTAAAACACACAACTGCCCAAAACCAATAGTATCGGGATTTTGTGTAGTTTCCAATAAGAAAACATGGGCTAGGCCTTAGCTACCAGGGATTTGAAGAAAACAAAACTAAAGCCTAAAAACAACATCAGGTGGAAAGGAAATAATCCATAGTCGTTTAAAGGAATAGCACTATACATTCCGAAAAGGAAGTACACCATTAGGCCAAATTCGATCACCATATTTGGGGATAGCTTTTTGGCGATGTACTTATTGCCTTTCCAGCTATCTGTTAGGCTGTTGATGTTGAATTTAGGGGTTCTTACAAATTCACTGCGTTTCCCAAGATGTCCTTCTAAAACAGCAATGGAGTTGTGAAGGGACAGACCTAATGCTACGGAGAAGAACGTAAAAAACAGTTTAATATAATCCACAAACTTGTCGAATCCACCCCCTTGAATACTGCGGTACGTAAACCAGTAGCAGAAGAATAAGATAATGGTACTGATGATGAAAAAGCTGGTTACTTCAAAAACCCAGGCCAAATGCCCATAAGTGTTTTTGATATACAACATTGGAATACTCAATACAGCTACCAAGAATACAAACAGGAACATGGAGCTGTTAAGCAAGTGCATTACCCCGTGAAACTTCGTTTTAAGATCAATGTTCTTTGCTGAAATTACGCTCCAAACTGTTTTTCTGAAGTTTTCCGCACCTCCTTTGTTCCAACGGAATTGCTGCGACCGCGCAGCACTCATTACTACCGGAAGCTCCGCAGGAGTTTCTACATCTTCAAGGTATTTGAATTTCCAATTTTTTAATTGGGCACGGTAGCTTAGATCCAGGTCTTCCGTTAGCGTGTCCCCTTCCCAATTCCCAGCATCAAGAATACACTGTTTTCTCCAAATTCCGGCAGTACCGTTAAAGTTGATGAAGTGTCCTTTAGAATTTCTTCCGACCTGCTCCAAAGTAAAATGGGCATCCAGAGCGAACGCCTGAATTCTTGTGAGGGTAGAATAATCTCGGTTAATATGCCCCCAACGGGTTTGTACCACGCCAATTTCCTCATCTTTAAAATATGGAACCGTCTTTTTTAACCAATCACTTTCCGGTAGAAAATCGGCATCAAAGATGGCAACGAACTCTCCTTTCGCTATCTCCAATCCTTCTTTCAATGCACCAGCCTTAAAACCTACTCTATTTTCCCGGCGAATGTGTTGAATATCCAATCCAGTTTTTCGTAATTCTGCTATTCGTTGTGCTGTGTCTTGTACAGAATCATCCGTAGAATCGTCTAAAACCTGAACTTCTAATTTGCTTTTCGGATATTCTATCTTGGAAATATTGCTGAGTAACCGCTCCATCACATATTCTTCATTGTAGATGGGTAGTTGTATAGTGACATGAGGAATTTCTTTGGGATCCAGGAGATTGTACTTTGGCGCCTCCTCGTTCTGTCTTTTATAGGTCAGGTAATTGATCAGTAAATTCAACTGGGCCAGACTGTAAAAGAAAATCAACATTAAGGCAAAGCTGTAGATCGCGATGATGATGTAGGCAATGGTTAATCCAATAGTCATTTGATACTGTATTTAAAGATCCAACCCAAGATTTTTACGCCTGCAAATATAGTACCTTTTACGGTTCCTGAAACTTTTGAGACGCCAATTCTGCGTTTATATCGTACGGGTACTTCTTTGTAAGCCAGTTTTTTACGAATCGCTTTGAGTTGCATTTCCACGGTCCAGCCATAAGTAGTATCCTCCATCTCCAATTCTTTGAGCTTTTCGTATTTAATTGCACGAAAAGGTCCTAAATCCGTAAATTTTGCTCCAAAAAATAAACGCATCAAAAAAGTGGCCAATTGGTTACCGAAAACCTGTTGTGGGGTCATAGCTCCGGATTCTCGCAGTGCTTTTTTTCGGGCTCCGATAACCAAATCCATATGCTCATGTAAGATAGGGGCCACAATTTTGTCCATTTCTTCAGGATAATCTGAATAATCTCCGTCGATAAATACGATAATATCGGGCGGTTTGGATTGTTCTTCGATGTAATGCAAGCCTTTTAGGCAGGCAAAACCATATCCCTTACGGTTTTCGGTTAACACTGTGGCACCAGCTTTTTGAGCAACTTCGGCGGTTGCGTCCGTAGAATTGTTGTTCACCACGATTATCTCTGATGCACTGGAAGGGATGTCAGCAATAACTTTGGCAATAGAGTCCGCTTCGTTGAAGGCGGGTATAATAACTTTAATAGCTGCCATTATTTTAAATCCGATAGTTTATTCTCTTTCCTGAAACTGGAAAAA
>JANQHL010000022.1 GCA_028277085.1 Flavobacteriaceae bacterium
AGCATCCGTAATCGCGCTTATTTTGACCACACGATCTTTAAAGAACAGCTCTCCAGACCAAATAATAATAAGCATCATGATAAAAACCCCAAAAGATAAACGGAACAAGGTCATGGTAGAGGTTAAAGGCATGGTTGGACCGATATAAAAGCTGGCGTTCCACATTAGGAATTGTAGGGCCTCCATCAAAATAATAACCCCTATGATAATTTTAAAGGAAACCGGTCGTATAATATTCCGGAACTCCAATTTTGCCAAGGACCACAACTTTTTGATAAAATCACGGTTTGTAAACGACAAATGCGGTACCAAGGTTGTTTTCAGGTTCTCGGTTGGAACGGTATATACCTGTCGGAGGGTTTTTTTCTGAGAACTTCCCTTGTTTCCAAAAGATTTGAAGTTAAACGTAAAGTAGGATATCAAAAAAGCAACCAGGGCAATACTTAACCACAATATCCTATTGGTCAGTAGATAACCTTCAATGGGTAGATAACTAAAATTGCGTTCTGCCAATGACATTTGCCCCGTTACCCCGTCTGTGGCCACATAGCCAAAAGGGTCACCAATGGCCAGTCCCGGAGTAATCCCTGAACCTTCAGAAACGGTTTGCATCAATAAAAAGATGATTACGGTTCCAAATATGGTAATATATCCGGTGGCCAGTTTACGGGTCAGTACCAAACCCAGGAAGAATAGTGAGGTCAACAAAAATAGATTGGGAACGGTCAACAAAAAGAATCCTTGAAATAGTTGCCCCCACGGGATAGGACCGAAACGCTCCGCTTCGGCAAGCCCTCCGTAAGGCAATAGGGCAATACCAAGGACATAGCCCAGAGCCAGGAGTACATTGTAGAAAAACGAGGAAAGAAAGCGGCCAATATAAAATGACTTCTCATTAACGGGGAGGGAATACATCCATTGGCCTGTTCCATACTGTAAATCCTTGTGCAAAGAAGTTCCGGTAACAATAGCTACTATAATGATCATTAGCATACCGCAGGCAGAAAGGTTCATATAGCTGACTGCGGTGGCGTTCATTAATAAACCGTCATTGGGATAGTAATCAAAATACCCTTTGGTATACCAAAAGCCCTGGAAGATAAGCATAACAATGAAGAGCAAGGTCATCCAACTGGTAAAGCGCTTTTTTAACTCGTAGATAATTATTTTTCCTATCATGACATCACACTTTGGCGGTCAAACAAAAGGTTAAAATAGGCGTCTTCTAATTCCGGTGCTTTTTTGTAGAAATCACCATCCGGCATATCATCAGCTACTACGGTAATTAACATTTTTCCTAAATGGAAATGATTTGAAATGACCTTGTATTTCTCACGATGGCTTGCATATTCCGATTTGTTGATTTGCTTCTCCCATACTTTACCATTTAGAGAAGTTTCTATTTCCATGGGGCTTCCGGTGAGTAAGACCTCACCATTACCAATTATGGCCATATCGTTGCATAGGGTGCTCACGTCTTCCACAATATGGGTAGACAGAATCACCACTGAATTTTCGCCCAACTCTGATAACAGGTTGTAAAACCGATTGCGTTCCATCGGATCCAAACCTGCGGTGGGTTCATCCACAATAATTAACTGTGGATGCGCAAGTAGTGCCTGGGCAATGCCAAATCGCTGTTTCATTCCGCCGGAGTACCCGCCTAGTTTTTTATCCTTTACATCATAAAGGTTAACCCGCTGTAGCAGTGCTTCGACCTGATCGTTGCGTTCCCCCATTTGGGTGATCCCTTTCATATCTGCGATATGAAGCAATAATTCTTTTGCGGAAACATTAGGATAGACGCCAAATTCCTGAGGAAGGTATCCCAATACCCTTCTTAATGCTTCGGGATTTTTTAAGATATCTATCCCGTTAAAATCGATTTCACCTGTATCCGGGTCCTGCAGTGTTGCGATAGTTCTCATGAGCGTTGATTTCCCGGCGCCGTTTTGGCCTAACAGGCCAAACATCCCTTTTCCAATGGTCAGGGATACATCTTTTAAGGCTTGTACCCCATTAGGATAGGTTTTAGACAGATGTTGAATTGTAAGTTTCATGTTGTTGGTTTTTTAGTTATCCAAGCGCTGTATATTGTGGTTTGAAAAAAGCGGGTTGGTTTTTCAAAACCTGCTTTAACCGTTAGCTTTTCCAGTTCTTCTTCCGAGGTTCGATGCAGGGAATTCGTTATTCGAGTTATCCGCTCCTCTATTTCTGATGCTGTTAGGGTATGGGGTAGCACAGCCCGCAATACGTTCAGATTTCTGCGTAACTGTGCTTTGTTACCAAATATTCCCATGATGATAAAAGGTGCACCCGGTTTCAGTCGTTTTTGAATCGCTCTTAACAGCGATAGTTTTTTGTACGGGTATTTGATGAAGTGTAATACCAGAATGAGTGAAGCGGCGCCGTATCGAGCTCTGCTTTTGAGTTGGGTTACCTCGCCTTCAAAGAATCGGATATTTTCATAGGAAGCCAATTTTTTTTGGGCTATTTGTATCATCTCCAGAGAGGGGTCCACTCCCGTAATTGACCAAGCCCTATCTGCCGTTTTCAAGGCCAACATCTCGTTACCGGTACCGCACCCAACCGTTAACATTGTTTTTTCAGGAGCATTTGCCAAAAGATTTGGAAAAATAGACATGAAATACCCATAATTGGGAATCCATTCTTTTACAAAAGCATCGTAGTTGATTGCTCGATCACTTT
The DNA here is from genome assembly GCA_028277085.1 of Flavobacteriaceae bacterium. Classification (GTDB taxonomy): domain Bacteria; phylum Bacteroidota; class Bacteroidia; order Flavobacteriales; family Flavobacteriaceae; genus Croceivirga. The sequence goes on from JANQHL010000022.1 coordinate 2,710, forward strand.
CAAATAGGGCAAAGTCTTCTGTTTTCGTCTCCATTCAAAAAACATTTGGGATTAATCGTTTGGTTTTCTTCTTGTAGGCTATGTACGCTTCACCGAATTGCTGTTCCATCATTTTTTCCTCTTCATTGACCCTAAGGAAATACAGTAATCCAAATGAAACAATACCGCTTAAGCCTGCAATGTAGTTCTGAAGCATCAAGGCCTGTAGTATTACCCATAACCATATTGCGGTGTACATCGGATGTCTGATATTCTTGTACACTCCTTCGGTGATTAAGGTGTGCTCTTCACGCAGTTCCAGGGAAGCGGACCAGTTACGCCCCAGATCTTTATGCGACCTGTAGAAAAGCCAAAGGGTAGGAAGGATAAGAGCGATACCCAAAAGATTCAAAAATCCGGGAAGCGTATAATTGGCAAAATCCAACCAGGGCGTGAACACGTACATTAGGGGTAATAGCATCATTCCTAAAAGGGTTAGTCCCAATAACCCCTTCTCTTTGGTGGTTTTTTGGTCTTCGACAACTTTGTTTTTCTTGTTCTTTTGGGCAAAAGGGAACCGGATAAGGAAACACCCTAACCAGAAAAACATGAAGGCTATTTCCAGAAAAAGTCGAGACATTAGAATAGTGTATTTTGGGGTTGCAGTACGATAGGTTTCCATTCCTTATACTTTCCAAAAAGTAAAACAAGGTTGAGGGCTAACATTGCAGTATCGAAAAGAATAAAGGGCAGGTATTTTGAAAAAAGCACATGGGTCATCAACAAGCAGAGCATCAGAGGGACCAACATAATACTCCCCAACAGATAGGTCCGCTTAAAGACAAGGAGGAGACCACACAGGAGTTGAAAAAAGCCTACAAAATAGAGGTAGCCGGAACTCTGAAGTAAATCGTAATAGGTAAAAAATAAGGGGTCCGCTTCGGCGGCATCCGCAGGAAATATCGAGGGATCATAGGGTAAGAATAACTTCTCAATACCCGCATAGATGAAGATAAAAGCTAACAGCAACCGTAGGACATAGGTAAGTATTTTCATCACCTTAAAATTTTGCGGTTACCGTGGCACCATACGTTAGCGGCAATGCAAAAGTTAAGGCATTAAAACCGCCAATGCCATACCCATAACTAAAATACACTTCGTCCGTGATGTTCTTTCCCCAAACAAATACATCCAAATGCTTTGAGGTAATACCCATTCTACCGTTTAAGATCCCATAGGCCTCCTGGAGCAACTGATTTTCCGCAGTGGGCAACTCCGGTGATGGAAATTGTCCAAAATCAAAGAACATGTCGGATTGGTAATTGTAATCTACGCTGGCCTCCAAATTGATTTTTTTATTTAACGGTTGGATATAATTAACATTCAGATTTCCGTTAAATTCGGGAGAGTTGGGCAGGTCATTACCCGAAAAATCTACTTCTTCAAGAGTTGTGGGACTAGGTGCGGTATAGTCCGTAATCTCGGTATTTAGGTACCCCAGGTTTAAGGTAAAATTAAGATTTTTAGTGGCGGCCCATTGACTTTCCAGTTCTACACCATAACTTCGGGATTCTCCAATGTTATCCGTGCCAAAATCAAAATTAGCGAGGTCAATTATGGTAAAGATCTGTTGGTCTGTGTAGTTGATATAGAAGCCCGTTAGATTGAGTTTTAAGCGATTTTCCAACAAGTTGGTTTTGATCCCTGCCTCGTAGTTTAACGTGTTTTCAGGGTCATATGGGGCATTTTCAACGTTGGTAACAAA